>NZ_QAJJ01000007.1:0-211923 GCF_003852455.1 Rhodococcus sp. KBW08
CATCATCCGCGTCCCCAAGACCTAGGACGCGACCCAACCCACTGCACTGAACGATGGACACCGCCAACTGCGATCTCGAGTCAAGCAGCGACAGCTGTGGACCAACCGTGGATGTATCGGCACATGCATGGTCGAAGGCACTACCGTCGAACCGCCCTGAACATCAGCAAGATTCGGACCACGCTGTGCGCCGACAAAATAGCCAATGCCTCCAGCGCTGCAAAAAGCAGATCGCAACCCACGGTTGTCAATAGATACGATGATTGGCGACGAACAACACTCAGTTGTTGTGGAATATCATGCTTGCGCGGCAGGTTGATCTGTCAGCAGCTCACGAATGCGCCACAAGTTGATCAGACACAGAGCGACGTTCATTGCCACCATGGGCCAAATTTCGAGAGCACCATTGAAAATGGCCAGAACGACGCAGGCAGCGATGTTGAGCACGCGGAATCGCAGTACTCCAGCTTGCATGATCGAATAGATGAGCAGCGCGGACCCGAACCATCCCATGATGTCCAGCCAAGGCATGAGTACCCCATTGTCTAGTGAGCGGGCGATGTCTTTCCATGGCGGCTACGGTGCTGCTGGTTGCGTCGTTTTTGCAGCAGTCGAGCACGCTTGGAATGGGGCATCGGTGTGGATGTACCGGGGGCACCCCAGATCGGGTCAGTACCTATACCCCGCGAGCAGCGAGAATGCGACGCGCGCGCTCGAAAACCGGCAGATCAATCATCGAACCCTCCATCTGACTTGGCCCGTCTTCCGAGGCGTTCTCGATAACTCCACGCGCCCACTTCAACTCCGCTTCGTCGGGTAGATATGCGCGATTGATGGGGCTGACTTGACTCGGATGAATGCACATCCGACCACCAAAGCCCCTTTGTCGTGACAGATGAGACATCGTGTAGATCGCGTCAGGATCGCCGAAATTCATCGGAACGCTGTCGAGGGGTGCCGCTAACCCAGCGACACGGGATGCGAGTACAAGTTCGTACCGAGCATGAGCCAAGTTTTCATCGTCATTTGCAATGCCTAGGTCCAAGGTGAGGTCGACGGCACCGAGCGCCAGGCGTGCGGCACCCGCTGCCGCAGCCAACGACCGCACGTTCGCAACGCCCAAAGCGGTTTCGATCAACGGAATGACAGGTCGGTCGATCTCCTCCGCAGCCTCGTCGATCGCTGCGACGTCTTCGCTCTTGGACAGGATCACGCAGCGCAATCCCGAAAGGCGGCGGAGGACTTCAAGATCACGTGAGAACTCCGGCGAACTGGCTGCGTTTACACGCACGCAGCCGACGCCGCCGTGTGTCAGCCATTCCGTAATCGCTTGGCGGGCTTGCGCCTTCTCTGAAACTGGCACTCCGTCCTCGAGGTCGAGCACTAACATCTGGGGCGCGGCCGCAATTCCCTTGGCGAATTGCTCTGGGCGGTGTCCGGGAACGAACAGCCACGATGCCGAATCGGCAATCCCGTGGCGTGTCACGGCGATCTCCGCCTGGTGTTTTGTCACTGTCGGATTCCTTTCGTCTGAAGTTCGTAGTCGGATTGGATGGACGGGTTCGGCAACTAACGCGGAAGTTCCGTAAGGCTTGCGACCTTCTCGCCGATCAACCGCCGACTCCGGGAGAAGTGACGCCGCGCATCGAGTGCCGCTACTGCGACGATGCGACCGTCGAACGCGAAGACATTGACATGTCCGGTCTCGTCACTGGCGACCTGACGGCACTCGTCCCACTTGTTCAACCGACCTGCGACCTGGATTCGAGTACCGAGAAAGTCGCTCCAGAAATACGGGACGTCGTCGAACTCCATCTGAGTGGCTTTTCCCGCCAGATTGTGGCCCGCAGTCACTCCCTGCATGACCGCATTGGTCCAATGCTCAACGCGTATGCGCTCGCCGAACCTTCGGGAAGGCCAATTCGCAACATCACCGGCCGCGTAGACGCCGGGCACGTTTGATTCCAAAGTTGCCGAACAAACCACGCCATTCTCAGTCGCTACCCCGCTCTCTGCCAGCCAGGCAATGTTCGGCGTCGCGCCGACCCCCACCACTGCGATATCGGCCTTCAATACGCGCCCATCACTTAGGAGCACGCCCGCGAGATCCCGTACCCCGGCAAATCCGTCAACGACGACGCCGACTTCAAGGATTCCGCCGGCTTGCGTCAGTCGACGAGCAGCTGCGTCGCCAAGATCTGTTCCAAGAGAAGGGAATACAGTCGATTCGCGCTCTAGCACCGTAATGGCGAGCCCGAGACTGAGCAGGCTCGATGCTACTTCCATTCCGATGAACCCGGCGCCGACCACAACTGCGCGGCGTGCTGCGCCAATCGAGGCACGAAGTGAGATGGCGTCGTCGAGGCTACGTAGGTAATGAATTCCGCGGAGGTCGGAGCCTGGAACCTCGAGTTGCCTCGCGGATGCGCCCGTGGCGACAAGGAGACGCTCGTACGGATACTCCGAGTTCGATGTCCTTAAGATCTTGGCTGTCGAGTCCAGTTCCACCGCGCGCTCACCGCAACGCAGGTCCAGGTCGAGCTCAGAAATCGCATCAGCGTCCAACAACTTCGGCGGCCGAGTTCCAATCTCAGACGCCAGGTACTCCTTGGACAGCGGAGGCCGATCGTACGGCTCGTGTTCGCCAGCTTCGATCAGAGTGACTTTTCCAGCGAATCCAGCCCTGCGAACCGATTCGACTGCGCGCGCACCCGCGAGTGATCCGCCGACGACCACGATGCCGCGATTAGGCATCATTCCTCCCGGATCTGGCTGGCACATCGAGCAAGATTGCCCGGGCCGGACAAACGGCGATGGCCTTTGTCACTGCTTCAGCAAACTCGGGTTCGAGCAAACCTGCATCCGCTTGCGCGAGTTCAGGGGTGATTTCAACCAAGCCGTCGTCATCTACTCGGAACGCTGACGGTGAGACGGCTTCGCACATGCCGGCTCCAATACACACATCTCGATCGAGCAGTATCTGCTCTTTCTGAATCGACTCCGGCGCCATTTCGATTCCTCTCACACGGTATCCATCCCAAGCTGACCGCCCAGGCCGACTACTAAAATCTCGTCAGTGCCTAATCCAGATTTCGCGATTCTTGCTTGCACGTTAGATATCAACCAAGGCGGTTCGTCAGAATTGTTGATGATGCGCACAACTCGAACCAGACCGATCTCTGAAAAAGTTCGGAAACATCACCGTCAGTTCGGGCGGCTCATATCGGGTACAAAACAGTCACATGCAAGCTACGGCTTGAACCCGACAGGCAAATCAGGTCGACCCCGCGACGCGCCAGAACCGGTCTGGTAACACTGTCTGCCTTCCTACCTGGTCTGGATTGAATACTGAAACACTAATTGACACATTATAAAATGTCAACGGGCACTGCCGTGCGACTCGCGCGAGTACGCGCCACAGTGCCATTTACGCCGGATGTACGTGTCGCCAGGTTCAACCGCCATACAGCCGAGCAAGCTTTATATATTGTCAAGTTGAAACCCGGTTGCTACCCTAGCCCCTGTGTCACTGCAACCTGCGTTAACCCAAACCAAAGGCGAAGTCGCTTACACCAGACTTCGTGACGCCGTCCGGACCGGCGTCCTCCAACCAGGACAACGAGTCACACTCGTCGACTTGTCGGAACAGCTCGGCATGTCGTTGACACCGGTCCGCGAAGCACTGCGAATGATGGCGACCCAGGGCCTTGTCGAGCAAGAGTCGAACAAATTCACCACGATTGCTCAGTACACATTGGAAAGTGGACTTGAGGTGTATCGCTTGCGTCTTCTGCTGGAGCCGCTCGCCGTCCAGCTTGCAGTGCCGGTGGCCACTAAAGAACAATTAGCAAATCTGCGCGCCATCCAAGCTCGTGCTCGGGCCGCATTACCCTCGGGACATTCCGGAGTTCTGGCGGAGCTGAATTACGAATTCCATATGGCTCTCTGCCAGATTTCCAATCAACCTCTGCTTATGCAGTTCATCGAGCGACTGTGGAATGGTGTGCCATTTCAGGCAATGAGCTTGGCCGGCCGTAACGAAACATCCCTCGATGAGCACGATGAAATTGTTAATGCTATCGAGGATGGAGATCTGAAGGCCGCAGAGCTCATACGAAACCATATCGGCCATGCAGCAAGCGCTACTCTGCTCACGTTGCCGACGTCCAGAAACACAGATGAAGTACGCGCGGAGATCGAAGCGTTAGTCCATCCGATCAAATACTGAATCGTAGATGGACCCGCATCAGTGCTCGGAACGGGTCCTGAGAGGTCGAATTCAGTTGCCGGGCAACACACATTGAGTATCGAGGCCGAGGACGTGGTTGAGCCGACCGAAGGCCAACCACGATCCGAGGCACATGCTCAACTCGACGATTTCCCGCTGGGAGTAGTGAGCTGTCATACGTTCCCAGAACTCGTCGTCGAGTCCGTGGTGGTCGAGAGCGTATCTCTCGGCGTATTCGGCAGCGAGGCGTGTCCTGTCGTCGAAGGCATCGGTGGTGCGCCAGTCCGTGACAGCCTGATCGAACGTCGACTCCACTGTCTCGCCGTCACGCTCGGTGCGCCAGTCCTGACAGAAGATGCATCCGTTGATCTGAGCGATCCGAAGCCTGGCCGCCTCGAACTCGCGGAGTCCGAGAGTGCCGTCCGTGTAGACCTT
Organism: Rhodococcus sp. KBW08; assembly: GCF_003852455.1. NCBI lineage: Bacteria > Bacillati > Actinomycetota > Actinomycetes > Mycobacteriales > Nocardiaceae > Rhodococcus > Rhodococcus sp. KBW08. The sequence goes on from NZ_QAJJ01000007.1 coordinate 4,664, forward strand.
TTGGGAGAAGCCGGCGGCCGCGGGCCCGATGCCTGGGACCATCTCGCCCCACACGTAGCCGATCGGATTCTTGCCTTCGGGTATGTCGATGTTCATGTGAGTACCTCCGAGTTTCGGGCACCGAGCTTGCCGACGCCGGGTGTGAGCGGAACGTCCAGCGCGTCGTAAAGACCGGGTTCGGCCTGACGAAGCCACGGAATTGCATTGACGAGACGTCCTACAGCCGTGGCATTTCCGCCGGCTGCGCGGTTTCCACCTTCATCGGTGGCCTCGACGTTGATCTCGATTCGTGGTCGTCCCTCGACGATCACCTTGTGCGCGCCATCGCCGCCGTCGGGCGGAAGCGGCCAATCGCGGGCACAGGACGGATGAATACGCGTGACGTGTTCGATCACGATCAAGGGTTCCCCGCCGACGATTCCCTGAACCTCGAATCGCAGTGCGCCCTGGGTGCCGGCCGCAAACTCCCCCATATGGTCGGTCGACACGGTTTCCTCGAGCGGGCGGCGCAGCAAGGTCTCGCGGATCTCGTCGAGTTCCACCCCGAGCGCCCGGGCGATGAGCCGAATCTGGCCGCCCCAGACCATGGTGGGCACACTCGGCGCGACCATGGGAGGTTCGTAGTCCATCGGCTGACCCATCCCGATGAGGTAGCGGACCGAATCCGGCTGTTCGTAGGTCGTGTAGTCGAAGATCTCCTGACACCTGATCTGGTCGATTGTCCCCGCGAGCCCGCTGACGAGAATCGGCAGGATGTCGTTGCCCCAGCCTGGGTCGATGCCGGAGACGAACAGAGCGCCGCCGCCTGCCTTGGCTGCAGCTTCGACGGGATCACGAAGCTCGGAGGGTGCAGATTTCGGGTCGTACAGCGCGTATACGGACGGCGTGACCACCACGGCTCCGGCGGTCAGCGCCCGCGTGATGTCTGCAACCGCGTCATCGGGCCGAATGTCACCGGAAGCCGCGTAGACCACCGCGCCCGGGGACCCTGCGAGCACGGCATCGGCATCATCGGTAGCCGCGACGCCCAGGTGCACTCCCAGATCGGCGAGGTCACCGGCGTCTCGTCCGACCTTCGCCGGGTTGGCAACGATGACGCCGACGAGTTCGAGGGCGGGATTGGCTGTCACAGCGCGAATCGATGCACGCCCGACATTGCCCGTACCCCACACGACGGTCGGAATCTTGGACTCGGCTTCATTCGAAACTGCACCCATCAACCGGACATTACCCAGCTCAGCGCGTCAGGTCAGCAGAATTGCAAGAATTCGTTTCACTTCATCCGGCCAAGAATGCCATGGCCTGCGCAGTCAGTGCGCCGTCACCGCGTCTCCGGTAAGTCTCGGCGGGCCGGCCGTTACCCGGCCTACTCATCTCGCCGGTACTTTCGAGCGCGTCGAACACCTGCCGGCGGAAGCTGTCCTTCTGAAACGGACGATCGAAGACCACCTCGTACAGTCCCCGAAGTTCGGCGACGGTGAACGATCCTCCCGCCAATCCGTCCGGATCCACGTACGACGCGTACCTCGTGCGGAGGTCCGTGACCGCGAGTCGCACCATGTCGGCGTGATCGAACGCGAGTCCGCTCACTGCCTCGTCGTCGTACACATCGACGAGAAGCGCCGAATCGGGCAGAGCCGATTCCGGTAGGCCCACGGTATGCGCGACCGACAGAACCCAACCGCGATCGTCGCGGTCAGGTCGGTCGAAGATCGCCAACTGGCGAAAGTCCGTCCGAGCCAACTCTGCCTTGACCGACAATGCGCGATCAGCTGCGGCCGTGAGCAACTCGCGTTCGTGGAGAAAAGTTCCCGGTAGCGCCAGCGAGCCCAGACGGCGCCGAACAACCAGAACCTTCAGGGATCCACCGCTGTACGTCAACACCGCGACGTCCACTGCCACGGACGGACGTGGGTAGTCCGATAATGCCCTGCCGCTCGTGTCTGTCCATTTATTCACCCTTGCATGTTATCTCAAACATGATCTATGGTTAGCGCAAAGTTGATCAAACGATCTCCGCGAACTTGAAAAGGTGGCTATGAAACTCACCGCACAGCAGTCCGATCGAGCGGCCGGCGTTCTGCTCGGCACCGCAGCAGGCGACGCACTCGGCGCTGGCTACGAATTCACCTATCCGAACACCGAGGTCACTATCGACATGATCGGCGGCGGCCCGTTCAACTGGGCGCCGGGAGAATGGACCGACGACACCTCGATGGCAGTTTCAATCGCCGAGGTGGCCGCGACAGGAATCGACATCGGAAGCTCTGACGGCCTCGATACCATTGCAGCACAGTTCATCCGGTGGTACGACTCGAAGCCTGCAGACATCGGCAACCAGACGCGAGCGGTATTGTCTGCCCGCTCCGAAAGCGCAGCCGCCATGGCGGATCGTGCGCGGGCGATCAGCGGCCGCAAGGCCGGCAACGGCTCGCTCATGCGCACCGCTCCCGTCGCCCTCGCCTACTTGGACGATGCAGAGCGAGCCAGGTCGGCCGCGCACCGGATCAGTTCACTCACGCATGACGACCCGCGCGCCGGACAGGCATGCGAGTTGTGGACCCACGCCATCCGCCATGCCGTTGTCGCCGGCAACTTCGAGGGGGCTCGCGACTTCCTCTCCGTTGCCGATCAGGAGGTCGCCGAATACTGGGGCCCGCTGCTCGATCAGGCCGAAACCGGGAAACCTCAGGACTTCTCCAAGAACGGTTGGGTGGTGCATGCACTTCAAACCGCTTGGTGGGCCATCACTTCCACGGACAATGCCGATGCTCGCCACCTCCAGTACGCGCTGGAAGCAGCCGTGCGAGCCGGCGGGGACACCGACACGACTGCGGCCATCGCGGGTGGCCTCCTCGGCGCCCGTTGGGGAGCGTCGGCGGTTCCCGCCCGGTGGCGCCGGATCATGCACGGCTGGCCGGGATACCGTTCCTCCGATCTGGTTCGCCTGGCGATCAAGACTGCTCGCGGCGGCACCGACGACAAGAACGGTTGGCCGTCGACGGCAGAACTCGATTACTCGCGGTTCCGCGGAACCCACCACCTGACCACGCACCCGCACGACGACGGCGTCCTGCTCGGCGGCGTCGATGCGGTGTCCACTGCGGACTACGACGCTGTGGTCAGCCTGTGCCGCATGGGAACACGGCAGGTCTGCTCCGATCACGTCGAGTTCTGGTTGGTCGACGATGGTCCCGATTCCAACGCCAACCTCGAGTTCGTCCTCGACGACGCAGCGCGCACCGTCCAGGCGTTGCGGGCTGAAGGCAAGCGCGTACTCCTTCATTGCGTTCAGGCACACAGTCGCACACCGTCGGTTGCGGCGCGATACTCGATGTTGATCGGACGTGACCCCTACGACGTACGCTCGGCTATGCCGTGGGCTCGCCCCAAGCGTGAACTCTGGAACACGGCCCTCGGAAACACGGCCGTTGGAAACACAGGAGGATCCATGCCCGCTATTACCGTCGTCGAAGGCGACATCACGACGCTGACCGTCGACGCCATCGTCAACGCGGCCAACTCCAGGCTCCTCGGCGGCGGCGGTGTCGACGGCGCGATCCACCGCGCCGGCGGACCGGAGATCCTGAAAGCTTGCGAGGTATTGCGCAACACCAGCCTCCCCGACGGCCTGCCGGTGGGTGCAGCCGTAGCCACCACCGCGGGAAAGCTCCACGCCAAGGCCGTGATTCACACCGTCGGCCCGAGGTATTCACGATCCGAGGACCGATCCGGATTGCTTCGGTCGGCGTACACGCGCAGTCTCGCCGTTGCAGACTCGATCGGCGCACGAACCGTCGCCTTTCCGTTGATCTCGGCAGGGGTCTACGGCTGGCCGAAGGAAGATGCGGTCCGACAAGCCGTTTCAGCGATTCGCGCGGCGAAGACCGAAGTCGAGACGGTCACACTGGTCGCATTCAACAAGGAGACGGCAGACCTGATGCGCCGCGCGATCGCTTGAACACCAGCGGCGCAGTCACGACACTCAGCCGTGGACCTGACGTGGACCAACTCGGTACGTGAATGCACGCTCGACTTTCGATACAAGTGCTGCACGTGGCTTTTCACGGTCGAGACGCCGATGAACAGCGCACAGGAGTTGTCGATATTGCTCACACCCTGTACCAGCAGTTCGACGACGTCGCGCTCCCGAGCAGATAGTTCCAATGTTCGGTCACTGCAGAAGAATCCGGCGCACTGGGCATACGATCCAGCATGCAGTAGGACTGTTCGACGAATCCGTGAAGCTTCTCCAGAGATTGATTCCTTCCCTCGAGAAGTCACCGCCGCGAACTTGTACCAGCAACTGTCATCGACACGGTGTCGCAGCTGCGCCAATCAAAGCGGTGACCAAGTGCGAATCCAGCGCCACCCGAGACGAGTTGCAATCTGGGCGATGGTGCGGGCTGACTCCAACAGATCAAGGACTTCTGAAATGCGAAACGACACCGGATGGCCGGTCAAGCGACTAGCGTCGAATCGTATGACTGCACTCAACGCTATTTCCCGGATCGGTGTCACTGCCTTTGCGGCCCTTACGATCTCCGGCGTGATGATGCCGGGGACCGTGGCAGCGGCGCCGAGCACGGTTCCGTTCCAGATCGATCCTTACATCCCGCTCGTCGACTTGCCCACGCCCCACCTAGGAGCGATGGTCGGCGAAGAGTCGGGCGTCGCCGTGCTGCACGTGCGCCGCGCGCCCGGGGACGGAAACCCGCACTCCGCGGTCGTCCACTGGCTCAGTCTCGGCACCGGAGCGTACGGATCCGAGTCATTTCCGACACTGGATGCTCAACCCGTCACCATTCGTCCGGGCTCGGGTCAGGTTGTCGCATACGTCGATCCCCAGGCGATCGGAACACCGGGGTTCGGAACCTTCTTCGTCCCGTGACACCTACGTGTTCGCCAGACCGCGCCCTCTGCGCCGACAGGACAATGTCACGTCGTTGAACATGAGGACTCCTGCGCACGGTTGGACAGCGCGAGTATGAGAGCTTCGGACGCTCTACCTGCCATCGCTACGATGTCCTTGTCTAAGCGCGTGTGCGAGAGTCCGAGCACGTATTCGTCGATTCAGTTCGAACTCGGAATGCGATCGAAGCGGCCCGCAAGGACGATGTCTTCTCGGCCCAACTCGACCAACCCGTGAGGATACTCGAGCACTCGCTCATAAGATGGGCATACCTCACGCACAAACTGTTTCGCACCCCCCCCGGGGAGCGCGGTTTCCAACTCCGCCACGCGCGGTAACTCTTCCGCCAGGACCCCGAACCATCCATCCATGCCGAGGGCCGGTCGATTATCTTCGGCCTAGATCTCGCCCAGCGTACGTCCGGTGACTGCTCGTAGAACACCATCGATCAAGTGACCATAGGTGCCGACATGCTCAGCAAGCGCTGAATCCCGGCAGACCCGCACGATGGGTGAGGACGTCCCGCAACGCAGTGCAGGCTCTCCCTTGGTTCCGCACTCTGTCCAGTAACGACTCAGTGGTTCATCGAGTTCGAGGGCCCTGCGCGACTGCTGCCAAAGTGTCGAGTGAGGCAAAGGGTTTGGAGGTTGAATACGCGAACTCCAAGGTGTCGGAACGCCACTGCTGACTATGACCCCGCTCCGCCCAGCCTCCAGACAAATTCATCACCTCGCACCCGCCGATACCGACACAGCACCTCCCACCGAACTGACACTCCGGCCCAATCGACCTCAAGTAGTCGTGCTTGACACCAGTACCCCCTCACCGCCTAGTCTATACCCCCAGGGGGTATCTCCAATTTCCCGAGAAGGGAGTCATATGTCTACCCATCCGAAAAACTGACACACGTCCAGCGCCATCTTCGGTAGCGGTCGGAGGTTTGCGCGGAGCCCCTGGTCGGATTCTTTCCGAGATAGAGCCGAGCCCGACGAAATCTGAAGCGCACGACCCAGGTGATTGCCAAGCCACCGGCATCGATTCCCGCGGCCGGCGAAACGATCTCGGTGAGGCGACCGGACGGGAAGTGCGGGCTGTTCTTTCTCTCCCGTCAATTCACCCCTTCGGCCAGACAGCCGGCCGAATGTTGTTCAGCCCGAACGTCAATGACTAGAAAGGAAACACCGATGTCCACTCCAAAACTCCTCATCGCCTACGACGGGTCACCGAACGCGCGTGGCGCGATGCAAACCGCTGCAGGACTTTTCCCCGGCGCTATTGCAGTGTTGCTCTACGCCCGCCAACCGCTCGAAGGCTTTGCTGCGCACCTTGAAGGCCATCCGGCTCTGGAGAAACTGCAAGGCCTCGACGCCGCGGCATTAGACGTCTCGGAGAAAATTGCCACCGATGGCGCGGAGCTGGCACGCAGCTTCGGCCTTGTCGCGGAGCCCCTGATCTCGTCCACGATGGCCACAGCGTCTGAAGCTATCGTGGAGGCCGCCGAGGAACTAGACGTCGATGTGATCATCCTCGGATCCCGCGGCTTGCGGGGCTTCAAGGCGACGCTACTAGGAAGCACGTCTGCGAACGTCCTTCACCATGCCACTCGTCCCACTCTCGTAATACCCTCGGATGCAGTAGCTTTGGCACGCCGAAACAATGGGAGAACAGCAGACGCAGAATAATCACGCCCGAACAGCATGCAGAACAAGCTGACTGGCCGATCTCGCAATCGGGATCGGCCGTCAGTGCGTTGTCAACGAAGACAATTACTACATCGATACTTCACGCAGGTCTTTGCCACAATCTGCCGACGGCCCCGAGGAGGCACCTAGGCGACTCCAATACAGCCTGAGGCGGTCGCGAAGATCAACGACCCACTCCGCGCCTGGTCCACTCGGAGAATCAAGCCCTGAGCGCCTTTCTGTGGCTTCGAGAGTCGATTCAGCCCCTCGGTAGAGCGGAGAAGAAATCCGACTGCGCAGCGTGGCAATTCTGCATGACCATTGCGGAATTCACACCGACCAGGTCGGCGTGGTCATTGCCAGCAGCCGGTGTTCGCACCTCTGATCGACAGCTGCTCGTTGCTCAGGATCGTTCACTACCCCGTGTCTGGACACATTCGCCTGTGCCTGGTGTGATCGATATCGAAGCACTACACCAGTTCCGCGTCACAAACCTGAACTCCAATTGCTCAAGGAGTTCCGCGCCGAACTCTTCCGTCGTATGTACGACGAACCGATTCATGCTGCAAACCTGAGGCTCGAGCGTGATCCCGATTTCCATGTCGAAGCCGACGAGATCTACCGGGAACCGGCGTACGACTTTCCGCCGCGCGGACACCACACCACGTTGAACACACCACATTGAAGCGCTGGAAACGGGCCTGGCGAGTGGAGAAATTTCACCGGTTGGACGTTTGTCCAACAATTTGTCCGATTCGCATATTTCGCGGCGCGCTCTGTGTTCTACTCCTCTCCAGGGTTTGAGCTGGTGATGAGCAAACGACAAAGATGTATTCGCTTCTCTGTCAGCTCGAGGCCGGTTCCCGGACCCGGCTTCAAGCCGAGAGCTCGATTTTTTTCGAGCGCTACTCAAGGAGAATGTGAATGGTGTCGACGTTGATGCGCCGAGGAGTGGGGGTGGCTGCGTCCTTGACCGGATGCGTTGCCCTGGTCGTCGGCGGAGCGGGAGTGTCATCCGCCGCTGATGTGAACCTTCCGTTCACGGCGTCGTGTCACGGGTGGCAGTTCCCCGGCCCGATCACACACAACGAGACACGCGATTCCGGCGTCACGATCAGTGCCCCGACCGTGGTTCCGCCGAACTCCACCTTCACCTACCGCCTTGCCCCCAAGCCGATGACGGTCCCCAAAGACGGCTACGACCTCAGGTCGGTCGTGAACTGGACGCGTCTCAAGTTCGATTTCGACATTCCTGCGGGCACCACCTTCGTGGGAGCGCAGATCGTGGCCGGGACCAGCTCGAATCTGGGTGGGGTCGCTCCCTCGGTCACTCGTGTGAACGATGCCGGTTCACCCGATCCGAATGGGACGCATCTTCGTATCTCGGGCAACAACATCACCGCGGGCAACGGACCGAATACCGACGACAACGGCGGCGGCGGAATCGAAGTCGGTGGAGGAAAGACGTTCCAGCTCCCGGCAGTCGACGTCACCGTCACGTCCGGGGCCGTCGGCACCCAGATCAAGCCCATGCTCCGCGTTTCCGATACCAACTCGGGTTCCTACGACAGTGCCGCCAACTACCTGACCTTCCTGCAACAAGAGACCCTGCTCGGCGGCGTCAAGTACTGGCTGACCACCAATTGCTCACCACGCGACAACCGTTCGGCCGGATTGAACGCTGGCGGCCAGCCACTCGCCGTGATCAATGTCGACTCCAGCCTCGCCCAGACACAGACGCGAATCGACGCACCCGGTAAGGCTGTCGTCGGCGACTCCGTCGAGTTGACGGCAACGGTCACTCCTTGGCCGTCGGGAGGAACGGTGCAGTTCCGTGACGGAGGGGTCGATCTCGGCGCTCCGGTGGCCGTCGTCAACGGCGTCGCGAAGGCCAACCGCACGATGACAACAGCAGGCGACCACAACATCACGGCGTACTACACGGGATCTGCAGGCTTCATGGAATCGATGTCGGGTGCCGTGACGATCAACGTCGTCGAACCGTCCGAGCCCGAGCCTGGCACCGGTAGCCTCGGCAGCCTTGGTACCCCGGGATTCGGGTCGTGAAAACTGTGAACGGAAACCAGGATTCGTCGATGAACTCGAAACTGCTACGCGGCTCTGCGATTGCAACAGTCTCGGTACTGGCAGGCGGCTTGTTCTCCATCGTCGGCGGCGGAATCGCCTCTGCTGCCCCCGAGACCAAGAGCGTGGCCTTCACAACTGCATGCCATGTGCGCGAGATGGACGGTGCGGCAAGCCCGATCACGTTCAACGAGACGCTCGGCTCGGGGGTCACCATCACCGCGCCGACCACCGCGGCACCAGGTGAGACCATCACCTACCGGGTGCAGCCGAACGAGATGAAGGCAAACGGCGGCGGCCATGCCAGCCGTGGAGTCGTGCATTGGGCCCGGATCAAGTACGACTTCGACATCCCGTCGGGCGTCGAATTCGTGAGTTCCCAGCTTGTGGCGGACAGTGCGTACGGCCTCGGATCCGACAGTGCCACTCCAACAGTCACACAGATCGACGACGGCGGTAATCCATCGGCATCCGGTACGCACCTGCGTATCTCCGGATCGAATCGGACCACCGGAAACGGTCCGTCCTCCGCGGTTCGATCGAGTGACGGCATCATCGTCGGTGCCAACACCAAGTTCCGACTCCCCGCAGTCGACGTCACAGTCAAAGCCGGTGCGGCTGGTAGCGAGATCAAGCCTTCGCTGCGAGTTTCCGATCCCGGCTCCGCCAACTACGACGACGACCGAAATGCGCTCACATTCGTCCAGCGCGAGAAGGATGTCTTCACAGTCAACTACTGGGAGCGCTACAACTGCTCCCCGCGGGACAACCGGAACTCCGGCCTCAACGCCGGTGGGCAGGCCCTGACCACCATCTACGTCAGCCAACCGACAACCACCACAATCCAGATGCCCGACTCGATCCAAGCCAGCACACCGACAGAGCTTGTCGCAAAGGTGGATCCGGCTCCGGTCAACGGAAACGTGCAGTTCAGGGTGGACGGCGCTGACGTCGGTACACCTGTCACGCCCGGTGCCGACGGCACTGCCCGGCTACCGCATACCTTCTTCACCGCCGGAACCGCGCGGGTCTCCGCAACGTTCCAGGGAGTCAACGGATTCCAGAGTTCCAACTCGACAGAGACGATGGTCACGGTGACTGCCGCACCTGTCGTCAAACAAACCGACACTGCCGTGAACGTTCCTACCGATGCAAAGACGGGCGTATCGGTGTCGCTGAGGGCGCAGGTCACGCCGACACCCACCGGCGGCACTCTCCAGTTCAAGGACGGCGCTGCTGATATCGGTGCTCCGATCCCGGTGGGCGCTGACGGCAAGGCCACTCTCGAACATGCCTTCACCTCGGCAGGATCTCACGCAGTGTCGGCCTACTACTCCGGCGCAACAGGTTTCATGCCGTCGATGGCATCGGCCCAAACGGTCACCGTGTCCGATCCCGCGCCCTCCGATGTCACCACCTCGACCTCACTGGCAGCACCCGCGACGGCCAAGCAGAATGTCGCAACAGAGCTGACCGCGACGGTCGCTCCCAATCCGGGCGGAGGCTCGGTTCAGTTCTTCGACGGTGACCAACCCATCGGACAGCCCGTTGTCGTCGGAGTCGATGGTGTGGCGCGCCTGACCCACGCTTTCGCATCGACTGGTGATCATCGGATCACGGCGTCTTTCGCGGGGCGAAGTGGATTCACACAGTCCGCGTCCGACGAATCCGTCGTCAAGGTCTCTGCTGCGCCTGACGATGGCGGGAACGGCGGCTCGGGCAGCCTCGGTTCACTGAGCGGTCTCTTCGGTTCCTGATCGTATTTCGCTCGACACTGTTGCCGCTGCACCGATTCGGAGCAGCGGCAACAGCATGTCACGGCTGTAGTCATAGCACTGATTGATTTATCGATGGAGCACAGGTGTTCAGGAATTCTCTTTCTCGACGGTCCTTTCTCGCCGCCGGGGTCGGTGCGACTGCAGTCGCCGCCACTTCCCTTCTGCCCCCGTCCCTTCAGCGCGCACTGGCAACGCCCGCAAACTCCGGTGGGCTCGATTCGATCGAGCATGTTGTCCTTGTCATGCAGGAGAACCGATCTTTCGACCACTACTACGGCGCACTGAGGGGTGTTCGCGGGTTCGGGGATCCGAATGCGTTGCGACTACGCAGCGGCCACAGCGTCTTCGAACAACCCGGGCCTACCGGTCCTGTGCTCCCCTTCCCCATCCGCGACTCCGCTGCGGCACAACGCATGGACACCCAGAACGTCACCGGGCTGGATCACAGCTGGGCGGGCGGACATGCCGCACTCGCCGACGGCTGGCACGACGGCTGGGTAGCAGCAAAGACCGGCACGACGATGGCATACTACGACCGGCAAGACATCCCATTCCATTACGAACTGGCGGACGCGTTCACGATCTGCGATGCCTACCACTGCTCCGTGCCGACCTCGACGAGCCCGAACCGGAACTACTGGGTCTCGGGATACACCGGATACGAGCCACTTTCGCCCAATCCAACCGAGTCGATCCTGCCCTCGGATCCACCCGGCCCCGAGGGAAGAGCTGTCACCAACGCGGCCTACAACCCCTGGCACGCCGGCTACGGATGGAAGACGGTCCCCGAGCGGTTGCAGTCCGCCGGCATTTCCTGGAAGACCTACCAGGAGTGGGACAACTTCGGAGACAACAATCTCGAATACTTCACTGCCTTCAAGAAAGTGGCGGCAGGGCTGCTTGGCCGACCGAGCCTGCTCCCTTTCGAACTGCAGACCCTGGCCGGGTTCTATCTCGCCCTGCCCTCGATGCCGGCGCCGGTTCAGGATGCAGCGGTACTGGCCCTCGAGGATGCCGCAGATCAACTGTCGGCTGCTGATCGCCAACTCTACGATCGCGCGCTGTACCGATCCCGGCCCGGCACATTGGCCGCCGAGTTCAGGAAAGACGTCGAGTCGGGTCGACTGCCGCAAGTCAGCTATCTCGTTCCGTCCGAGGTGGATTCGGAGCATCCGTCGGGATCGTCACCCGCGGCGAGCGCAACACTGCTCTACCAAGTTCTCGACGCCGTCGCCTCCGATCCGGATCTGTGGGCCAAGACGGCCGTGATCGTCAACTTCGACGAGAACGACGGTTACTTCGACCATGTACCGCCGCCCCGACCGCCGCACTCGATCGAAACCGAATGGGTCGGCAATCAGCCGCTCGGTCTCGGCCCGCGGGTGCCGATGACGATCATCTCGCCGTGGACTGTCGGCGGTTTCGTTTGTTCCCAGGTTTTCGACCACACGTCCGTCACACAATTTCTGGAGAAGCGGTTCGGAATCACGCAACCGGAAATCGACCCGTGGCGACGCACGGTGAGTGGTGACCTGACGTCGGCGTTCGACTTCGCCAACCCGCGTAGCCGACCGACCGTGTCCCGTCCGCAACCCACCCCACCACTGGAACCGCGCTGGACGCCAACCCCACCCACCGAACAGAGAATGCCCCTGCAGGAGAGCGGTACTCGACCAGCGCGGGCACTTCCCTATCAGCCCGACGCTCACATGAGCGTAAACCCTGGCGCCGGCTCGTTGACGCTCCATCTGGCCAATACCGGTGCCGCATCCGCACACCTGGCCTTGTACCCGTATGCGCGAGAGTTCGACGAGCCGCGACATTACGACGTCGAGGGCGAGATCGACGACATCGTTGCGCTCAACGAACGCGTCTACAACCTGACCCTGTTGGGTCCCAACGGGTTCAGACGAGAGTTCGGCGGAGCGACCGACAGCGCGGCGGCCGCGCTCGACGTCTCCACCACCGTCGACGCAGGGTCGCGCACTCTCATGCTGTCCACGACAAATTCCGGAAGTCGTGCACTGTCGGTCAATGTGGACGGGGAACGACGGAAACTCGCTGCCGGGGCACGCGGTCGGTGGACGGTGATGTCGGTGGACGGTTGGTATCAGGCCACCGTGACAGTCGACGAAGATCCTGAATTCAAGCGCGTACTCGTCGGGCACATCGAAAACGGGCGGACCAGTGTCAGCCAACCGACGTGAATCAACAGCCAGCGATCGAGTCCAGACCCGAATTTCCAGTGGGACAAGTCAATCCATCCACACTTTTGTAGGAGGCTATCCGTGCGTCGCATCCCGCTCTCGGCACTGATCATCGCAGGCTCGCTGGTACTGGGCAGCGGCATAGCCGCCGCCGAAGGTAGCCTGCCCATGCCCGGCAGTGCCGGTGGCACGGACGTGCCGCCGTCATATCTGACCGACGACGCCGGCCGCTCTCTGATCCTGCGAGGGTTCAACACGGCGTCGAGCGCAAAAAGCGCTCCGGACGGCATGCCGAAGTTCACCGAAGCCGACCTCGAGCGCGAACACGCGGACATGGGAACAAATTTCGTGCGGTTCCTGATCTCCTGGCGATCGGTGGAACCCGAACCGGGACAGTACGACCAGGAATATCTCGACCGCGTCGAAGACCGGGTCAGCTGGTACGCCGACCGCGGCTACAAGGTCATGCTCGACATGCATCAGGACGTCTACTCCGGCGCGATCACTCCCGAGGGCAACAGTGGAAACGGCGCCGGCAACATCGGCAACGGCGCACCGGCCTGGGCGACCTACATGGACGGCCTTCCGGTCAGCCCTCAAGACCGGTGGGAGCTGTACTACATCCAACCCGGTGTGATGCGTGCATTCGACAACTTCTGGAACACCACGGGCCAACACCCCGAACTGGTCGAGCACTACGCGAATGCCTGGCGGGCGGTGGCCGAACGTTTCGCAGGCAATGACACCGTCGTGGCCTACGACCTGATGAACGAGCCGTGGGGCGGTTCCCTGCAGGGCCCCGCATTCGAAGGTGGACCACTCGCCGCCCTGTATCAGCGAACCACCAACGCCATCAGGGAAGTTGATCAGGACAGCTGGGTATGTGTGGCTCCGCAGGCGGTCGGCGTCAACCAAGGTGTCCCCAGCGGGCTCACCAAGATCAACGATCCACGTGCCGGCGAGCAGCGCATCGCCTACTGCCCGCACCTGTATCCGCTGCCCCTCGACCTCGGTGACGGATACTCGGGCCTCTCACGCACTCTCACCGACGCGACCATCGACACCTGGCGCGACAGCGTCGAACACATAGCCGGAAACGTACTCGGCGGCGCTCCGATCATTCTCGGCGAATTCGGGCTCGACACAACACTGCCCGGCGCAGGCGACTACATCGACCGCGTCTACACGACCGCCCGAGAACTCGGCGCGGGCGTGTCCTACTGGTCGAGCGATCCCGGGCCCTGGGGTCCGTATCTCCCCGACGGAACACAGACGATCCTCGTCGACACCCTGAACAAGCCGTATCCCCGCGCCGTCGCGGGCACACCCACCGAATGGTCCTCGACCGTTGACCGTCTCCAGCTGACCTTCGCCCCGGACCCCGCGGTGACGGCACCGACCGAGATCTATCTACCTGAGAGCGGCTTTCCCGGCGGCGTCGACGTCGCGGGTGCCGACATAGTGAACTGGGATCCCCAAAGCCGCCTCCTCACAGTGGAAACCGCGGACGACACGGGTCCCGTCACAGTCACGGTCACTCCGGCTGCCTGATCTCGAGAGTCGAAGTTCCTGGATATCCGTCCCGTTCTTTCGTAACGTACACACGACGGGTGATCAGCCGACGGAAGGCGAGTATGTCCACGGAGAAGATGTCTGTCCAAGATCGTGTTGCGCGGGTGGTTCTCGATGTCGTCGGCGCCTTACCGACCGGCGCGCAGCGCATTCTCGGTGGCAGGCCTAAGGAGGTCGACGGGCAGACTCTGCACCCCGAGATCCAGCTTGCGCTGCGATTGCTCTCGGCAGTGGAAGGTACGAGCTTCGAGAATCTTCCGGTCGAAGAGGGACGCGCTCAGATCGACGCCGAATCACGGCTGTTCGGCGGTACACCGATCGACATCGAGACGGTTCGTGACCTCGAGATCCCGTGCGGGGATCACGCAATTCCCGCACGGCTGTATCGCCCGGCCGGAGTCTCCACGCCCGCTCCACTTTTGGTGTACTTCCACGGCGGCGGGTTCGTCCTCGGCAGCCTCGAAAGCGGCGACAGTGTGTGCCGCTTCCTGGCCCGACACGGCGAAATCAGCGTGTTGTCGGTGGACTACCGGCTTGCGCCCGAGTTCCCGTTCCCGGCCGGGGTCGACGACGCCGTCGCCGCCTTTCGGTACTGCGTCGAACATGCCGCAGAACTGGGCGCGGATCCGAGATCCATTGCGGTGGGCGGAGACAGCGCCGGCGGGAACCTGGCTGCCGTCGTCGCGCAGTCCACGACCGAAGACGCCGTCAAGCCCGTCTTCCAACTGCTCTTCTTTCCCTGGGTCGACCTCTCGTCGAAGCGTCCGTCGCACAAATTGTTCGGCACCGACTTCTTTCTCACCGACGCCCAACTCGATTGGTATGCAGCCCATTACCTGTCGGGCGGCGCTTCGGCTCTCGACCCGCGAGTCTCGCCGCTGCTCACTCCGGACCTGGCCGGACTGCCGCCCGCGTACGTTGCGGTAGCCGGTTTCGACCCACTACGCGACGAGGGCGAGGCGTATGCGAACCGGCTGCGAGAGGCCGGAGTCCCGGTCGCGCTGAGGCGTCACAGCGGATTGATCCATGCCTTCGTCAACACCACCGGCGTCGGCCATACCGGGCAAGACGCGATGTTCGAGGCCTGCGGCGCTCTACGGGTGGGACTCTCGGGCCCGCACTGACGGCAGATCAGGAAACGGGGAGAGCCAGATCCGCCCACTCGACCATCGCTTCGAGCACGGAGCGCAGTTCCATCCCCGTCGCAGTGAGTTCGTACTCCACTCGCGGCGGCACCTCGGCGTAGGCAGTCCGGGTCACCAGGTCGAACTCCTCGAACCGTTTGAGCCTGGCCGACAGTGTCCTTGGACTGATGCCGGGCAATGCGCGTCGTAGTTCCGTGAAGCGCATGGGGCCGTGCGTGAGCTCACGAACGATCAGTGTCGCCCAAGGTCCGTCCAGGACCAGCAGGAAGCGCGCGACGCCACACTCCGGAAGCACGTGACCTGATTCACTCATCGATTCCCCATTAGTTCACTTGAAGTAACTGGTTCCCGATCTGAACTATAGGCGTCATGACTTACACAGTGCATGGCGCCACCGGCGCACAGGGTTCCCCCGTTCTCGCGGGATTGGTCGCGGCTCTCGCCGGATCGACAGGCGCGGAGGTCCGGGCAATCACCCGTAACCCCGACCAGACGTTCGAGGGTGCGAACACCGTCGTCGCGGACAATGCGTCAGTCGACGCTCTCGCCGACGCTTATCGCGGGGCGGACGGGGTGTTCTTTCACCTGCCACTCGCCGGCGACACCGAGACGCTTGCGGGTTACGCCCACAACGTTCTGGCAGCAGCGAGAGTGGCACGTCCTTCACGCTTCGTGATCTCTACCAGCGGTACGGTCATCGGCGACACCACTTCGCCGCTTGGCGGTCCCAACGCCCCCGTTCTCTCCGAGCTCGTCGACGGACTTCGCGCCGAAGGCATCGCGGTGACCGTCCTGACCCCACGCTTGTTCCTCGAGAATCTACTTCTGCCCACCGTTCTGTCGGGGGTGAAAGACGATGGCGTCCTGCGTTACCCACTGCGTGCCGATCTCGCGGTCGCATGGAGTTCACATCTCGACGTCGCTGATGCAGCCGTCGCGGCCTTGACTCTCGACGGGGCACCGGACGCGGTCGACATCGGACAGATTCCGGCGATCACCGGCACCGAATTGGCCGAGGCATTCGCTCAACACTTCTCGCGCGCAGTAACTTTCGAAGCCGTGACACCCGACGCCTTCGGTGCGTCGATTGCACCGATCATCGGAGCGGGCGCAGCGGCCGGGGTTTCTCAGCTCTACACGGGGCTTGAGTCCGCCGACAACGTCGCGTTCGACTCGGCGACGGGTTCTGCTGCCACCTTGGGTATCACTGCCCGCAGCACCCGGGCCTGGCTGGCAGATCTCGGGGTGAACTGACCGGAACAACGCAAACGGCCGGCTCCGCGAAGCATCGCGTGGAGCCGGCCGTTTTCCGGGGTCACCGGTGCGTGCGGGTCTTCAACTGGCGGTTCAGCTGCCGACTCCCGAAGTCCAGACCGGCACCGTCACTGGTGGCCAGCACGGTGAGTCCAGCGGCGACCAGCAACGAAATAAGCACAACGCTCATGGTGAGTCACCTTTCTTCCTGTCGTGAAACGGTTTTGCGCCTCCGGGAAATGTCGACATATCCGGCACCCCACTTCAGCTGACCTCAAAGTATCTGTAACTATGGGTTACGCGCAATGTGTGGTCCCTCACCTGAAAGCGCAGGGTGATGCGCAGATCACGCTGCGCTCGTTGGCGGATTTACCCGGCCAGAACCATGTTCACGAACTCGTCGGCGAGTGCATGACGGTCCGCATCGCTGCGAGGAACCGCATCGGGCGCACTGTGCACCAGTTGCATCTGCCCCAGGTACATCGAATACGCAAGTACGCCACGATATTCCGCCTTCTGCCCGTCCATACCCAGATCGATCAACAACGTCACGATGTAGGCGACTCGACGCTCGGTGACACGTCGAACCACCGCAGAAACCAAAGGATGGTCGATCCCGGCAAGCAGTTCCAATTCCGCACGGCGTCCTGCCAGTCCGGTCGTGACCGCCTCGACCAGGCGACGCAATCTGACCTCCGCCGGTTCACCGGACGACTCGACGGACGAGATCAGACGCTCGGTTGCCAGGACCTCCCATCGATCGAGAGCAGCCTGCAGTAATTCGTCGCGGCTCGCAAAGTGCCAATAGAAGGAACCCTTGGTCGATCCGAGCGTGCGCGCCACCTTTTCCACGGCTACTGCATCAGGCCCATGGCTGGTCAGAGCCTGGAAAGCTGCATCGATCCACTGGTCGCGAGAGAGTCGGGCACGGGCATTCGTCACCTCCGTACGGTACCGTATGGGTAGGTTCCATACGGCACCGTACGGAGGACGAAATGACACTCGCTTTCAAGGCCATGCCTGCACCGGACTGGGCAGAAGCCACCACGATCACCATCCCGTCTGTTCCGACCCATACCTCCGAGGAGTGGGCGCAGGCAGTCTTCGACGTCAAGAATGTCCCCGCGCCAGTCCTCGCGATGTTCTGGCTCAGGGAGCGGGTAGTCGGACTGCTCGGCATCGCCCAGGGACGCCCAGACACCTTTGCCGTCGACAAGATCGCCGACGGCGAGGCCCTCATCGAAGCGGACGAGAAACACCTACGATTCGTCGCCTCGGTTCAGGCCGACAACGACGCCGGTCTCCTGCACGTCGTCACTGCAGTGGAGCTGAAGAACCGCGCAGGCCGAATCTACTTCGCACCCGTTCAGGTACTGCACGGCGTGATCACGCGGGCAATGATGACGTCCGCACGAAAGAGACTGTGCACGTGATCAACCGTCCGGACCGCCCTTGAGTTCCAGACTGATCTGATCGGCATCCAGCGCGGCAAGTGCCGATCCGAGCATCCGGGCGTCAAAGAGCCCGTCGTCCCGCGCGTCGAGGAGCGCTTGACGCTGCGCGTCGATCACGTCGAGCTGGGTCTTCTTCTTCGACTGCCCTTCCGGTGGAACGAAACCCGCAGAAGCATCCTCGAGGAGAGCGAGCAATCGTCGATGTTCGTCGAGTTCGGAACTGGTGAGGTCCTGGTCTGCCGGGCCGACCGCTGCGACGACGCGCTTCAACGTCCCGCCCTGCAGTATCAATGAGCCCGCAGCCACCAGGAACGCAACCAAGATCAGGAGTGAGCGGCTCGGGGTGTCTTCCGGAAGAGTCTGCGCGGCAGCCAGAGTGACCGCTCCGCGCATACCAGCCCAGATGACGATCGTGCCTTCACGCCATCCCAGAGGCGCGGCAAGGTAGTAGTCGATATCGGCAACCGTCCGCCGAACCCGAATCTTGAACCGTTCCATCTGGTTCGCCGAAGGCTCCCGACGCCTACTGCGGCGTCGTTCGTCCGGTGGGTAGTCCTCGGGATTGTCGAGTCGATTCGCGATGTCGGAGAGTCTGGGCTTCATGCGTTCTCGAAACTTCGCCCGTGCTTGGAGTGCTCGCAGGAGCGGGGCCACGTACAGGGCCCGCACCAAGATCGTGAGGAACAGTGCACCCGCCGCCACGAATACCGCCGTGTATATGCCCTCGTGGTCGACCCGGACGTCGTCGACTATCGACGAGAGTTCGAGGCCCATCACCAGGAAGATCGCACCTTCGAGGACCAGTTCGACTGTGCGCCAGTTCTGGGAGTCCGACAACCGATGACTCGGCGACAGCTTCCGGGGAGCGTCGTAGCCGGTGACGAGCCCGGCCACGACGGCAGCGACCAACCCTGACGCACCCAACTCTTCGGCAGGGATCGCCGCCAGAAACGGCACCGTGAACGAGATGACCGTGTTGACCGTCGAGTCAGTGACACGGGCGCGAACCATCAGGTTGACCTTGCCGACGACCACACCGATGACCGCTGCCACGACCACGGCAAAAGCGAACTTGCCCAACACACTCCACAGCGACACCGACGCGGCCGCCCCGGCGATGGCAGTACGCAGCAGAACCAGAGCGGTGGCGTCGTTGAGCAGGCTTTCGCCTTCGAGGATCGACACCACCCGCGGCGAGACCGGGAGTTTCTTGACGATGGACGTAGCGACGGCGTCCGTCGGGCTCACGATCGCGCCGAGTGCAATGCCCCACCAGATGCCGAGTCCTGGTATCACCCAAGAGAAAAACGCACCGAGAACAAGCGCACTCACCACCACGAGCAGAACGGAGAGTCCACCGATAGCACCGAACTCACGCCGAAACTCCATCGACGGCATCGAGACCGAGGCGGAGTAGAGCAGCGGCGGAAGCACGCCTGCCAGAATCCATTCCGGATCGATGTCCACCGCGGGGACAAAAGGTAAGAGGCTGACAACGATCCCGGCCATCACCAGAATCAGCGGTGCTGCGACTCCGATCCGCGCTCCGAGCGTCGAGGC
This sequence comes from Rhodococcus sp. KBW08, assembly GCF_003852455.1. Taxonomy (NCBI): domain Bacteria; kingdom Bacillati; phylum Actinomycetota; class Actinomycetes; order Mycobacteriales; family Nocardiaceae; genus Rhodococcus; species Rhodococcus sp. KBW08. The sequence continues at coordinate 24,313 of NZ_QAJJ01000007.1, forward strand.
CGCGACGATACCGAGCAGACCGAGCACCACGATGATCAGAGCATCCACTGCTTCCCCCCACACCCCGGATTTTGTGTCTCGCTCTTTCTACACCTGCGCCGGCGCCGGGGGCGAGACCTGCCAGGCGACGGCGATCAGAACAACCGTGAATGCCGATGCAGGCCACAGAGCGTGAAGACCGATCCATCGATGAACCAACGCACCGATTACCGCTCCGGCGATCAATCCCGCGCACATCCCGAAGTGTTGCAGCCACGCCCACTTCGGGCCGCCCAGGAAGGCTCCGGTCAGACGCTGGCCCATCTTGACCAGCGCACCGGTCATGTACGTGACGCCGATCGTCACCTCGCCGTCGCGCTGGAACACCGAGTTGACGGCTCCCATTGCCAAAGCCATTGCCGAGATCGCGCCTGGGGTGACGTCGAGGCTGCTCATCACCGAACCGATGGCAAGCAGCCCGGCCACAACCGCGAGCACCGTGACCTTGCGAGCCCGGACGGAATAGCGCTCCGTGAAGTGGGTGACGACGGTTCCCAGCGCGATTCCCAGGAGGAAGAGCACGATGATCCCGCCGGCCACCCGCGCAGTCGACCACACCCCGTCGGCAAATGCGACGCTCGCCTGCGTCATGTTTCCGCTCATGAACGAGACGAAAGGCCCTCCGAGCGTGATGAATCCGAGCGCGTCGACGTAACCGGCCAGCCCGGCGAGCGCTGTCGCCAGGCCGATCAGCGACCTGCTGTATCCCGTCACCCGACGAGCTCGGTTCAGCTCAGCTTGCTGGTACGCAACTCGTGACCCTTGGACGTCTTGCAGCGGCCGGTCTCGAGATCCCACTGCCAGCCGTGCAGATCGCAGGTGAGGTTGGTGCCGTCGACGACACCGAACTTCGACAGGTCGGCCTTGAGGTGGGGGCAACGACGCTGAATCTCGTACCCGCCCAACTCGATCGACGCGCTGTCGTCGTGGGCCTCGGCGAACCAGCCATCGGCGTAGGCGATGCGTTCGTCGGTGAGGCACTTGAAGAACGTGTAGAGGAACTCGTTGTAGCCACCGATGCGCCACGCCGTGAACCGCGTCGACAAGAAGATGGTGTTGACCCAGTCGGGCTCGTCGTCACGCAGAACAGTGCGAACCAGTTCGGGAGCGATACGGAAGCCGTAGCGGTACTTGCCTTCTCCTTCGATGGGCTCGCGAACGATCCGCTTCGGGAAGTCGAGGACGACGGTCTCCTCCCCCATCACGAGTCCGACGGGGTAGCCGATTCCGTCGCAGATGAGGTCGGACTGAGCCATGATCGGCTCGAACTTGGCCTTGAGACCGTCGAGCAGCGGCTCGCCTTCGGCCGGAGCCCACGTGGCCTTCTGCGCGGCGATGACCGGCGCCATCTTCTGCGCCATCTTCTCGATGTATTCGGCCTTGTTCGAGAAGATCTTGTCGACGTCCGCGTCCGGGATGGGATGCGTCAGGGCGACCTTCTCGCTTCCCCGAAGTTCGACGGCCGAGCCGGGGATCATCAGCAGACCACGATCGTTGCCGTTGATGCGCATCTGCTCGAGGAACGTGATCTGGTCGGGGAAGATGTTTCCCTCGTCACCGTGATCGTCGTTGAGGTAGCGCAGGTCGTCGTCGAGGAAGACCGGAGGGCCGGCCGACGGGACAACCCAGGCAGCGTCGACCTGGGAGATGTAGTTGCGGCAGCGGTCCATGCCGCGCTGACGCTTCTGCTTGCCGAAGTTGCGCTTGGTGCCCTTCGGGATGTCGTAGACCATCGGGTACCAGATCGCGCCCGAGTACTGCAGCAGATGGATGTCGACCTTCCCGAAGGCGTCGGTCAACGGGTCAAGGTCGACGGGCCTGGCGTCGTTCATGTTGAAACAGGTGGTTTCCCCGTCCGAGACGACGAGGCCCGAGTCACCGATCGGACCGTCCGCGGGAGCGCGTAGAGCGATGATCATGATGTCGAGGTCGCCCTTGGGGCCACTGACCGTGTGCTTGACGGAATCCTCGGTCTCGAAGAACTTGTGGAAGCCGAGCTTCTCGAGCTCACGCTTGAGGTCCGGCACCGGGTAATCGGGGAGCAGGACGGTGGCGTCCTTGTTGACGTGCGCGATCAGATTCTTCGGATCGAAGTGGTCCTTGTGCAGGTGCGAGACGTAAAGGTAATCGCAGTTGCCGAGCGCGTCCCAGTCCAATTCGGTGTTGTCGGGGAACGGCACCCAGGACGCGAAATACGTCGGGGTCACCCATGGATCACACAGGATGGATCCGGCCTCGGTCTGGATGTGAAATCCTGCGTGGCCGACGCTGGTGATCTGCATTGCAACCTCCGAAATCGTACTGCTGATCAACTCAGCATAGTCGGCGCGATCAGGGCCAAATCGCGATCGAGGAGGCGGTCGGTTGTGACGTCATGCACGTCAGAGGTCGAAAGTGGGTTGCGGATCAGACCGGCCGGTGACGCGGACAACACTCCCTGCGCTGGCGTGTTCGCCGTATTTCTTGGCGCTCGCGGGAGCTGTTTCAGCATTCCCGGAGACAGCCTCTAAGGCTAACCTAACAAGCATGACTCGACTCCTTTCTCCCTCCACGACCGATCGCGACTACTGGGCGATCGTGGACAACCTGACGCGACGCGGTTTCTTCGGCGTCGGCGCGGGCGTCGCTGCGACCGCGTTTCTCGCGGCCTGCGGCAGCACGGAAAGCTCGACGCCCGACAACGCGGAGACCTTCGAGTTCACGCGCGGCGACGAGAAGCTGATCATTCCCACGGACCCCCGGAATGTCGTTGCCCTCGATCCACGCGATGGCCTCGAATTGTCGATCCTCGCCGGATACCCGGTGACCGCCTACCCCACCGGCGCCGCCGAACACCTGCGCCGTGAGGTCCCGGATGCCACGGGTGTCGAGATCTTCGCCGAAGGTGCTTCGGATCCCAACTTCGAATACATCTCGACCCTCGGCGCAGACCTTCTCGTCCTCAGCGCCGGCTGGTGGGACACCGGGTCGTACGGCAACGACCGGATGCAGCAGATTGCACCGGTCCTCCCCGTCGGCAAGGACTTCACCCCGGAGTGGCGGAAGGTCATGTCGGACTTCCTCACCGGCATCGGGCGCAGCGATCGCGCCGAGGAAGTCCTCGCCGACTACGACGCCCATGTGGCGCAGGTCCGCCCGACCGTCGAACCGCTGATGGCCGGCAAGAAGGTTGCCTTCGTTGCCGCCGCAGAGGATCAGATCGCGTGGTTCCAGAACGATTTCCGCACCGCCGTCGCCGAGGACCTCGGGTTCGAGGTGCTCCGTGAAGGCCCCGACCTCCGCGTGATGCTCGGGTCGGAGCAGTTCAACCGCCTCGAAGAAGCCGACGTCATCTTCGCCTTGGATCGCAGCGCCTCCGGCAGCGTGTACACCTCGCCGACGTGGCAGCGCCTGCCCGCCGCTCAGGCGGGTCGCGTCATTCCGTTCGACTACTACAAGGCCGCGGGATACGCCTTGACCGCCAAGGTCCTGGTCGACGACTTGGCTGCCGGGGTCAAGCGCTAGAACTACCTTTTCAGTAGGGTGCGGATCGTTTCGACCACTTCGGCAGGCGCCTCTTCTGCCATGAAGTGACCAGCGGACAGCGTGCGGTGTTCGAGATCGGGCGCCCACGCTTTCCACAGGGCCTCGGCGTCGTAGCCGAGCATCGAACCCCAGTCCTGCTGAATGACCGTGACCGGCATGTGCAGTTGGTTGCCCGCATCGCGATCTGCCTGATCGTGTTCGACGTCGATGCCTGCCGACGCCCGGTAATCGGCAACGATCGACGGCACCGCCTCCCGTGAGGCGCGCAGGTATTCGGCCCGCACGTCTGCCGGAATCGCTTCGCGGTTCTGCGTCCACACGTCGAGAAAGTACTCGAAGAATGCGTCGGCGCTGGCGCTGATCATCTGCTCGGGGAGACCGGGTGGCTGAGCCATGAGATAGAGATGAAATGCCACAGCAGCGTTCGATCCGTGCAGGATGTCCCACATATCCAAGGTGGGGAGCACGTCCAGCGAACCGAGCTGCGTGATCACGTTCGGATGATCCAGCCCCGCTCTGACGGCAACCAGTGCGCCACGATCGTGGCCGACGAGGGCGAACTTCTCGTGTCCCAATTTCCTCGCCACCTCGACGATGTCGGCAGCCATTGTTCTCTTGGAGTAGGTGTCCGGGTTTTCCTCGACCGGTTTGTCGCTGGCCCCGTATCCGCGGAGATCCGGGCAGATGACGGTGTGATCCGACGCCAAAGCAGTGGCTACGTGACGCCACATGAGGTGAGTCTGGGGGAAGCCGTGCAGAAGGACCAGTGGGGTTCCGCTTCCACCGACCGCGACATTGAGTCGCACGCCGTCCGTGGCGGAAATCTGCTGGTAGTCGAAGTCTGGGATGGTGATCGTCATCGGTTGCTCTCGTTCGTCGGGGTGATGGCAATCAGCTTCGCCGCAGTCGATGAGCATTCGATGAGCGCGATAGCGTGGGGAAATGCGAGACCACACAGCTATCGGAGTTCTCGGACCCGTGGTCGCGTGGAACGATTCGTCAGGGTTGATCGATCTGAAGGGCCCACGACACAGAGCGGTCCTCGCTCGTCTGATCATCGCCCGGGGACGTGTCGTTCCGGTGGACGTGATTGTCGACGACCTCTGGGTCGATCCTCCGGCCGGGGCGACCAGCGCAATACGTACGTTCGTTTCCGCACTGAGGCGCTCACTCGAGCCGGATCGTGCGCCGCGAACGAAGCCGAAAGTCATTGTCACCGAAGGGCCTGGCTACGCCTTTCACGCTGCACCCGACGCCGTCGACGCCTGGGAATTCGAAAGACTGGTTCGTGAAGCCACCCACTCGACGCCCGCGCAATCACTCGAACTGCTACGAACCGCGCTCCAGTTGTGGCGAGGACCGGCGTACGCGGAGTTCACCGAAGAACCTTGGGCTCGATCCGAGCGGTCACGCTTGGAGGAACTGCGTCTGACTGGTGTCGAAGGCTTGGCATCCGCGCTCCTCGATCTCGGGCGAACCGCCGAAGCAATTCCCGAACTGGATGCCCACGTGACGGAACACCCTTGGCGCGAGGATGGTTGGCGGCTACTCGCTCTCGCGCTGTACCGCACCGACCGTCAAGGCGATGCTCTGGCAGTCATCCGTCGCGCACGAAAGTTACTCGCCGAAGAGTTGGGTATCGACCCCGGTCCACGACTGACCGATCTCGAGTCCGACATTCTTCGCCGCGAGACTCACCTGAATCCTGTAGCAGCAGAACAGATCTTCGCTCAGGTTTCGGCAGCGTACGACCGGACCGTAGCGGCAGGATCGAAATCGAGATTGGAGTCCACAGTCGGCCTCCTCCGAAGTCTGGCAGTTGCGGGTGGAAGCGGACTGGAGACTGCCCGAAACCAGCGACTGACCATCATCGGCGCCGCTGAACAAGTGGACGATGTCGAACTCACCGCACGGATCATCGGCAACTACGACGTGCCCGGAATCTGGACACGATCCGACGATCCTCGGCAGGCTGCGCAGATCGTCGAGGCCGCTCAGCGCACCCTCGATAGACTTCCGGTCGGCAACGAACTCGCTCGGGCCAGACTGTTGGCAACAATCGCACTCGAATCGCGCGGACTATCCGGTCATCGCGGACTCGAATGTGCCCGTGCTGCAGTGCAGATCGGTCGCGCTCTCGATGATCCAGGGCTCCTGGCCTTCGCTCTGAACGGGTTGTTCATGCAGACGTTCTGGACTACCGGTCTGGCCTCCGAGCGCGACTGTATCGGTCGTGAACTGGTAGACCTCTCCGTTCGACACGGCTTGTCCACCTTCGAGATCCTCGGCCATCTGATCCGCATGCAAGCCCTCAGTGCATTGGGGCAATTCGATGCAGCCGAGCTACACGCCGAGACAGTTGATCGATTGGCCGGACGTCACGAGCGACCGTTGGCAGCGGTGTTCACCACCTGGTTTCGCGCTATGCGTATTGCCGCTACCGGCGCGGAGGTCGCGCACTGCGAGAAGCTGTACGAAGCTGCGGCGGTGAACCTTTCCGATTCCGGTATGCCCGGCCTCGAGGACGGCATACTCCCCCTCGCAATTCTCGCCCTCCGCGTGTGGAGGGGACTGCCGGCGGTTTTCGACCCGACTACGCAGTGGGGCCCGTACGAACCCTGGGTCCGGCCGCACCTCCTTCTCGCACACGGGCAGGTGAGCGAGGCCGCCCGGGCAGTCGAGGCAATGCCGGACCCACCCAAAGACCTGCTCTCCGAGGCACTGTGGTGCCTGACTGCCGCAGCGGCCACTGCAGTCGGCAACCCTCGAGTCGAGGAGCGTGCGCGAGCGGCACTCCTACCTGCCGTCGCCGAAATAGCCGGCGCCGGAAGTGGAATGCTCACTGCGGGACCCGTCTCGCACTATCTCGCCAAACTGCAGTAAACCGGAACCATCAGGTGAATGCGATCACCGTGTCACCCCACGCCTCCCGGATCTCGCGGTCGAGATCAGCGACGACGGCGTCGTGCTTGTCGATCAACAGTGTCGAGCGTGTATCGGTGTCATAAGTGGGCCACCCCGGAGCCGTACCCAGTTCGCGATCGGCCCCGATCCCGTAATCACCTGCAGCTCTGGCGAAATCCAGCCACCTCGTCTGCATACGCTCCGATACATGACGCGCCGCGCTCAGTCCTCCCAACTTGTAGGTGATGTCCCGTGCTCCGTGGTTGATGTTGCCGAAGACGTAGGCGAGTTCGGTACCGTGCGTCGCACCGATCTTCAGCGCCTTGAGCATCGGCGGCGCGTAGTCGAACCGGTACAACCACGTCGGCGCAATCTTGCTGTGCGCCTCGGCAATCCACAAGGTCGGCAGACGGAATCCGAAGTCACGGGTCAACCCGAGACCGGCACCGAGCTTGGACAGTCCCGAATACGCACCTTCGATCTGAGAATGATCGGGCAACTCGAGCCCTGGATGCTCGTCGGCGATCTCTGCGAACATCGACGTGATCACGACGGGATCGATCGGCATCAACGGCGACTTCATCATCCGGAAGAGCGAAGACTCGTCCTTGTTGGTTCCGATGATCAGCGGAATCGGGTGTGCGTTGCCGTGACGGAACGCTCGCACCGGGTAGTCGGGGAGCAGATCACCGTCGACGATCGGTGCGAACGCCAGAGTTCCCGGTGTCTCCTGCGGAACCCGTGCGAACAGTTCGTCCGAAGGCCCGAGAAGGTCCTCGGCGGCAGTGGTTCGCAACAGCCCCAGATCGGCCTCGCCGCCGCTGAAGATCTCGAGAAACAGCTTCGCGACGATCTCGCCGCGTTCACTCCCGTACACCGAAGTGGCGGGCGAACTTTCGGCGATGGCGCGATGAAACAATCCGCGGGCGGACGGGACGGTCATCAGCGTCGTCACGGCGCCGCCGCCTGCCGACTCACCGAACAGCGTCACTCGATTCGGGTCACCACCGAAGGCTGCGATGTTGCCTTGAACCCATTGCAGCGCTGCAATCATGTCGCGGAGAGCGACATTGGGCTCGAAGGTATGTTCACTCGAATTGAAGGACGAGAAGTCGACGAAGCCGAAAACACCGATACGGTAGTTGATCGAGACGACGACAACGTCACCGTTCTCGGCCAATGTGGTTGCGTCGAAAAGTGGTTGGCTGGATGCTCCGCGGAAGTACGCTCCGCCGTGAATCCAGACCATCACCGGTTTACCCGGTCCATCCGCACCGACCGGGCGCGGCGCCCACACGTTGAGAAACAGGCAGTCCTCGTCCATCGGCACGTTCTCACCGAGCGGAATCATCGCGAGCCGACTTTGCGGCTCACACGGCCCGAACTCTGTTGCGTCCTGAACCTCGGTCCACGGCTGTGGCGGAACTGGCGCGCGAAATCGCAGCGGACCGACAGGAGGTGCCGCGTAACGAATCCCCTTCCAACTCGACACCGAGCCTTCCGTCGATCCTCGAACCGGCCCGTACGTTGTCTCGACTACCGGCGCTTCGCTGGGTGTGATCGTCATTCGATTTCTCCTCGAAAACAAGGTGGCTACTTCGACAGGGCTTCGACAACGTGCGAGAGTTCCAATGCTGCCAGCATCAGGAACAAAACGGTCATGATTGCCGCATTGTGGCGGATCAGAGTGCTTTTGGTAGAGCTCAGCGCATCGGTCACCTTCGCTGAGGGCACGGCAGCCAAGGCAGACAACACGATCAAGGCAATCGACGCTCCGACCGCGAACAGTACCGAGTACGCGATCACGGTTATCCAAGTGAAGTGGCCGCCACCGATAATCGAACCTGCCTTGAGTTCGAGCGGCAGGTTCTTCGCGTTGGGTACGGTCAGCAACAGTCCCAGGATGGCAGCTTTGGCCGGTTGCATCGAGTCGATCTGCGCCAACCACGACGGCATCGCCGGCTCGGCATCGTCTTTCGGGCGGCTACGCCAACTCGAGTACGCGAGCGCCAGGAAACCGACGGTGAACACAACGGCGAACAACGTCTGGACGGTATGCGCGCCGCCGCTGGACTTCGATTCCACTCCGGTGGTGGAGAGTGCCGTGACTGCCGTAACCGCAGCTGCAGCCAGGAGGATGCTCGCGGTGTACGCGAAAGCATTTGCCTTCGCCCGAGCCGACAGCAGGATCGCGATGATCGCAACCAGAGGAATCGGGCTGATGACGACGCCAGTGGCGAGTGGGATGAGCTGCGCGGTAATCGATTCCATTTCTGCGACCGTACAAGTCGCAAATCCGGCCACTGGCGAAATGTTCGGTCTCCACGACATTGCCACTCACGGTGTCACAGAAGCACGGCGGTGAGAACCACCTGGTCTTCCTCTTCGACAAGTTCGAGGGACGTTACCGTACCGGCGAGCGATTCAAGCCCGATCCCCGAATCCCGTGCCGCCGGCAGCCGACCTGGCGAACTGATTCGCACTACTACAGCCCGAGCATCGGAAAGTGTCACCTCGAGGAAGACGGGCCCTCCTTCACCGTGTTTCACGGCGTTGGTCAGTCCCTCCGACAGGATCTCCACCACGCTGTCGAGCCGAGCGGAGCCTGATCCGATCACGGGCCAGACTTCGTCGTCGACGTGACTGACGAGCGGAATTGCGTAGCGCCACACCGTGACCAGATCATCGATGCGCTTTCGGGCATCGGAGTCAGCCGGCTGATCAGAAGACGCAGACAGGTCGCTTTCCAAACCGTCGAGAATTCGGGCAATGGTCTCTGCAACATCGACACCGCTATCGGCCCCTGAAGTCCATGCGGCCGCTACGAGTTCGCTCTGAACCGACGAATGCAACAACCTGGCTAGTCCACGTCGGGTGTGCATGAGCTCGGAATGGATACGAGCTGCATCGAGCGCTTGCCGACTCAGGGCGCTGCGGAGTTGATGCTCCTCGTCCTGACGCTGCGTATCCGCAGCCCTGATCAGACAGACGGATAACGCAACCAACGGGTAGACGGCCATCGACGAGAGGTAGAAAGTAGGGACATAGCCGAACGCAAACAGGAGCAGACACGTCGCGGCACTGCTGATCAGCGCACTCGAGCAGTACACCGCGGCAAGAGTTGCAATCCGTCGTAGGGGGCCGTCTCCGTTCCGAACGATGCGCCGGGCGCACACATTGCCACCGACAAAGATCCAGAAACCGGCGCCGAGCTGGACCGCCGTGAACGTCACGCCGTAAGTCGCGAGCAGGTAGACGGTCACCAGTGCCGTGTACGCGAACACCGGTACGTACAGTGGCGCCGGTTCAACGCTGCGTACGACGCCGATCAGTCGATCTCTCGCCGTCAGCCGCACACCCGGCGTCGGTGATTCGATCGGGGGAATCTCCCGGAACAGTCGATGACTCATCGGGCGAACCACGTCGTCGGAGATTCGCTTCAAGAGAGCGGCCCCTCGCACTCCCTCGAGTTCCGTTTCAGCAACCGTGTGCATGACTGTCTCGATACTGCGCTCGAGCTCTCTCCGACACTGCGCACGGGTTTGGTCGAGGCGAAATCGATCGCGGGTCTCTTGGAGCTGGACGGCGGCCCCGGCAACCTTCAAACTCCGTTGCAGCGCGATGCGGTCACGGAGAGCACTTACCAGTACGGCGGTCAACGACAAGAAGACAACGCTGCACACGACGTTGAGTGCCACCCGGACGAGCATCGGTCTGGGGTCGACGGGGAGTTCGAGCGCGCGGGTGATCGCGTCGAGGACGAACGGGCGGATCGCGCCGATCACTGCGAACAGGGCCAGGGCTGCGAGCTGCGATCTGTGTGCTGCAAGGACAGCCCTCGCAATCAGCAGCATCACCCCGACAATGCAGTGGGTCGCACAGGCGCCGACTGCCATCACGCCGACCTCGCGCACCCCGGTACACAGGTAGTAGTTGGCCATCACGGTCACCGCGAACGGCAGCGTCAGAATCCAGGACCACTTGGTGACGATGTTCCGATCACCGAGTCGAAGCCACCACTCGCGCGGGTTCACACCGAGTCGGTCACTTCGGGTACACCGAAATGGCGGATGAATATGCTCGCAGCAAGCACTCTCGGATTGGTGGACGAATCGTGCGTCAATCCCAGGCTCTCGAGAGTGCGCGCGATGAGCTTCTCCACCCCTCGGATCGAGGACCCGCGATGCGCCGCGATCGCCCTGTTCGACCAGCCGAGCGAGATGTAACGCAGAAGATCGAGCTGTGATCTGGTGAGGCTCGACAAAGCGGAATCCGGATCACTCCCGAGCGTCGGTGGCTCGGTTTCCGTCAACGCGGCCTCCACTACGCCGATCAACTGATCCGCCGACTTGACAGCCGCTTTGTCCACGAACAGCGATTTCGGCGGCACACCCGCAGAACCTGGCGCTGTCGATGCGTTGGGGTAGTTCGTCAGGAACACGATCGCGCAATGCGGAGCCTTCACCGTGACGATGTTCGCGAGATCGACGCCGTTCGGCCGCACGCCAAGGTCGATGTCCGTGACCAAGAGGTCAGGATCGAATCCGTCGAACTCCGTGAGCGCTTCGACCGCCGATCCGGCCGTATGGACCACGAACCCGGCGTGTGTGAGCGTGTCACCTACGAGCGCACGCATCAGTGGTTGGTCTTCCACCACCAACACCCGTCGCACCCACTGGCTGGTCTCCATGACCAGAGATTAACCGTTGGGAGAGTGCGCATTCGACCGAACGGGTGGTGACCGATTCCGAGTAACACGGCAGTTATCGACCATGTGGGTTCCAAGCATTTCGCCCGATATGTCCCAAGCGTCGGAGCGCAGGGTGTTCCGAGTACACACCCCTTCGACCATCAGGACGGGCCATGACCGCACCGATCACCCCGAAGAACACCGCAGTACGGAACACCGCAGTACGCCGAGCCACTCTGCTGGCAGTGTGCGTGAGCACCGCGATGCTCATGCTCGACATCGCCGTCGTCAACACCGCCCTGCCATCGATCGCATCCGATCTCGACACCGGTGTCAGCGCCCTGCAATGGGTGATCGACGCGTACACGCTGGCATTGGCGACCGTGGTTCTCAGTGCCGGATCGTGGGCAGACCGACGGGGTCGACGCCATGTCTTCATCATCGGCATTCTGTGGTTCACCACGACATCTCTGTTCTGCGCGCTCGCGCCGAACATCTGGGTGCTCGATCTCGCGCGGGCCGCTCAGGGCATCGGCGGTGCCGTACTCTTCGCCTGCTCACTTGCCTTGCTGGCGGACGTGTTCGCGAAGGGCCCGCAGCGCGCAACGGCTTTGGCTGCCTACGGCGCCACGATCGGTGGCGCGTTTGCCGTCGGCCCATTGGTCGGCGGACTACTCACCGAGTTCTTGGATTGGCGCGCAATCTTTTTGATCAACGTTCCGATCGGGTTGATCACCCTGGCGCTGACGGTGCGGTGGGTTCCGGAATCACGCGATCCTCGACCTCGGGGCGCGGACGTGCTCGGGCAGATTCTGGTGTCCACCGGCCTGGCAGCTCTGGTGTTTGGTTTGTTACGCGGCAACGAGGCCGGGTGGTTCGAGCCGCAGCCGGTAATCGCCGCAGTGATCGCCACCGCTGCCCTGATCGGTTTCTACCTACACGAGCTTCGTACCACCGAGCCCATGCTGCCCCCGCATCTGCTCGCCAATCGGGCCTTCGCCGGAGCGCAGATCGCAGCGTTCTCGATCTCCGCCTCCCTGTTCGCGGTCTTCGTCTACACGACGATCTACCTGCAGAACGTGCTGCATCTGTCCCCTGTGGACGCAGGCCTGGTGTATCTACCTGCGACGATAGCGATGTTCGTCGTCGCCGGTGGCACCGCGAAATTGGACGGACGCATCCCCGTCTCAGTCTCATTGACGTGTTCGCTACTACTCGTCTCCATCGGTCTGGTCATGATGACCGTCGTCGACGTGACCAGTTCGCCGCACGCGATACTTCCCGGATTTGTTGTCGCGTGTATGGGGGCCGGGGTGTTCAACCCCGTCATGAGTGGGTTGGTTCTGGGCGAAAGCACTTCGAACCATTCAGGATTGGCCGCAGGGATCAACGACGCGTTCCGACAGACCGGCATCGCGGTTGGGGTTGCCCTGCTCGGTGCCTTCCTACCGGCGCAGTCGATACTGCCCGGCGGATCACCGGACGACTTTGTCAGTGGACTCCGATTGGCACTGTTTGTCGCTGCCTTCATCGCGGCTCTCGGTGCGTTGGTCTGTGCGGCGACGCTGCGCACTACCAGGGTCAACCAGACTCTTTCCGAGGAATCCGAGCAGGTGTTGACGAGAACTAGTTGACCGTTTTGTCCTGCATGTATGAATTTCACTCCTTAGAATCGAACCGTCCTGCGTCCGCAGGTACGAGGGGAAACGGATGATCTATCGACTGCTCGGGCCGTTGGAGGTCGCACGCGGGCCGGCGACGAGCGACGTGATCGATCTGGGCCCTCGAAAACAACGATCGGTCCTTGCCGTCCTACTGCTCAACCGTGGTCGCGTCGTCTCCACCGACCGCCTGATCGATGCTCTCTGGCACGACGACGCACCGGCGAGTGCGATGGCAAGCATCCAGGCGTACATCTCCAACCTGCGCCGAGCACTGCGCGTCGAAACCGGTACGGCGTCACCGATAGTGCGTCAATCGCCTGGCTATGTCCTCGACGTCGCTCCGGCAGACATCGATCTGTCGGTGTTTCTCGACGACGCCGAAACCGCGCGACAACACGCTGAGAACGGACGGTGGCAGGAGGCATTGACGACCGCTGACCGTGCCCTCGCCTCGGTCCGGGGGCAGCTTCTGGACGACCTGAACGACGCGCACTGGGTGGAGGTGGAAGCCGCAGCCTTCGAGGAAGTGCGGACCGAGTGCCGGGAGACCCGGATAACGGCGCTTCTGGCTCTCGGGCGCCTGGCACCCGCGCTGGTCGAAGCTGCTCAACTCTGTAGCGAGTACCCGTTCCGCGACCGGACCTGCTGGCTCCGAATGGTTGCCCTGCATCGGGCGGGTAGGTCACCGGAAGCCTTGGAACAGTTTCGATTACACGCGTCTCGGCTCGACGCCGAGCTGGGACTGGAGCCCGGCGGGGAGCTGACAGCACTGCAAGGCGCGATCCTGCGCCACGAACCGGGATTGGCCGCTTGGCCGCGCACTCCGGGATGGACGGGAGCCGAACAAGTTCCGGTCCCGACTTCACCCCCAGCGGTAGCAGCCATATCCGAGACTGATTCCTCACGCTTGTTCGTCGGGCGCGAGGACCAGACGGTCGTCGCCGACAAGATGTTCGACGACGTTCGCCGGGGCTCGCCTCGCTGGTTGATCTTGACCGGCCCCGCCGGTATCGGGAAGACACGATTTGCCGAGGAGTGTTCGACAAGAACAACATCCATCCAGGGAGCCGCCGTATGGGCACGTTGTCCGGAGGACGACGGAACACCGCCGTGGTGGCCGATCCGCCGACTGGTTCGCGAACTCGGTGTCGACGCCGACGTCGTACTGACGCCGCCGACCGGCGCCGATCCGGACGCGGCGAGATTCGCCGTCTACGAACGGGTGCGCACCACCATCGAAGCCGTGGCGACAGATGCACCGTTGACCGTCGTCATCGACGACATTCAATGGGCCGATCCCACCTCACTTCGTTGCCTGACCTATCTGGTCGGCGCAATGACCAGTGCCAGAGTCTGGTTCGTGTCGACGCTCCGAGACTCGGAAGTCGTTCCGGCAGTGCGCAAGTTCGAGGAAGCCGTACTCCACGGCGAAGGAAACCGAACCATGATTGTGCCGGCGCTCGCGCAGGCCGAGGTTGCAACACTCGCAAAGTGTGTCTCCGGGGACACGCTCGACGACGCGGAGGCGCGAACCCTGGCGGAACGAACCGGCGGCAACCCACTGTTCGTCTCGGAGTACGCCAGGCTTCCGAAGAACGAGCGACTCGGCGACAGCATCCCCCTCGCGGTTCGGTCTGTCCTCGGTCGCCGGCTTTCCGCAGTGGAACCGGCAGTGTTGCAAACTCTTCAGGTTTCCGCAGTTATCGGCGACGGCATCGAGGTGTACACGCTGGCTGCAGCCACCCGTCTCGATGTCGACACTCTCGCCGATTATCTCGACGCGGCTGCTGATGAACGAATCATCGTCGCGGACTCGGCAAACGGCGGTTACGTCTTTGCTCATGGCCTTCTCCGAGACGAAGTCCTCGAAGCGATGCCCACGCTTCGTCGCCGGCGGATACACGCCCGAGTTGCCGAAGTGCTCGAACACTCTTCCGATCCGGACCGGCTGAGCCGCCGCGCGCAACATCTGATGTCTGCACTTCCCCTGGTCGATCCACTCGTTGTTCTGGAGGCGTGCACGGCTGCGGCGCAGGACGCAACCGATCGTTGGAGTTCCGAAACTGCAGCCGAGTGGTGGGAGGCCGCGGTCCGCGCGTTCGACCTACTTCCGGCATCCCGGCAATTGGCCGACGATCGGGATGACCTGCTGGTGGCCAGAGTCGAGGCTCTTGCCCGAGCCGGTCGAGGGCAGACGGTTCTCGACGTCGTCAATGCCGGTCTCCTCGAGGCTGTTCGGGAAGACCGAACTTCCGCAGTCGGGCGATTGGCAGGCGCGCTACTTCGCGCAGCCGGAGCCTGGCCGTGGGTTTCGTACGGACGTGATCCAGGGCCACTGCTCGAACGGCTCGCGGCGGTGGAGCCACTGATCGAGAACGACAGAGCAGCTCACGCAAGGGTTCTCGCTGCACTGGCGGTGGGCAGTTGTTACCACCCCGATGCCGAGATCCCGAATCGATGGAGTGCCCGCGCTCTCGACATCGCCCGCGAACTCGACGATCCAGATGTGATCGCCGACGCCTTGCTCGGACGGATTCTGCTTTTCTCCGGAGTCGCGGTGCACAGCGTCGAATCGATGCGCCTACTGCGCGAGCTTTTCGAACTGCCGCACCAACAATCGCGTGTCGACAGCGTCGTCGCACACGCCGTCGCGAGCATGACGGAGATGAATCTGGCCAATGTCGATGCCGCCGTCAAACACCTCAGGCAGGGGATCATCGGATGCGAGCTTCTGAAGCTCCCGGTGGTTCGCGTCCAATTACGCTGGATGGAAGCAACTCTCGCCGAATGGCACGGAGACTTCGCGCAAGCCCGGCGGCAGTACGAGACGGCCAGGCAAATCCACCTGCAAACGGAGCTGTACACGGCAGGTAGCGCAGACCTGGCGTTCAACACATTGGAATGGGAGCGAGGTGCGTTGGCAGAATCCGACCCTGGTGTGGTGGAACCTGATTCGTGGATCATCGCCATCGACGCCGCCCGAGGCGAGCTCGAGGCCGCTTCTGAAGGCATCAGGAAGTGGCTGATCAATCGTGGGCCGCAGACATGGACAACACTCGGGCACCAGACACTACTCGCACGGATCGTCGCAGATCTGGAGTTGGTCGACTACGCCGACACGTTCATCGACCTTCTCGAGCCGCACACCGGCCGCATCGCAACGGTAGGCCATGTCGGCGAACTGGGCTCGGTCGCCGAAGCCTCCGCACGACTACATGCCCTGCTGGGTCGCGTCGAGCAGGCATCGACTCTTCTGGATCGGGCCGAGAAGGTCGCCGGCGGTTCCAGAGGAGCACCGACACTGCTGCGATGCCGACTGCTACGGGCCCAACTTCGGGAGCCGTCGACCGAGCGTGAACGGGAGCTGACGGAGGTTGCGACGGAATCGGAGGCACTCGGCATGCTCGGTGTAGCTGCCCGGGCGCGATCGATAATGCCCTGAACAGCAAAAAACGTGCTTGGACAAAACTTGGATTCGTTCGAGTACGCACGTCAAGAACCACCCAAGCGCGTTCGGACATCCTTCCCTTGACCGAAGACGGATGAGGAAAGGAAAGCCATGAACCTTCAGACCCCCACGCTCGACGCCGCGGCCGAATCACTGCGCGCAGAGGTGACCGGCTCCGTCGCCCTGCCGGGTGAAACGGGATACGAGTTGGCGACTCCGTGGAATGTTGCGGTCCCGGTCACTCCCGGTGCCGTGGTGGCTGTCGAGAACGCGCAGGACATTGTTGCGACTGTGCGATTCGCGGCGAAGCTTGGCCTGCGCGTCGGTGTTCAGCGCACCGGCCACGGCGCGGTACCCCTCGGCAACGACGTTCTGCTCGTTCACACCGGCAGGCTCACGGAGTGCGTCATAGATCCCGAAAACCGCACTGCCCGAATCGGCGCCGGCTTGATCTGGCAGGACGTCATCGACGCCGCCGCTCCCCATGGCTTGGCGCCCCTGGCAGGTTCTTCACCCACCGTCGGAGTCGCCGGCTTCCTCACCGGTGCCGGCATCGGCCCGATGGTGCGCACGTACGGACTGTCCTCCGATCACGTCCGTTCATTCGACATCGTCACCGGCAGCGGTGAACTCATTCATGTCACTCCCGACGAACATGCCGAACTGTTCTGGGGGCTACGCGGAGGAAAGGCCACTCTGGGAATCGTCACAACCATCGAGATCGACCTACTACCCATCACTCACTTCTACGGCGGCGCGCTCTATATCGACGGCGCAGATGCAAGCGTGGTTGCCCACGCGTGGCTGGATTGGTGCGCCGACTTGCCCGAACACAGCTCGACCTCGATTGCCTTTCTGCAACTTCCGCCCCTTCCACAGGTTCCGCCGCCGCTGGCCGGCAGGCTCACCTTCGCTGTCAGATTCGCAAGTCTTGCCGAGGAATCCGATGCCACGCCACTGATCGACCGAATCCGTTCAGTCGCAACACCACTGATCGACACAGTCGGCGTGCTGCCGTACGCCGCCGTCGGGGCAGTGCATGCCGATCCTGTCGACCCAATGCCGACGCACGAATCCACGGCATTGACCACCGACCTGTCACACGAGGCTGTCGACGCACTGCTGGCCGCTGTCGGCCCCGGGTCCGGTTCACCGCAAACAGTCGTCGAACTACGTCTTCTCGGGGGCGCCCTCGCACGAGAACCGAAGCACCGCAGCGCCTTCTGTCATCGCGATGCCGCTTTCACGTTGTTCACGGTCGGCGTTCTCGCCCCACCGATGTCGGACGCGGTTGTCCCGCACGCCGAGGCTCTCAGTCGCGCAATGGCGCCCTGGACGAACGGGTGCGCTCTCCCCAACTTCGCACCGAGCGTCGACCCGGAGAAGATTGCCCGCACCTACGACGAGGACACCGCTCACTGGCTCAGCGCATTGGCGAACACGCATGACCCACAGGGAGTTCTGGCCGTCGGCCAGGTCATGCGCCGGATTTCGTGAACTTCGCCAACTCTCGCAATCGGACCAGATCCCAGGCATGCCTGGGGCGGCGTACCCCGGGACGATCTTTCGGGACGCGGACGCGGAGTGCCTGCGGGCTGACCGTGCACCGAACCGGAGTGCGCATCACCAGAGCTTCGCCGTCGACGCCGACCGGAATTTCGTCGGTGTCGGCGTCGACGATCACCTCGAATCCGGTGCCCTGAGCCAGACCGTGTTGATGTGCCCGATGGAGCAACCCGACGGCCTGGCGGGCGCTGCCGACGGAGATCGCGACGATGCCGAGAGTGCCCCGGTCCAATCGCGGCCGATGGCCGAGCCCCGCCAGGTCGTTCATCTCGTACGGTCCGTTGCTGACCAGCACAGCCTGTGGGCCCACGGCAGACAGGCTTGCGGAGCGCGCGGTCAGCACCGCTCCCGCACGTCCGGCGAGCAGATCCGGGAGTTTCTGCAGAAAGGTGCTGGTCTTGGCGTCGCGGTACTCCGGACTCTGGACAACTTCGGCGTATGCCCCGAACGATGCGTTGTTGACGAAGGTTCGACCGCCGACATTTCCCAGATCCACGGTGATCTCGACGCCGTCGACAAGAGCGTCGAGGCACCGTGACGGATCGTCGAGGTCGAGACCCAGGTCCGCGGCGAAATGATTGCGCGTCCCGGCGCTGACGACCAGGAAGGGCAGGTCGTGTTCGGCCGCAACAGCGGCAACCAACCCCTGAGTTCCGTCGCCACCGGCAACACCGAGTAGGTCGGCGCCGTCCGCGACCGCTTGCCTGGCCAGGGCCGTCACGTCGATCTTCTCCGGCCCCTCGAGCAGTGCGACCGTGGCTCCCCGTTCCTCGGCCTTGCGTTTCAAGTCGAACTTCTCGACCTTGCCACCGCCGGAGTTCGGGTTCATCACGAAGAAAGGCTTGACGGGCGGCGGCGCCGGTCGCTCGACTACCGGCAGTTCCTTCTCCTCCCCCTCCAAAGCGGTGCGAGCGCAGATACCGGCTATGACGAACAACCCGATCGAGAGCAGCACCACCCACAGGAGTCGTTCGCGGACCAGGAAGGCGAGCACCACGATCGGTGTCAGAACCGCCACGGCCAACGAGATCCAGCGGAGAAATCCGCGGGTGGTCAGAAACCAGTACACCGCTACGACGCACACGACCACCCCACCGATCCCCAGGATCAGCATGGTCAAGGTCTTCAGTCCGGCGAAAATCAGGAGCACCACAACTGCAAGAACCAGCGCCGCAAATGCCGCACGTGCCAACCAACTCTGTTTCGACGAGGGCCGATCCGTGTGGGCAGGGGTCGTCATCGAACCACCTCCCCGCGATTGTCATTTCGGCCGGTACTTCGACGCTATCCCTTCGACGCAGGCCAGTCACCTACCGGAAGAAATCCCACGAACGAGCACTGCTATTTTATGACGACACCTCGTCATAAAAAGGAGAAGGCCCATGACAACACCGACGTCCGCAGCATGGGGATCCTCGGAGGAGCCTCTGACCTTGGCGCGGAAAGCCGGTCTTCACGGGCTGCGATGGATGGCCTGGCTGGCCGGCGCGACTGGCCTCGCACAATTGGTGTCGACCGGGCTGAACTTCACCGACACCGTCCGCGGAGTCGCGCCGGCCACCTACCCGACGGTGGACGTGGTGTGCAGTGTCGTGGCGCTCGTTCTTCTGGTCAGCCTGCTTGTCGGCCGACCCGACGGCCCCGCGATGTTGTCGGGTCTCGCCCTCCTCATGGCCATGCTGATGGCGCCGACTCTCCACAAACATGCACCCGAGTCGCTCTGGCTGGCGGCGGCACACGCCGTCGCGGTCGTCGGCGTCATCATGCTGTCGGTGATGACTTCGCGGTTCTCCAGTGCCGAGTTGGATCGGCCGTGACACCGGATTCACCCCTCGCGCTTGCGGCCGAAGAATGGATCACTGATCTGACTGCCGCGGAGATGGAGCGATTGCGCAAACGCACGACCCTCACCGCCGCCGAAGAGCAAGAGGTCTGTCGATCCGTGCGCTCGATCGCGCAGCAGATGATGCTCGTACCCGTCTCGATGTGGCAGGGTGATCCACGCCTTGTTGCGGATCTGTTCGACCTCCCCGTGACCGTGAATCAGACACAGGAGGAACGACCATGCCGAAGCTGACCGGTGGCGCGACAACTGCGGAGCACAAGATTGCTACCCGAGAAGCCATGTTGGACGCGTTCATTCACGAACTTCACGAGCAGGGCTGGCAGAACGTGAAGCTGCAGACCGTGGCTCAGGCAGCCGGCGTCTCGCGGACAGCGGTGTACAACTACTTCCCCGACAAATCTGCATTGCTGCTTGCGTGGTCCACCCGCGAGATGGATAGATTCCTGCTCCTGGCCGAACGAGAACTCGCGGATCGCGAGAATCCTGTCGACCGAATCGAGATCCTCGTCAAACTGACACTCGTCGAGTTCTCACTGCAGCGATTCACGGGAATCGCTTTGGCCGAATTGTTGTCAGCGCAGGATCGCGAAAACTTCCTCGAACATATTGTCCCCCTGTCTGATCTGGTCGAACAACTCGTCCAGGAAGGTATCGACGCTGGCACTTTTGTCGATTCGGACGCCGGCGCTACGGCGCAACTCATCCTCGCCTGCGTGGAGAGCCGACGGCCGATGCTCATGGCCGGTGATCGAGTGGACAGCGTCGTGGCAACCACCGTCCCGTTCATCATGCGCGCGTTGGGCGTCTCGTGGCCGACTTCCCTCACCGCCGATCCCACCGATCGGCCTGCTCACGATCGGTAGGATCGCAGGTATGCACTTCGACCTCCCGCCCATCGATCAGCAGGCCGAGCGATTGATCGAACTCGGGGTACACGAGATGGCCGGACTTTCTGCGGGCGACGTCAGGGCAGCCGCCGCAGCCGGACAGGGCGATGTGGGACTGCTTACCGTGCACGAAAGACTCGCTCCAGCTTCTGTTTTGGCTTCACTGCTCGAACACAAGAACAAGCGGGGCTTCATCGTCGTCGACATGGCCGACGTCGATCTGTTCGCTCCTACCGAGCCTGCCGCGTTGCCTGACACCGCGATGTATCTGCTCGGTGAAGTCGACCGCGGGGATCACCTGGCCAATTGGAGCCCGGACGAAGCACTGCCTGCAATCGTCGAGGCGGACCGGACGCCGCTGACACTCACCGAAGGCATCCACTGGCTGCTGCAGCGCCCCGACGTCCTCGAACGCGGAAAGTGCTTCATGACGATCGGTTCCCGGTTGCGCAAGCCCGATGGATCTTTCGACACCAGGACTCCCGCCGTGTGGATCAGCAACGGAACCGGTCGCGACGGCAAAGACAACCGCAACGCCCCGAAGGTCGGGTGGTGCTGGTGGGGCAACCGCCACACGTGGTTGGGGTTCGCATCGGCGAGCGACCGGGTACCGCTCCCGAACTAGAGCACGGTTGCGCGGTCGAATCGGTACCGATCCTTCCACGGCATCTCGGCCTCGAGCATTGCAGCAGCAGAGAGCAATTCCGCGTCGCAACCCCACTTCGCCGAAATCATCACACCGAGCGGAACGCCGTCTTCCGTCCAACCGAGTGGCAGACTGATCGACGGGAAACCGGTTGCATTGGCGACGACGGTGTTTCCGGTGAATGCAACCATGTCGATCAATTCGGTCGCGGGATCTTCGTCGTTGCGCAACTCCCCGATCGCGAGCGGAGGCTTCGTCACCGTCGGGGTGACTACAAGGTCGGCGTCGGCGTAGTCGAGGCTCCATCGCCGCGCCCAGGCTTGAACAATTCCGATTGCCGCGGCCAGATCGCCCGACGGCACCCCGCTTGCTTGAACTCGCAAGTGCTGCACTATCGGACGGAGAAGGTGCTCGTACTCCTCCGGGATCGGCTTGGTGCCGGCCAAGGACGAGAACATCTTGACGAACGCATCGACGAAAACATCATCGCGGGCTTGAGGTCGCTCGAACACGTTGTGCCCCAAGCTCTCCAAAACACTGCCGACCTTCGATACAGCGTCCGAGAGTTGCGGATCCACGACTCCGCCGGAGACCGATCCATGCGCTAGAGCGACAGTCAAGGGCCGAGCGCGCACTCCCCCAGCCTGTACGACGAACTCTTCGAACGACTTCGGCCGCGCCGGGTGGATAGTTCCGGCGCCAGGTCGCGTCGCCAGAACGTCCAGCAGCGCAGCGGTATCGCGAACCGTCCGGGCGATCGGCCCTTTGCTCGCAAATCCGAAGTTGTCATGCCCCGCCACGCCCATCGTGATCAAACCGCGGCTCGGCTTGAGGCCAACCACTCCGCACGTACTCGCCGGAGAACGCAACGACCCCGCCGTGTCGCTTCCCTGCGCAAACGGAACCAGACCAGCTCCGACGGCGGCTGCGGCGCCACCACTGCTGCCGGCAGCACTTCGTGTGCGATCGAACGGACTGCGGGCAGGCGGAGCAACTTCCGGCTCGGTGTAACAGGCTGCCCCGAACTCGGGCACCGTCGTCTTACCGATGTCGATCAGTCCACCTTCTCGGATCGCCTCGACGATCTCGTCGTCAGCGTCCGGCACGAAGTCGCGAAAGAGCGCCGATCCGAAGGTCGTGCGAATGCCGCGAGTAGCGACAAGGTCTTTGATTGCCGTCGGAACGCCGAACAGGCGCGGAAGGGGCCCGGCGTCCCGCTCGTCCAACCTGCGCTGTGCTTGTTCGGCGAGGGCGACTGCGTGCTCCCCGGCGATCGTCGTGAAAGCACCGACGTCGTCGGAAGTGGTCGCACGGTCGACGAAGTACCTGGTGACTTCGGGAATCGAGACCTGCTTGGCGGCGATCACACCGGCAAGTTCGACGGCGGACAGTTGGTGGAGATCAGTCATCGGGCAGCGCTCCTTGTAGGTCAATAGACACTTGTAATTTCGATACGCGTATCGCTATTGTTGTCAGCATGGTATCCGAATCCGCCAGCTCTGCAAGGGCCGGTCGACCAAAAGCATTGAGTCACAGACAGATTCTCGATGCCGCGGCAGAGATCGCCGATACGGACGGCCTGGATGCGGTGTCATTTCGAGTGCTCGCCGAACGACTCGGCATATCGCCGATGTCCGTCCACCGCACAACTGGTGGCATCGACGCCTTGAGGCGAGATCTGATCTCGACTCTCGTAGGCGAAGCCGTCTCGTCAATCGACTGGCCGACCGACTGGCGCGGGGTTGCCCGCACGTTCGCCTACGGCCTCCACGATCTCCTGATGCGCCATCCCCTGGTCCTGGAAGCCCATCGGCAGGCATCACTGGAAGCACCCGGGGCCGACGATACTGCCCACCGAGTCGTGAACGCCCTTTCCTTGGCCGGCCTCGAGGACGAACAGGCCACGTACGCGTACGGCGCACTACACGATTTCGTCACCGGACACGTCGCAATTCAATTGGGACGCGGCGCTTTCGACAGCGCACCGGCCGATCGACGCGAGGCATCGGTGTTCGCGCTTCATCACGATCCCACCCGAAGGTTCGAGTTCGGAGTCGCCCTCATCCTGGACGGGGTGGCGTCGATCGCGCAGCAAGGAAACACACCATGACGAGCAGCGTGCCCACAACCGAAATTCGCGACGCCTCGGGGCGTCGTATCGCATTCTGTGAGTACGGCGATCCGACTGGCCACCCGGTAGTCGTGGCCCACGGATCACCTGGCAGCCGATACGAGGGGCTCTCACTCCACAACGCGGCTGCGACGGCAGGCATACGGCTGATTGTCCCTGATCGACCCGGCTTCGGACGCACGGATCCTTACACGGACAAGGGATTTCATTCCTGGGACGACGACTACGTCACCCTGATCGATCACCTCGAGGTGGACTCGGCCACACTGATGGGTTTCTCCGGAGGCGGCGGTTACGCGCTCGCAGTCGCTGCAGCCGTTCCCGAACGAGTCTCGAAACTGGTGCTGGCGTGCGCCATGATCCCCGGGGCGCCGCGAGATACTTTGCGACGCAGAATAAAACTGGTATCCGCGCTGTATTTTGCCGCCAACTGGGCTCCCCGCATGGCCGGCGCAATGCTCGCGGGAACCGGAGTGTTCTCCAAGCTACGCAGCGACTCCGTCTCGATCTGGCCGGCCGCCGATCAAGCTGTCATGACCGACGAGTCGCATCGTCCCGCTCTCCAACTGGATTCATCCGAAGGGATCGCGCAGGGCGGGTCAGCTGCGGTTGTCGACTTGGCTCGGTATCGCCACGAGATGCCAGGATTATTTCAATCTATTTCGGTACCAACGGTTTTCCTACACGGAACCGAAGACGGAAACGTACCCATCGAAGTAGCCCGCTGGGCACACTCTTCGATCTCCCACTCACGCTTCGAAGAAGTCAGCGGGGGCGGGCATCTGTTCGTAGTCGCGGACCCCACCCCACTGATTCGCACCCTCAGATAATTCCCTTGACTCGAACGCATGTTCGAGTATGCTTTGGGTAGGGGATCGGGGGATTCAATGAGTGTCTATCTGTCGGACGTGGTGTCGGGTTCTGCGGTGGGGTTGCGTGGACGTCTGTGGCAGTTGACGGCTTCTGAGTTGCGGGCTGCTGCTATCGAGGCGAGTGCGGAGATTCTGCGTCTCGAGGCTGTTCGGGTGGCGGTGGTCGACGAGTTGTCGTTGCGTCCGGATGATCAGGTGATCGCCAGCCGCGGGGTGGGTGCCTGGTTGGCAGCGAACACAATGCTGCAAGTTCGGGACGGGAAGAAGATCGCCGCGTTGGGTGCAGCGCTGCGGCCGTTTCCGGCAGTGGCGGCTCGGTTCGATTGCGGGGATTGTTCGTTCGAGCACGCCGTGTTGATCGTGGCGTTCTGCGAGTCGCCTCCGAAGGGGATGCCGGACGAGGCGTTGCCTCGCTGTATCGATTTGTTGTTGGCGGCTGCGTCGGGTGTGGAGGCCACGACCACGAAGGTGCGGAACGTCATCGCGACGTTGGAGCGAATCTTCGAATCCGATGAAATTCCGCCAGCCGAAGACGTCGACCGCAACGAACTCCGCATCGCCTCTACCTTGAATGGTCGGGTGGTAGTGCGCGGGGATTTCGACGCCCTCACCGGCGAAATGCTGCTCTCCGCCCTGTCGAACCTGACGATGCCGACCCCGGCACCGGACGGAACCCCGGACGCAAGGTCGGCGGCGAAGCGGACCGCGGACGGGTTCACCGAACTGATCCGCCGCTATCTGGACTGCGCCAAGACCGGCATGGATGGTGGGCAGCGTCCGCACGTGAACGTGCACATCAATGCCCGCGATCTCGCCGAGCACCGCGACTGCGCAGCATCTGCCGCTGCCGCTGATGCCGACGAAGGCACACTCGATCTAGATCTGTCGGATCTCGATGTCGGGCACATGCCGTGGCTGGGACCACTGTCGGTGTCGCAGACCAGGCTTCTCGGGTGCGACTGCTTCCTCTCGACCGTCTTGCTCGATGATCACGGAGCGCCGTTGGATGCGAAACCCGGGAAGCGGTTGGTCACCGCCGAACAACGCGTCGCCCTGATCGCGAGAGATAAAGGCTGCGCGTTCCCCGGCTGTACGTGTGTGCCCGCCTGGACGGATGCGCACCATATTCGGCACTGGGCCAACGGCGGCCCGACGGTGATGAACAACCTGGTCCTGCTGTGCCGTTCACATCACCGGTTGATGCACCGAAAATCCGGGTTCGTCGGCAAGTGGGAGATCCGGATCGGGGTCGACAACAAGCCGTGGTTCATTCCGCCGCCGTCGATCGATCCGCAGCGGCACCCGCGGCCGGCGAACACCACCTTCAAAACCTGAGAAGAACTCGGGCACAACCGAACATAGCCGAGCACCGCATCGAAGAAGACCTCGATGCGGTGCCAAAAGTCATGCTCAGCCCAAGTCGGCGACAATCCGCTCGGCGAGTGGCCTTGACGAAGCTGGATTCTGGCCGGTGTAGAGCTTGCGGTCCACCACGACATAAGGCGACCACGCCTCAGCCTTCGAGAATTTGCCGCCCAATTCGCGTAGTCGAGTTTCGAGCAGCCACGGAGCCTTGTCCGCCAGACCAGCCTGCGTCTCCTCTTCGTTGGTGAACGCGGTCAGCTGATAGCCGTCGAACAGCCAGCTTCCATCGGATCTCTGGGCCGGCAGGAGTGCCGCCGGCGCGTGACAGACCGCCGAGACCACCTTGTCCGCGTCCAAGAAGTTCACGAGAAGCTCACCGAAGGATGCCGACACCGCAAGATCCTCCATCGGTCCATGTCCACCCGGTACAAAGACCACGTCGTAATCGGCGGCATCGGCGTTCTCCAGAATCTCCGGCGAATCGAGCACCGGCTGCAGATCGGCGATGTACTTGCGCAAACGGTCGGCACCTTCTTGCCCGCCGTTCACCTCGGGCGCCAGGCTTCCCTCGTCCACAACGGGAGCTTTACCGCCAGGCGTCGCGATCACGATGTCGTAGCCGGCGTCGACGAAAACGCGATGCGCCTCGACCAGCTCTTCCGCCCAGTACCCGGTCGGGTGGGGTGTTCCGTCCTTCAGCGTCCAGTGATCTGCAGAAGTGACCGCAAACAACAGCTTTGTCATCGCGCAACCTTTCGTCGGTAACAGGAACCCAGTGGTGACAAGACACCATCGTCAAGGCCCGATCAATGAAACAACGTCCAGTCAGTGCAACACGCAGTCCTTGTGAGAATTCCTCACCACCGCAGAATCACGTCACCCACTAGGTCCCGATCGGCTTGCCGAACAGGCCTGCGACGAGTTCACCAACCGCATCCACCCAGACTGGCCAGGTCCTCTGATCAAGCGCCATAGATCCAGCGTCGAAGGTGCTGCATCCCTGTTGGTCAGGGACACCAGCGAACCGATCACGAAGCCACAGTAGAGCACTCGGCAATGCGACGACTTCCATGCTGACGTGCTCACTGAAGTGGTCTCTGGTGTAAACGACACTCGCAGAAGGATCTTGGCAATAGGTGTCGACAAGCTTGTTCACCGGGCCCACAGGCACCAACCAGTCGGGATTCGACTGATAGATGTACATCGGCACATCAGGAACCGACTTGCCCATGGCAGCTCGGGAGAGCGCGGCTCTCACCGTGGGGTGTTGGACGGGATCTCCCGGGACATCGAGGAAACCTTTGATGTTGAGGAAGGGCACTGCAGCCGACGTCCAGAGCATGCACAGGTTGTCCTTGGCAGCGAAAAGCGCTCGGCCGGCGTGGTTTATGTGCTGATCGATGAAGCCGGCAAGTTCCGAATCCTCTCGGCTCACTCCGATGACACCGGCAGCGACGATCCCGGCCCCTAGAGCGTTGTTGGCATTGTCGAGCAAAGCGCCGAGATCCGCGGCAACGCCACCTTCGGCGACTCCGACGATGTTCAGTTCCGGCGCGTACGCCTGCCGTATTTCAGCTGCGTGACCGGTAGGAATCGATCCACCCGAGTATCCGAGCAGCCCTACGCGAGTTGACCGCCCTTGCAGCTCCATGGGTTCGAAGTTCTCAGCGGCACGAATACCGTCGAGCGTGATCCGGGCCGCTACGGGGCCGGAGGCGAAGGAAGAATTGGGTCCCTGATGATCGGGCACCGACAATGCCCAGCCCTGCGCCAGCGCCGCCTGCACTTCGAGGAACTGAGTCCCACCGGTCGCAGCGCCCGTCACCAGCCACGGCAACGCGCCTTGCTGCATGACATACGAAGGTGCGCAGTAGCTTCCGAGTGAATCTTCTGCCATCTGAAAGGACAGCAGTGGACGCGGCCGTCCATCGCGAGTGTCGCCGCGTGGCTTGATCACTGTGGTGACAGCTGGAATCGCTTCACCTGCAGCATTATTGGATCGATACGAGATCTGCCACGCATCCACGTTGGCCGGAATCAGATTGAGAGTGCCGAGATTAACCGCACGGGCGGCGATGATCTCACCCGGATCCCTGGCTTCGACGACCCCGACAGGCGGTTCGTAAAAGGCCTGGTCCAGTTCAGGCAATGGCGGTGCAACCGCAGGCGGCAGGGCAGGCTGGACCTGAACTTGGGTGGGAACACCTTCGTCCGGCGCCGCTGAGGCAGGTGCCGAAAGCCCGATCTGCCCGATTACTGCAATCACGGCAATAGCCAAGCCCCCGCGTTGTCGGTCAGTTGTCCAGCGTCGTCCCATACCAATTCCTCCCCGGAAAAGCGCAGATTGCCTTGTGTTGCCGCAGTTCTCGTCACGAGCACACAAGTTAGATGCGAGTGTCTAACATAGTGAGGACGAGAGTAGAGCGTTGTGGGCTGGATTACAATCCCCTGGTGTTCGTGACCTATTCGCCGGCACGAAGGGGTGCGTCGTCAATCAACGCATTCAAGAGCACCGTCATCAGATCGACCAGTACCGACACAGGAGGACGAGGCTCCGTAGTGCTCCACTGATGCACCAGCGCGGTAAGCGCGCCGATGAAGGCGGTGGACGCCCATCGGTAACCACCCGGCGGTTCGTAATCGTCGCCCACAATCCCTTTGATGATCGATTCGAAAAACGTTGCCCAGACCGAACGTTGGTCCACGCGATGCTTTTCCACGCGAGGACTGACACCTACGACGTCGATGAAGGCAACGTGTGCGCGTTGTGGGTCACTTCCGACCGACTCGACGAAGGCGGCCATGGCCGTTGCTGCCTTGTCACGGAGATTGACCGAAGGCTCCGCATCGAGTGCGTCGACCATTGCAATTCTGGCGTCGAGTTGAATCTGGTCATACAGCGCGAGGAGTAGATCCTCGCGACTGCCGAACTCGTCGTAGAACTGCCTTCTGGCCAGACTCGCGGACGCACAAATGTCTGCCACCGAGCTTCCGGCATACCCCTTGTCTGCAAACACGCTGAGAGCAGCATTCAAGAAGAGGGAACGGCGTTCGGCCTTGCGAGCCGCGACCGATCTTCCGCCATAGTTTCTGTCCGTTTCAGCGATTGCCACGCCTGCCAGAGTATGCGGCATCGTGCCGCACACAAAACGCATCTGACCTGCTGTGTAGTTCCTTCACCGCCACCACTGGCGCACTGGCACGGCAGCTCGATCAGGCCAATACGAATGCCACGGCAAAAAGAGTCCAGGCGGCCGCGAGAACCGTCGACGCAGCGGTAACGACCCCAGTCACCGCAGGTCGAGTACTGCGGTTGCGTGCCGCGATGATCCCGATCGTCATCAAGGTCAGCGCCATCAGGAATGACAAAACCACGATCTTCATCAGCAACCCCTTCGACGTCGGTCAACAGAACCGGAGACTATTTAGATAGTACACAAATAGATCGTGCATTAATCAAACTACGAATCTGTCAGGGAGTTCTTGACAAATTTCGAGATGCCCTGTCAGGCTAGTCCTGACGAAAGGAGAACTTCTCATGGAAGACCTGATCGAACGCGCCCTGACTGCGAAGGTCGAGACCGCCGCGATCACTACGGTCAACGCCGCTATCACCGAGGCCGGCACTCAGGCAGACAAGATTGTCGGAACGGACCCTTTACCTGGCAGCGCTGAGTGGGAGGCGGAACAGGACACCGATATCCCGGCGCAGCGTCAGATGGCGTGGCAGTTGGTCTGTTTCCGGATTCAGCTCGCAGCGGGTATCGATTCGACGGCAAGCGTCATGAGCCTGCGTAGATTCGGCGCAACGTGGACGACCATAGGCCGGGCGGCCGGAATGACTCGTCAGTCCGCGCATGAACGGTGGGGTCGACGCGTCTCGGACATGCTCGATCCTTATGGAGTAGGAATGCCGCCCATGGTTCCTGACGACGATCCGTCGCAGGCGTGACCACTCATCGCAGATCCGGGAGTAGTGCATCCGCCTTCGCGACCAGAACTGCACGCTCACGCTCGTTCCCGGCCAGCCGAGCGGCTTCGAGGAGTTCGGTCCTAGCCTCCTCGGATCGGCCGAGCTGACTGAGCAACTCGCCTCGAACGCTCGGAAGCAGGTGGTAACCGGCTAACTCACCTGAAGCGACAAGCTTGTCGACGAATTCGAGCGCCGGGGCCGGACCGTAGGCCATCGATACCGCCGCCGCATGATTGAGGTCGACCACAGGTGAGGGTGCCAGTTGCGCCAAAGCCTCGTAGAGGATGACGATCTTCTTCCAATCGGTGTCCTCGAAAGTTGCTGCTCGCGCGTGGCATTCGGCGATTGCGGCCTGCAAGCCGTACGGGCCGCGTCCACGCCCGACGGCGTCAGCCCGTTCCAGCGCCGCAAGTCCCCGTGAGATCTGTAGGCGGTCCCACCGAGTCCGGTCTTGGTCGGCCAGCAGAATGGGCTCACCCGTCGAGGTAGTCCTGGCACCGAATCGCGAGGCCGTCAGCTCCATCAACGCGACGAGGCCGTGCACCTCGGATTCCCCCGGCACCAGCTCGGCCAGTATCCGCGCGAGCCGCAGCGCTTCTGCACTCAGATCCGCACGCATCCACTCGTCCCCCGAACTGGCTGCATAGCCTTCGTTGAACACCAGGTACAGCACTCCGAGTACGGCGCCCAACCGCTTCGAAAACTCTTCTCGCCCTGGAACTTCGAATACCGCTTTCGAAGCAGTCAATGTCTTCTTCGCGCGCACGATTCGCTGCTGCACCGTCGCTGTCGGCGTCAGGAACGCTTTGGCGATCTCGTCCGTGGTCAACCCACCCACCACCCGAAGAGTCAAGGCTACCTGCGCTTTTCGATTCAACACGGGGTGGCAGGCGATGAACATCAGCCGAAGGACGTCGTCGTCGATGCGATCCGGATCCCAGCTGACGTCGTCGAAGTGCGAAGCGTCGTTTTCGAGTTCGCGCGCAAACTGGGCGTAGCGCTCGTCCAACCTCTCACGTCGTCGCCACCCGTCAATTGCCCGTCGTGTCGCAACAGATGTCAGCCAGGCAGCGGGATTTCGCGGAACCCCGGTGGCAGGCCACTGCTCGACGGCTTCGAGCAGAGCCTGCGCGGCCAGGTCCTCGGCAAGATCGAGATCTCCGACGGTGCGAGTCAACGTGGCGACGATCTTCGCGGATTCGATTCGCCAAACCGCGTCGACAGCCGTTCTCGTTGCTTCTCGCACCGCCTCGTCGGTCATGGTTCAGCCTGCGACCGGGCGATCGGTACCGAGTTCTTCACGCCAGCCGGCCTCTTTCTGGATGTACTCGTTGTCCTGATCGAAGTCCGACATCTCACTCACCCGACGCACTTCGAGCTTGCTTCCCGGCCCCAACGGGCAGCGCTTTGCCCACTCCAATGCTTCGTCCTTGGTCGAGGTCTGAATGATCCAGAATCCCGAGAACAACTCCTTCGTCTCCCCGTACGGGCCGTCGGAAACCAGCGGAGGATCGGATTCGAAGTCGACGATGAATCCCTCCTCCATGGCCAGTCCCTCACCGGCCAGCAAGACACCTGCCTTGATCAGGGACTCGTTGTACTGCCCCATCGCAGCGATGATCTCGTCGAAGTCCATGTCCTTGGATGCTTCGATGGCCTCGTCGGTGGAACGCATGATCAGCATGTACTTCATGGGAATCTCCTTCGTTTGTGGGCCGTTCCGTTCGGCCCCTCTGCCTACACGTCGAACGGCACACTCACCGATCGACAAACTTCCGAAACTAATTTTCCGAGGACATAACCGCCGGTCGAGATACGCTGCCCACGGTATCGGCAGACGAGCCGTCGGGCCGGTCAGAAGTCGAGAAATCCCGGCACAACTTCACGTGCGAGCCCAGTCGCGTCAGTGCTCCCGTAGAAATACGCCGACCCGTAACCGAATAGGTACTCCTCTACGAACTCGGGGTGGGACTCGTCGACTACCGGCCACCCCTCCTCATTGATCTGGAACAGGAACCTGTGTCCGTCCGCCTCGACGGCAGTGGCGTAGGACGGTTCGTTCTGGATGAGCACCGGTTGCGGAGCTATCCGCACCAACGGCATCACGTCGTCGTCCGGAGGAATCCTGATCAACGCCGCGCTGCCCAGGCCCTCGTGGGCGCCCGACGATTCCGCACTTCGCGATGACGGTGGGTGCAACACAGCCCGGACCCCGATGTTCGGGTATTCGAGGTCGTCGTCGCCGATGGTGAAACCTCGACGGATGAAAACCGAAAGCTCTCGCTCACCGAGCCACCGCGCCGTGTGTGCCCCGAGCGTCAAGAGATAATCATGCGTCTGCAGAATCGGCTGAGCAGCGAAAACCTGCGGCGGGCGTCCACCGATCCTGGCTCCAACTTCCGAATCGCTCGAACCCACCCCGAGATGTACTCTGTCCACCGGCGCCATCCTAGGGAGATCCGACGGGTGTCGGACAGAGACTCCCCAATTTCCTACAAACCACCGGTGCCGCGAGCCCATGCAAGCTCGATGATGGGTGCATGACAACATTTCCCACTATCGACCCCGAGCTCGCCGCAGCAATCTCCATGTTGCCGAATATCGACTTCACGGACGTCCTTAGCGCTCGGACCATGTTCGACGGGCTGATCCGCACCATGTTGGCCGACCGGTCGTTCGACGGAGTCGTGCTTCACGAACTATCCGCGCCTGGTCGAGGCAGCGATCCGGAGGTCCCGATTCGCTTCTTCACTCCGGATAACGCCGCCGGCCCTGCCCCTGTCCTTCTCTGGATCCACGGCGGCGGATTTGCAGTCGGCACAGCAGAATCCAGTGACCCTTTCTGCATCCAGGTGGCACGCGAACTCGGATTCGCAGTTGCCAGCGTGGAGTACCGCCTCGCTCCTGAGACGCCTTTCCCCGGCCCCCTCGACGACTGCTACGCCGCCCTCCTCTACATCCACTCCCACGCCGAGGAACTAGGTGCAGATCCCAACCGCATAGCAGTCGGAGGCCAGAGCGCGGGGGGCGGACTTGCCGCAGGCACGGCACTGAAAGCCCGCGACGAGGGCGTTGTACCCGTGGCATTCCAATTCCTCGAAGTCCCTGCTCTCGACGACCGCCTGGAAACGGTCTCGATGACGAACTTCGTCGACACACCAGGATGGACCCGCCCCAAGGCCATCCTGTCGTGGAACTACTACCTCGGCGAGTCGTATTCAGGCCCCGAAGATCCTGACGTTTCTATTTACGCTGCACCGTCCCGGGCCACCGACCTCACAGGTCTGCCGCCGACCTACCTCTCCGCCATGGAACTCGACCCGCTCCGCGACGAAGGAATCGAATACGCCCTTCGGCTGCTGCAAGCGGGAGTCAGCGTGGAATTGCACTCGTTCCCCGGAACCTTCCACGGGTCGGGATTTATCGCGACCGCAGCGGTCAGCGAAAGGGGTGCCGCCGAAGCCCTCACTGCGCTCCGGAAAGGGTTGCATTCGCTGTCACCGGTCTCGTAGCGTTGCAAGATGCAAGGACTGATGTACCGGCTTGCCGAGCTCGACGCAGACTCGGCAGGCCTGGTACGTGTGATCGACTACTTCGACTCCCTCGTACGTCACGGCGCCGACACGGCGTCCCTGCTGCGCGCAAGCGCACAGTTGGCGGATTGTGTTGCGGGTATCGAGATCGTGGAACACGGTCGCAGCAAGAAGAACTTGCGCCGTTGTGACCCGCGCGGCCGATGGTCACCCGAACCTCAGCTCCCACCGAGTATGGCCAGAGACATCGCTGTAGACGATGACGTTCTCGGGACGGTATGGATCGAGCGAGCCGGGACGAGCTTGCCGCTCGACGAAATGCTGGTGGACCGGATGGCCTTGACCGCCGCGATAATCCTGCAACCACGACGGTTACCTACCGTGGCCGAGCACAGTCGAAATTTGTTGTTCCCGATGGATGAGCTCGCGGTGCTCACCTCGTGTGCCGGTCTCGGTATCGAACCCCATACACCAGTCCGTGTAGTGGCAACCAAGGCAGTCTCAGACACAGCTGCCAGCAGTGCACGCCTTGTTATTTCGCAAGATTGCACACCTGGCAAAGCCGCTGGGATAGAAGCTGATGGCGAGTATCTGAATCTCGTGGCGGGTTCGTTCGCACCGACACCCGAGCTGTCCGAGGCAGCGCTCTCATCCTCCGTCCGCGCCGGAATATCCTTGGCCGCAGCCGCTTCCGAGGTGCATACCGTTGTCGCCACTGCACGATTCGCTCGCACACAGGCGTCAGCGACAACACCGATCGTGAACGCGGACGATCTCGGCGCCCTCAACCTCCTGGCACCGGGAGCGCGGATTGATCACTCTAAAATTCCGGATCTAGTTCTCGCCAAGGAGATCGGCAGTACCAAGCAGGGATTCGAACTGCTGGAAACCTTGAGGACATATCTGCGATCCGGAACATTGAGGGCCGCAGCCGATGCCATGCATCTTCATCACAGCAGCGTCGCGCACCGATTGTCGAAGCTGTCCCAGCACGTCGGATTCCACGTCGACACCCTCGAGAACCGAGCACGCGCAACGGCCATGATGCTGGTCCTCGATAGCGGATAACGCCCACCCCGCATCTCATGCGCTACGCAGTCATTGACGATCTTTCACGTTCAGCGAGCGCCACAAACGGCGCAAGCGCCGGATTCGGATTATCCGGGCGGTAGGTCACTGCAACGTCGAGAGTTGGTTGCTCACCGGCGATCTCACATAGATGTATACCTGGGATCCGGAGCATCCGTGCCCTGCCCTGGGGGATCGGCGCAATACCCACCCCATCCGCGACGGCGTGGAGGACCTGCTCGTCGTCAGCTTCGAAGCGAACGATATCCGGAGTGCTGTTCGGCCAAAGTTGTTCGAGCGTATGGGAATACATTCCAGGTGCATTCTCCTCGGGCCAGAACACAACGGGGACGTCCATCAGATCTCCGAGTTCGAGTGTCGCTCGGCCCCCGAATGGATGGTCTACAGGAACCGCAACCAGTATCGGTTCCGAATCGAGGACAATCAGGGGAAGTTCGCGATCACCGTCATCGAGTGGCGGGCGCACAACCGCGATGTCTACCGCTCCGCTTCGGACGAGATCAACTGTCTGCGCTGAAGTGCCACGATGGACGACGACCTCCACGCCCGGGTACAGCTTTCGATAGGTGCTGACCAGATCCGCGACTGCGCCGCCTGCCCACGAGCGGGTGTACGCGATGCGCAGTTCCCCATCCACACCACGCGCGGCCAACCGAATTCGTTCGACCGCCCGGTCCGCACACCCGAGCAAAAAGCGCGCCTCTCGTACCGCTACCCGGCCGGCGTCGGTGAAGGTGAACTGTGGACCACGACGATCCACCAACGGCACCCCGAGTTCGCGCTCGAGCACCTTGATCTGCTGACTGAGCGCCGACTGCGCTACGTGGACGTTCGCTGCGGCGCGAGTGAAGCTGCCGTGATCCGACAGAGCGATCAGATAACGGGCGCGCTGCAGGTTCATACGGCGATTATAAGAAGAACAGATGGTCGTGTCACTACTTGGTCTTGGACACGGCATCACCTGAGGTCGGAGGATCGAGTTCACGGAAGTTCCACCGCTTGTCTTCCGAAGAATTGTCACCCGATCGATCACAAGGTTGCACATGAACCCCCGAACACTCACGGAACCACGCGAACCTGCAACAGATGCGAGGCTTCTCGATGCCCTCGCGGAGATCGTCGGCCAAGCGCACGTCCTCACCGATCCCGAACTGATCGAGGGCTACACACGCGACTGGACGGGACGTTGGATCGGCGACGCGATCACGGTCATTCGACCGGGCAACACTTCCGAAGTGTCTGCGGTGCTTCGAGCCTGTTTCGACGCGGGGGTTCCCGTCACACCTCAAGGCGGAAACACCGGACTGGTCGGGGGCGGAATCGCCTCGGCTGGGTCCGTGGTGCTGAGCACCAGACGTCTAGAGACGATCGAATCCGTCGATCCCATCGGCCGGACAATCGCAGCCGGCGCCGGCGTGACCGTTGCCCGCGCCGACCTTGCTGCCTCTGCACACGGACTTCGATTCGGAATCGACTTGGCATCAAAGGAATCGGCGACACTCGGCGGCATCGTCGCGACCAATGCCGGTGGAACACGCATGGTCCGATACGGAAATACACGGGCGCAGATCCTCGGCATCGAGGCAGTACTCGCCGACGGTTCCGTCCTGAGCAGGTGGACGCCACTCGTCAAAGACAACGTCGGCTACGACATTCCAGGGCTACTCGCCGGCAGCGAGGGAACTCTTGCCGTCATCACCAAGGTCTTGATGAAGCTGGTCACCCCCGCGACCGACACCCAGGTTGTGCTCGCCGGTGTGCGCGACGTCGATCAAGCGCTTCATTTGTGTAATCGCGTGCGTCAGAGCGGATTGACCGTCGAAGCCGCCGAGATCATGACTGACGACGGCATCTCCCTCGTTTGTGCACACACCGATGCACGTCGCCCGTTCGGCACCCCTTCACCGATGTACACACTGATCGAGGTTTCGTCGCCGCGCGAGACGGAAGAGTCGCTCCTGGAGGTTCTCTCCGACTCTGCCGATCTCATCGAGGACGCGACTGTAGAGCCTGGTCCGGCGCGGAAGCTGTGGACCCTGCGGGAAAGCCACACCGAAAGCATCAGCGCTTCGTCGACGACGCCGGTGGTCAAACTCGACATCTCCGTCCCCCTGTCCGTGATGGGAACGTTCATCGAAAGCCTCCGAGAGACGTTGGTCGATCGTTTCCCCCTCGTTCGACCAATCCTGTTCGGGCACTTCGCCGACGGAAACATTCATGTGAACCTTCTGGATGCGGAGCCGAGGGTCGCCCACGAACTGACCGATACGGTGTTCCGACTCGTCGCCGCCCACCATGGAAGCATCAGCGC
Source organism: Rhodococcus sp. KBW08 (assembly GCF_003852455.1). NCBI lineage: Bacteria > Bacillati > Actinomycetota > Actinomycetes > Mycobacteriales > Nocardiaceae > Rhodococcus > Rhodococcus sp. KBW08. Next base: position 60,802 of record NZ_QAJJ01000007.1, read on the forward strand.
CGAGCACGGGATTGGTCGCGCGAAGTCGCCGTGGATATCGCTGGGGCGCACTGAGGCCGATATCGCCGCAATGCAGTTGATCAAATCGTCCTGGGATCCACGTGGAATCCTCAATCCTGGAATACTGTTGCCGGAAAAGGTGTAAGCAAAGGGGACTCGTGCAGGATCTTTACGTCGTCACTCATCCTCATGCCGAACACACCGCGCAGGATGTGGTCGGGGGTTGGCACAATTCGGTTCTCACGCCTGCCGGCCGGCGTGATGCAGAAATGATCGCCGAAGAGATGAAGCGTCGACGCACAGGAGCTTCGCGCCCGATCTGCATCACCTCGTCCGACCTCGAACGATGCTCTGAGACATCCGCAATCATCGCCCGGACACTCGAAGTTCCGGCGACAACAGACTCTCGATTGCGCGAAATCAGCTTCGGAGAAGCAGAAGGGCGCCCGAACTCCTGGCTGGCCCAGCGGCAGGTCCCGGCTCCCGACGACAACCGCCTCGATCACCGTGGCCCCGTTGCCGGTGCCGAGACCCGCCGCGAAATCGCGTCGAGGGTCGGCGAATGCGTTCACGAATTGATGACCGACCTCGACCACGACCACATCGTCGTAACACACGGCTTTGCACACACATTCGTCATCTCCGCCTGGTTGCAGATCCCCGTCGAAGCCGCAGGGTTTGCAACCTTCGCGACCACGCCCGGTGCAATCACCCATCTCCGACACGACGACTACTGGCGCAACCGAACCCTCGCGCAACTAGCCGATACGTCGCACCTGGACTGTGGCACGATGTCCTGATGCGCCATGTCTCCGACGACGAACGCCGTGCACGCATGGGCATACGTCATGCGCTGGCTCCCGCATTCCTCGTCGATTCTCCCGAAGCTGCGACCAATGCCATGACGGTGCTTCACGCCACCGAGTCGGCGACGGTCTACCTGTCCTGCTGGGCGAGGGTTCGGTCGTTGGACGCCGCCGACGTCGACCGCGCCCTGTACGAGCAGCGAAGCCTCGTGAAGCAATTGGCAATGCGCCGCACACTCTTCACTTTTCCCCGAGACTTGCTGCCGGCCGCGTGGTCGAGTGCGTCCGCCCGGGTCGCCAACACCGAGCGTGCTCGAATGTCCAAGGACGTAGTCAAAGCCGGACTCGCCGTCGACGGCAACGACTGGCTCGATCGCGCACGCTCCGAGGTACTGTCACTGCTGGCCGATGCGCCTGAAGGGCTTTCAGCAGTCGACGTCCGTCAGGCGGTGCCGATGATCGATGTGAAGGTCGAGGGTTCGGCAGGTGAAATCTGGTCGGCACCCAGGGTTCTCACTCACCTCGGGGCCACCGCAGACATCATGCGCGGCACCAACACCGGACGCTTCCCCACCTCGCGCCCACTGTGGACTCTTACTCGGCACTGGCTCGACGACGCCCCCGTCGCTCTCGAATCCGTTGACGTCGAACCCGCAGACGGATACCGAGAAATAGTCCGACGCTGGCTCTACACCTTCGGGCCGGGGACGGAAGACGACATCGTCTGGTGGTTGGGCTCGACGAAGACGGTCGTCCGGGCTGCCCTCGCCGAACTCGATGCCGTTGCAGTCACACTCGACGGCGGTGGCACAGGCTGGTTGCTGCCGAACGACGTCGCGGAGGTAGGGGATCCCGGTCCTTGGGTGACGCTCCTGCCCGTGCTCGACCCGACGATCATGGGCTGGAAGGGCCGCGACTTCTATCTCGGACCGCACCGCAACCAACTCTTCGACACCCGCGGCAACGCCGGTACCAGCGCATGGGTCGACGGCCGCGTCGTGGGCTGCTGGATCCAGGACGAAGCCGGGGTCGTCCATCTGCGCCTCATCGAACCCGTGTCAGCGTCTGCGCGGCGCTCTCTGGAGGCCGAAGCGGCCCGACTCACCGAGTGGCTGGGCGGCGTCAAAATCGGTACCGGGTACGTCTCACAAGCAATGAAGCAGGCGGCCGGCGTTCTTGCCGCCAGGTCCTGAGAACACGAGCAGAACACTGCTCTAGCTGGCCTTTCTTCCAACCCTTTTCAGCTGCGGGTACTAACAATCATCGACAAGTGTACGAAACGTACAGTACACTTTTGAAGTCAATGATTGACCGACCTAGGAGGTCCCATGGAGGGTCAAGCAGTTCGTGAATACGGTGCGTTCATCAATGGAGCGTTCCAAGCCATGGGCACATCCACATTCGAGGCGCGTGACGCCGCTTCCGGCGCTCTACTCGCCACACTGTCTCGGTGCGGGCCCACGGAGATCGATGATGCGGTCGAAGCCGCCAGGCGGGCATTTCCGGCGTGGGCGAACCTGACCACAGAAGAACGATCCGCACAAATCTTGCAGTTTGCCATGCTCGTGGAGGATCGAGCCGAAGAACTTGCCCAACTCGAGTGCAGGGATACCGGGCGACATATCAGGGAGATGCGAGAGGACTATCGAGCCGCCATCTCGCACCTGCGATACTTCGCGTCAATCTCGTTGGCCCACCATGGCTTCGGCCGCGAGTTGGCATCGGGATACCTGGTCGCGAAGCGAGTGCCGTTGGGCGTCTGCGGACAGATCATTCCCTGGAACGATCCCGTGGTGATGACGGCGTTCAAGATTGCACCTGCTCTGGCTGCGGGAAACACCGTGGTACTCAAGCCTGATGAAAATGCCTGTGTTTCGATCATGGAGCTGGCGAGGATCGCCGCCGACGTGTTTCCCGCAGGCGTTTTCAATGTTGTCCCTGGTCTTGGCGGGGAGGCCGGCGCAGCCCTGATAGACCACCCGAAAGTCAGCAAACTCGCTTTCACGGGAAGCACCGAAGTCGGCCGACTCGTGGCACACGCCGCAGCCTCACGGCTGATCTCGACCACGCTCGAACTCGGTGGCAAGAGTCCCAGCATCGTGTTTCCTGATATCGAGGATGTAGACGCAGTGGTCGCCGATGCCACCGCGGGTGTCCTCATGTGCAACGGCCAATCCTGCTTGGCCGGAACACGTCTCTTCATCCACGAGGATATCTACGACACCTTCGTGGAAAAACTTGTCGCATCATTCCGCTCAATGCGAGTCGGGCCGCCACTGAACGAGGACACCGAACTGAGCGGATTGATCCACCAGGAACACGCCGAACGTGTGATCTCCATGATCGAATCAGGAATCGGCGAAGGCGCACAGCTAATTACAGGCGGGAATCTGATACAAGTGCCGGGATTCGAAGCCGGAAACTTCGTCGCGCCGACGATTCTCGAGGTGACCAACTCGATGCGAATCGCACAGGACGAAATATTCGGACCGGTCCTGTGCGTCCTCAGATGGAACGACTACGAGCATGTGATCGCAGAAGCAAATGACACCCCGTACGGTCTTGCTGCTGGGATCTATACCTCAAACCTGAAAAACGCGATGGAAACCGCGGATCGTCTTGACGCGGGCTGCGTCTGGATCAACCAGTACTTCAACCTGGGCGGCGGCGTTCCCTTCGGAGGATTCAAGGAAAGCGGGCTCGGGCGAGAGTTCTGCCTCGAGACTCTCAACGAATACACCCAACTCAAATCGATCACGGTGGTCACGTCGACTCCCCTCCCAAAGCAAGGATTCAAAAGTTGAACATCTCAGGAAATACCATCTTCATTGCGGGCGGAACGTCCGGCATCGGTCTCGAACTCGCACTGGCATTACAGAACGAGGGGAACAAGGTAATCGTCGGCGGACGGCGTTCCGCTCTGCTGCAGGAGATCTCGGACAAGAATCCTAAGATCAGCACCGTCGTCATCGATGTGGACGACCCGAATTCCATTCGGGAGGCATACGAATCCGTTACACACGACTACCCCGACCTGAACGTTCTCGTGACAATGTCAGGAATCATGTACCCGGAAGACTTGAAGAACCCGGACTTCCTCGACATCGCCGAGCGAACGGTTACGACGAACCTCCTCGGGACAATTCGCTTGGTCGGCCAGTTCATCCCGCATCTGTTGACGACGCCCAGCGCCACTATCGTCACTGTCTCATCCGCTGTCGGCTTCGTCCCGCTACCCATCACGCCCACGTACAACGCGACGAAGGCGGCTGTTCATCTCTTCACAGAGAGCATGCGCGTACAACTTGCCGATACCTCGATCCAGTGCATCGAACTCATCCCACCAGGAGTCCGTACCACGCTGATGGGCCAGGAGAACTCGGAATCTGCCCTACCCCTTGATGATTACGTCGCAGAAACCATTGCTCTGTTGAAGGCTGACAACAACGCCACAGAGATCGTGGTCGAGGCCGCCAAGCCGCTTCGTCATGCCGAGATGAACGGTGAGTACCAGAACGTCCTGAAGATGCTCAGCTGACGGTACCGAATTGACACACGTCGCAACGCTGGAGAGGGCGGATCACCCTCTCCAGCACAAGGGATCTCAACAGTCAATCCTCTTGGTCGCCACTCCGGAGCCCACGAACTGCGTGATCGATGATCGAGCGCACTGTGTTGTCGTCGATACTCGCGTGCCCGACCAACATCCGGTAGATCAACGGCCCGAAGAACAGATCGATCGCTTCCTCGGTGTCGATGTCTTCGCGGAAGTAGCCGGAATTCACACATCGCCGAATCAGTTCGGCGAAGCCTCTACGACGTTCGTCGAGAAAGAAAGTGCGGAAGTATGCCGCCGTCGTCGGATCGTTGGCACACGCACCGACAAGTTCGGCAAAGATCGAACCGAGTGGACCCCGGTAGAACTCTCCGATGTCACCCAGATAGTCGTTCAAATCAGCTTGCGCACTATCGGTCTCGGGAAACGTCAGATGCCGAGCCATGAGCACACCGAATGCTTCAGCAGCGATCGCCTGCCGCGACGGCCAGTGCCGATACAGAGTCACCTTGCTGACGCCCGACTGTTCGGAGATCGCATCGATGGTCGCAGCCTTCATGCCACCGGACTTCAAAAGAGATTCCGCCGACCGGAGGGCCTTCTCGTGGGCCACCTCACTACGTGTACCGCTCGGAGGAGTGAGCAAGCCCGTCTCTGCCTCACCCGGGCCGCGAGACACATCGCCATCGGGAGCGCGCTTACCCATGTCTACCCCTTCATCCTTCAATGCCGTGCAGCACAGAGCATTTCCCGGCACCAGACGCCCCTGAACGGCCATGGGGGACCCAAGGCAGCAGTTCGGCGCGATAGCTACTAGTCGTATCGTACACATCTCATCCTGGATTGAATCATCCAGGAATCGGTGGCGACCTCAATCCCATTGCATCCATATGTGATTCAAAGAAGCACGACAAACTCTCTCGTTTATTACTCAAAAGTAAGATAGCGTGTGTTCGTCATCACACCAGTTCGTCAAGCGTCGAGGGAAATACGACATCGAAGGGTCGATCGTGACATCAAGGATTCTCTTTCGTGGAGTGGTGGCGCTGACTGCCATTGCACTCACAGGCATCACAGCACCTACTGTCGCCGCGCAACCGTCGGCGGATTCTTTCTACCAGTACGACGGTTCTGCACCGCTGTCGACGTATCCGCCTGGGGCCGTTCTCAAAACGAGAACCTTGCCCTACCACGTCGTCAACATTCCTGCCCCATTGCTGGCCGTGCAGGTGTTGTACCGGTCGACCGACGCCCTCGGCCGACCGTCTGCGAATGTCACATCGATTCTCCGACCACCCAATGCCCAGCCGGACAAAGTTGTCTCGTTCCAGTCGGCTTACGATTCACTGAACCCGGAAGACGGTCCGTCACGAGCTGTCGCCGGGGACACCCTGATCGGCGGCCTGACCACCAGCGGACGCAATGTCGCCTTCGGCGGGACTCTCGCTTCCGGCGAAGCGGTCATGTTCGCTCCCCTACTGGCGCTGGGCTACACCGTCGTCATTCCCGACACCGAAGGGCCGAACGCAGACTTCGCTGCGGGACCCGAATACGGAATGATGACTCTCGACTCTCTTCGCGCCGCCCGGAATACTCCCGAGACAGGTATTGCCGACTCAGCCCAGATCGGCCTGATGGGATACTCGGGCGGAGCAATCGCCACCAACTGGGCGTCCATCCTCGCCCCGGACTACGCCCCGGACATCAACGAGGACCTGATCGGCGCCGCCCAGGGTGGACTGTTGGTCAACCCGGCAAACAACCTCCGGTACGCAAACGGAAGCATCGGTTGGGCAGGCGTTGTCGGGATGGCAGTCGTCGGACTTGCCCGTGCCTACGACATAGATTTCGATCCGTATCTCGGCGATCGGGGACGCGAACTCCTACCTCGCATCGAGGATGCCTCGATCGGTAACGTCATCCTGCAGTACCCGGGAGTGACCTGGCAGGACCTAGCCAAACCACAGTATGCGAACCCCAACTCGGTGCCCGAGTACGTCGACGTCGCCAACAAGATCAACATGGGCAACGCGCCGATACCCACCATCCCGATGTTCATCGCTCAAGCCGCAAACGGAGCCCTCGAGGGCACCCAGCCAGGTGGACCGGGCGTCGGCCCTGGCGACGGAGTCATGGTCGCCGGGGACGTCCGCTCGCTCGCCACTCGCTATTGCGACTCAGGTTTGTCCATCCAGTACGACCAGTACGACACCATCAGTCACGTTCCGGGTGGCGCGCTTTGGCTCCCCGGCGCCATCACCTGGCTCAACGACCGTTTCAACGGGAATCCTTCGCCGAACAACTGCTCGAACATCGCACCGGGCAATTCCCTGGTGCCGGAAGAACACGCCGCGGGTTGAAGAATCCAGCAGTCGCGTCAGATCCCGATTGCCAGATCGTCGATATCCGCAAGTGTGCCGCCATTTTCGAGGATGCTCGTGTAATTCCGAAGTCGGTTCTGATCGATCTCGGTGGTGCTCACTCCGCGCTTCCAGTACCCGAAGACAACTACATCGTCCTTCGCCAGGCCGACGGTCTTACGGAAATGCGCTCGGATGGAACGCATCTCATCGCGCTCCCCGGCTCCCCACACTGCGTAGTCTCCTGGGTTCTCGAGTTCGAGAGCGTGCTCGGCGAGACGCCCTTCCACGTGGTGCAACTCCAGGCCGGGAATCACGGGCAGTTCCGCGAAAGCCCCTGCATCACCGGTGGCTACCCAACCGACGCCGGTCAGTCCTTCCGGCCACTGGAGCAGGATCGAATAGAGGGCAGGTATCGCGGTGTCGTCGGCGAACAGCGCGACGCGGCGACCAGCGACCTCGGGAACGAGGAAGTGCGGGCGGGGACCGGTGAGCGAGAACGAGTCACCCACACGAAGGTCGGCTGCCCACTTCATCATCGGACTGGTGTGGCCGTGCAGCACTACGTCGAAGGTCATCGAACCGCTCGACGCGTCGAAGGTGCGCACTGTGTAGACGCGAGAGACGTCGCCGAACTTCGGACCGAGCTGGATGCGGAATGCGACGTTGGGACGCAACCAATTCGGGTCTTCCGCCGACGAAGTCAAGTGGACGGTGATGCGCGAGATGCTCTCGGTCGGCCGTTCGACGCGTTCCACGACAGCGACCACGTCGTTGAGGCCACGGTCGTGGTCTTCGCCGCGTGGCGCTTTCACCGACGCAGAGGACGAAGTTTCTTCGTTTCGGGCTTCTTCGGGGCGAGGTGAGGTTGTCATCGTTTTCTCCTGATCGTGGTTTCAGTTCTGGACGGGTAGCTGACTGACAGGTCTGCGGTCACGCGGAACAACAAGTGGCCGTCCGGTTTCCGGATCTTCGAGGACAAGAGCCTCGAGGTCGAACACTTCGCGCAGCAACTCGGGGGTGAAAACCTCCGAGGCACTGCCCTGCATGACTATTTTCCCGGACCGCATCGCGACTACGTGCGTGGCATATCTGGCCGCGAGGTTCAGGTCGTGGAGGACTGCCACCAATGTTCGACCGGCCTGATGAAGTTGGGAACACAGGTCGAGAACTTCGATCTGGTGGGCGATGTCGAGAAAAGTGGTCGGTTCGTCGAGCAACAGCACCGGAGTACGCTGCGCGAGGGTCATGGCTATCCACACCCGCTGACGTTGTCCACCACTCAATTCGTCCACCAATTGATCTGCTGCATATCGCATTCCGACCTCAGCCAGCGCGTCGGAGACGACGCGCTCGTCTTCGGGCGACCATTGGCGCAGCATGCTCTGATACGGATAACGGCCGCGGGAGACCAGGTCTGCGACACTGATCGCGCCGGGCGAAAGCGGGGACTGCGGCAACAGAGCGATTCGGCGAGCGACGTCCTTGGTTCGGTAGGACCGAATATCGTTACCGTCGAGCACAACCCGACCCGATCGAGGTGTGAGCATTCTGCCGAGCGCACGCAACAATGTCGACTTGCCGCACCCGTTCGGTCCGACGACCACGGTGAACCCGCCGTCGGGGATTTCGAGAGTCAACTCGTCCACGATGGTTCGATCGGCGTAACGGAGTTCGATCTTCTCGGCGTGGAGCCGCGGCACTGGCGTAGCTGTAGTCATTGATCTCTTTCGTAGCAAAGTTTTCAGGCCTGACGGGCCAGCAGCCAGATCAGATAGGCACCACCGAGCAGACTGGTGACAAGACCGACCGGAGTGCGGAGACCGACCTCGACCGCTTGCGCGATCAGGTCGGCACCCGCCAGCAGAACTGCGCCGAGCAGGAAGGAGGTCGCGACAAGAACACCGCTGCGCCTTGCCAATCGTCGTGCGATCTGGGGAGCTGCGAGCGCAACGAAAGCGATGGGGCCGGTAGCTGCTGTCGCTGCTCCGGTGAGCGCGACCGCAAGCAGGATGCCGGCAAATCGGTATCGCTCCACGGAAATTCCGAGTGAGGACGCTGCGTCGTCGCCCATCTCCATCATGGTGACGCGCCTGGACACCACGACGAGAGCAGGAACGAGAACACCGACGGCGATCGCAACGCTGACCGCGTGTGGCCAACCGCGCCCGGTCAGTGAACCTGCCGTCCACTGCTGCACCACGGTGGCGTCGTCGATATCCGCGCGCACCACCAGGAACGACATCACGGCACTCAGCATCGCGCCCACGCCGATGCCGACCAGGACAAGTCGAAGACCGCCGCTAACTCCGTCTTTGCGAGCGAGTGCGTACACGAGCAATGCGGTCAGCATGCCGCCGAGAACAGCGGCACTCGCGGTCTGCAGGACCCCGCCGCCGAAGAACACGATTTGAACCACCGCCGCAGTCGCAGCGCCGGTGGTGAAACCGATGATGTCCGGCGAGCCGAGTACATTGCGCGAAAGCGTCTGGAAAACCGCGCCGGCCACACCAAGGCTTCCGCCCACTCCGATCGCCGTGATCAGCCGCGGCAGCCGGCGGTTCTGGACAGACCGAACCGCCGCTGGCGTGCCTTCGCCCTGCAGTGCGCGCCACACGTCACCCAAGGACAGATCCAAGGTTCCGTACATCAGCGTGACCAAGGAAAGGGCTAGAAGTGCCGCACTGATTGTCATGGCTACGAACAGCACTCGCGGAACTATTCGCCACGACCACGAGCCGATTCGAACCACCCAGCCTCGAAACAGCGGTGGGACCGGCTGCGCGGCAATCATGTTCACAGTGACGCCACTCGCCGCGAGCGAACGAGCGCAACAAATAGCGGACCACCGAGCACTGCCACCGCGATCCCCGTCTGCAGATCTCCCGGCGCGGTGGCAACGCGACCGAGAACGTCGGCCAAGAGCAGAAATGCCGGAGCGACGACGAGCACACACGGCAGTAGCAACCGCAGATCCGGTCCGACGACGCCCCGCACGATGTGCGGCGCGGCCAGCCCCACGAATCCGAGCGGTCCGGCCGCCGCGGTGGCGGCCCCTGCCAGCAGGATGACTGCGACAGCGGACCCGACCCCAGCGGGTCCGGTGCGGGCGCCAAGACCTTTCGCGACGTCCTCACCGAGCGCGATCGCATTGAGTGGACGAATCAGCAACAACGACAACCCGATACCGACGATGACGAAGGGAAGGACGGTGACGATCACGTCTCCGCCGCGCCCCTGCAACGAACCCACTGCCCAGAATCGGAACTGATTGAATGCGGCCTCGTTGCTGATGAGAACCATGCTGGTGAGCGCCGTGATCGCCGTTGCCACAGCGGCACCGGCAAGCGCCATGCGCGCTGGGGTCGCGGCGCTGCGATGCGCAGACCCCAACATGTACACCCCCACCGAGGCTACGGCCGCGCCGGCCAGCGCGAACCACAGATAACCGCCGACCGAAGTCACCCCCAGATAAGCAATCGCAATCACGACTGCCGCTGACGCTCCGGCGTTCACACCGAGTAGCCCCGGATCGGCCAGAGGGTTGCGGGTGATCGACTGCATCAGCGCACCGGCCAGTCCGAGTGCGGACCCGACCACCAGCCCGAGAATTGTTCGAGGCAAACGTGATTCGATCACGATCAAGTGCTCGTTGTTACCGGCGTCGTAGGAAAGAACTGCGTCGAGCACCGTGGAGACGGGAATGTTGCGTGAGCCGAGGACGAGTCCTCCGACGGATGCCAGCACGATCACGACGATGGAGACGACGACCAACAACCCCGCACGCGCGGCCGTCCCGGACCTCAGCGGCGCTTCGGTCCGGGGCGGTGCGGTCCGGGACGGTGCAGAAATACCCACGCGGTCATCCACCGAACGTGGACACCAGCGACTCGACTGTCTGCTTTGCACTGAAGTAGTCGAGACGGAAAGCCGCCGTACCCATCGCGTAGACCCGATCACCCTTGACCGCAGGTTGATTGGCAAGAAGCGGATCGGCGGCAAGTTGCTTCTCCACGTCCTTGGGTCCCATCGAGACGGCGAACAGCGTCTGCGAACCGTCGAGTGCGGCAGACATGTTCTCGGAGCTGACGATCGCGACGCCGGAGGCTCCCCGCTTGTCCGGCGCGACGAACTGCTCGGCAGGCTCGGCATAGGTGAAGCCGAGCGAGGCCAGCAGATTGCCCTGCGGGCTGTCGGCTCGGAACGTCCAGACACCGTCGGCACCCATGTAGACCAGTGCCGTCACCGGCTGCTCGGGAAGCGTGATCTTCGCGGCTTGGGTGGTGACCCAGCTGTCGTATTCGTCGACGGTCTCGGCGGCCTCGCTCTCGAGTCCGGTGACGGTCCCGAGCTGATCTGCGAGCTCCTCCCAGGAACTGGCGCCGTAGTCGAGAAGTACGGTGGGTGCGATGTCGCTCAGCTGCGCGTAGGCGTCGAGCGTCGAGTCGCCGCCGTTGGCGGACCCGATGATCAGATCGGGCTCGAAGGTCTCGATTGCGTCGAGGTCCAGCTCGAGATTTCGGTAGAGCACCTCGACGCCACGATCAGCTGCCACGCCCGACCACTGGGAGAAGAACCCCTGGCTGTCGGTCATTCCCGACGGCGTTGTCGCCGCACTCGCGACCACCGGAGCACCGATCGCAAGCAGTGTGCCGGTCAACGACGGCGAGGTGGAGACGATCCGAGTCGGCTTTGCGGTGATCTCGGTACTGCGGCCGCCGTGCTCGACGGTGCGTGGCCATCCCTCGGTGGACCCGGAGGTTGTCTGATTGCCCTCGGTTCCGGTGTCACTACCGGACGAATTGGAGCAGCCGGCAAGAGCGAGGGCGACGACCGCGGCGAGTACTGCCGCCGTCGGACGTAGAGATCTGCGCATGAGTATGTGGCTTTCTGAAGGTACGAAGGTGCGCCGCTGCGAATGCAGACGGACCGGAGGTAAAGTTAGCCATACTTAAGTAGCAAGGGTTGTCCAGGAGCGCCAACGTGTTACCACTATTGGGAAGGTCGGACCAGATCTACATGGGCCCGATCCGTGCCGGCCGCACCGAGCCCAGCACGGGCCGCTCACCCTTACTGTTCTGGGTTCTTGCAGGCAGCGGACGTGTCAGGACCGGATCGACCGTCTACGAGGTGCCGGCAGGCGAGTTGCTGTGGATCCCGGCGGGCGCACGATACGCAATGGAGACGGACTCGGATTCCGTCGCGTTTCCCATTCTGCTCCCACCCTCGGACGGCGTAACCGACGGACCGGCCACCGTGACACGGCTGCGCGTTCCGCCCGGCTGGGAAGACCGACTGATCCACGAGTTCGTTCACAATCTGGGCTATCTACGCGGGGACGCGGCAAAACCGGCGTCTCTCTTCGAGATGATCGCCCGGGCAGACGACGGGTCCACGTCGCTGCCGCGATTGCCGCACTCACGGGAAGCGTTCGAAATCGCGCACGCCCTTTTGCGAACACCTGGCACCGACGACACCGAAGGACAATTCGCGAAGCGCGCCGGGATCAGCACTCGAACGCTCCAGCGGTACTTCGTGGAGGAGACCGGCCTCACCTTCACCCGCTGGCGACTTCGAGCGCGGATCGCCGCCTCGTTGGAGTACCTGAAGCAAGACCGCGAGATCAGTTGGATAGCAAACGAAGTCGGGTTCGAAACGGGCAGCGGATTCACTCGCGCGTTCCGAGCCCAGATGGGAGAGAGCCCGAGCGACTATCGCCGACGGACCCTCTCCGGTCCGTCCGATCGCAGTGCGCGAACCGACGATGACCAGGCCTTGGTCCGCATGCTCGCAGAGTCCAGACAACCCGGCGAGACCGCGCCACCGATACCGGCCAACGCGACGTGGCCGCGCGTCAACGGAGCCCACGTTGCAGTGTGGGTCTACCGAGGCCGAGCCCGGGTGGATGTCGCCCACCGCAGCTGGGAACTGCGCACCGGCGAGGCCATGATTCTGCCTGCAGGCGTGCGCAATACAGTCACAGTTCCGTCCGGATCACTGCTGCTCCCGCTCGGCTTCCGTGCCTCGAACGGGTCGACCGTATCTGCCGACGCTCTCGAGACCGTCCAATTCTCCCCCGATGACGAGTTGGCATTGCTGCACACTTTCGTCGCCGCCTACACACCCTTGCGCCCGCGTGGCCACGACAGCACCGCGGTGTTCGACATCATCGCCACCGGGCCACTCGCGCAATCGGTTTCAAATGAGGGCAATGCCGATTCGATTGCCACGCGACTGGCAGCGACAATCGCCGCCCGGCCGGCCGACCCTCGCACTCTGGAGGAGTGGGCCCAGGAGTTCGGCACCGACGCGGCCGGGCTGCGCCGGGAGTTCCGGACCGAGACCGGCACCACGTATCCGCAATGGCGATCCCTTTCTCGGATGACCCAGGCACGCACCCAACTACAACTCGGGATTGCACCCGGCACGGTGTCGAGGAACCTGGGTTACGCGCACCTGCCCGCGTTCAGCCGAGCGTTTCGCACTGCGCACGGAATCTCACCGCAGCGCTTCCAAGCCCAGTCCGTCGAACGCGCCCTCTGGTTACGTTCGGTGCCGCGCGCCGCCGAGCCGAGCACGCGGGTTCCTCACATCCACTGAACGAGTTGCCACACGATGCCGTTGGGATCGACGAACTGGCAGTAGCGCTCGCCCCACGGTTCGGTCTCCGGCTCGGTGACGACGGAGGCGCCTTCGGCGGCGATGCGGGTGAACTCCGCGTCGACGTCATCGACCACGAATGCGATGAGCATGCCCTGGCCGGCCGGACCTGCGACGAAGTCGGGCTTGAACGTCCCGAGCCCGGTGCGCAGGAAGACCACGTTGACCCCGGCATCCGGATGATTCAGGGAAACGAAGCCGTCGTCGGCCATGGCCTCGGTGAAACCGAAATGAGTTTTCGCGAAGTGGGCCGAGGCGTCCGTGTCGGTGACGTTCAAGGACAGAGCAGTGCTGGTGATTTTCATCGTGGCCTCCATGATCATAAACCTTGTGCAGTGCATACAGTATGCACCGTATAAGGTATACCACCGTTGAGGTATTCCCGATTTCTGGAGACGACTGATGGCACGCGAACTGATCGACCTACTCTGGCGCGATCACCCCCTGGCACCGAAGGGTGGCGCCCGTGGCCCGCGGGCGAAGGTCACCACCTCACAGGCGGTCGACGTCGCCATCTCCGTCGCGAACACCGACGGCCTCGACGCCGTGACCGTGCGTCGCCTGGCCACCGACCTCGGCATCTCGGGAATGGCGCTCTACACCCACGTCGGATCCCGCGACGATCTGCTGGTGCTCATGGTCGACGCCGTACACGCGAACAGCCCACGTCTGCCGTACGGAAACCTGACGTGGCGCCAACGCGTTCGTCGGGTCGCAAAGGAAGAACTTGCCCTCTATGCGGAGCATTGGTGGCTCCTCGACATCACCGATCAGCGCTCCGCGTTGGGTCCGGGAACTATCGCGAAGTACGACCACGAACTTCACGCGTTCGACCGCACGGGACTGACCGACATCGACCGGGACTCCGCCCTGACATTTGTCGCCGACTTCGCCCGATCCTCGGCGCAAGCACGGCGCCCCGACCCTCGCGCAGCCGACATGGCCGAGGTGTGGTCCTCCTGGAACCAACGCCTGGCCGCTTACCTCGGCGACGACTTCCCGTTGGCTCAGCGCGTCGGCGGCGCGGCGGGAGAAGCGAAGAACACCCCGTACAGCCCCGAGGCGGCGTGGGAGTTCGGGCTGGACCGGGTACTGGACGCTCTCGAGGGGCTTGTTCACATCGAATGACTCGTTCAGATCGAATGACATTCCTGCAATTCGTGGGTGACAATATGTCCGTGCAGCGCTTCGCTTGGTCTCGACGGTCCGGTGGCAAACCTTCGTTATTCGAATCGCGAGAGCTGTTGCACGCCTATGAGAATCGATCGACTCGAGAGGTGCGGGATTCCGGCGAGCTTCTGATCGAGATTCCGCTGAGCGACGCGAGCATCTTGGAGATCACCATCCTCGATCCCTCCGCGGACTGGATCGAGCCCCGAGTTCGAGGGCTCTGCAGTTCGCTGGACGAGATCAACCGACGAGCCCAACGCATCCTCCGCGGGGGATTCAGCATCGGCTGGATCGAACTCGAATCAGAGCGACACGGCATCATCGACTATTGGGAAGACGGCGTGAACAACGAGTACCCCGTCGCCATTGTGTGGAACGGAAATTCCTGGGAAGAAGCGACCACCACCTAGCCCCGAATTCAGCGGCATATATCCGCGAAGACGGGGTAGACGAGTAGATACCAGCGGCACATCGACTCAACTCCAGGCGTGGTGGACAATGTTTCTCAGCGACCAGTCAATTCGTCATCACACCCGCCGTTTCGGAGCAGCTCTGTCGCCCTCACACAAGTGGCCTCCGCCCACCGAAACACAGCGCATCGCACGCTGGAGTGAGCGGTCGGAGATGCTCGGCGCGCTGTCGGTACTCCTGTTCTGGGCTTTCGGTTTCGGCATCCTGCTCGGGGCGGGCGCCATTACAACAGGAATCTTCGCGCTCCGACGTCACCCGAAGAAGTCTGGCGGGCATCTGCTCTCGAATGCCCGCCAGCTGCCCTGGGATGCAATAGTCGGCCTCTTCACCGGCGTCATCGGTCTTGCCCTGAGCGGTTGGTTCTTCGTCGTGGTCCTACCCAACATGTAGCTCGACCTGGGCCCGCCGAAGAAACTGCCGCGATGAATGATCGAACACGTTTCGCGACAAGAATTTTCGCGTACGGGGAACAGTTCTCTCCGGGTAGGCCCTGTCGACGACGATTTCGCCGGACAGAAAGCGCTGACCGCGCGTCTGCACCTCACGATCGAATTGAACACCGACGCACGCCATTATGTCCGCACTGGACAACTTGCACTGACGATCGATCAGGTCGTTGATGCTGCGCAAGTCACCCCGGACCAGTGGTACCGACGAGCACCGACCTGCCGATGAGACCTTGCCGTAACAGTCAGTCGCCGTCTCGCGGTAGATCTACAACAAACCCTCGCCCTCGGATATTGCGGTCTGCAATTTCGCGATCGAATCATGAAGTCCTTCAGATAGTTCTGCGTGCACACCGGCATCGTCGATTTCGTTCCGAACTTCGGAAATAGCTTCACTCCACGAATCGAGCGCGATTGCGCTCACCGCGGCAGCCAACTTACCCCGCCGCTCGTCCCGCGACTTCTGCTCTTGCGAAGCCACTGCCCGATTCATGCGAACTTCGTCAACCCAAGCGGCGATTTGAACAACTATCGGTAACAGGAAGGCGGCAATATCGGCGCCGTCGCTCAACGACCACGCATTCGACTCAGAGCGTCGACTGGTCGAGCCCCGATTTACGCCCTTTCCGGAAAATGCTCCCTTCGGGCCACGCTCGAAGTCGCGCAATCGCTTGATCAACAACGCTCCGACCATGCTGACGTGGGGGGCAAATGCGGTGAGTTGGACCGCAGCAGCGGGTTCATTGCTATCGGCGATCTTCGCCGCAAGCCCTTCAAGCTTTCCCCAAGACGGCTGATTTCGCTGGCGCTCCGCCGATTTCCCTACATCCTGACGCAATCGATCCAATTCACGTTGGTGCTTACCGAACCAATCGACAAGAGTGGGCCGCAGGATCGCAACCACTTCCGATTGGTCCAGTACTCCACTTTCTACGACCCTTCGGGTAGCTTCACCCAACGCACCGCGTAGGTCGTCTCTGGCCGCGGAGTCGACACTTTCGAGTGCGACAAGCGATTGACGACGACGACCTGCTGTGGCGTCGGCCTGAGCAGCAAGCGGGGCACAAGCATCCAGCTGAGTTCTCAGCTCAGCGACAATTCTGGCAACTGTTTGGCGCCAGTACCGTCGCTCAGTCGACGCTCTCAGCGCAACAAAGTCAGATGCCCCGACTGTCTTGATCGCCGCGGAGAGGGCATCCATACCGTCCCACTGACGCGAGTCGTCCCAAACCTCAGCATCGACATCCCTCGCCGATCCTGCCATCTGAGCAAAATCTTGGGCGACAACGAAAATGGGGTACTCGGCCGACAACTCCAATGATTCGGATAGTTCCACTGCCTTTCGAGCCGCCAGTTGCCTGTACCCCTCGAGATCATCATCCGGATCGATCCCCGCTTCGTCGAACCTGGAGATGGAGAACCAAAGGCTATCGGACGTCCATCCGCTCCCGACGATCTCGCGAAGCGCCTGATGTTCACCGGTTGCCAATTGCGTTGTGACGGTGATGATTGCTATATCGGTTAAGCCAATTGCCTCGGTTGCACGTTGCGTGTTCATCACGCCCCGAGCATCTTTCGCCCCAATTGCCAGACCCGGCGTGTCCCGCAGAACGACGCCTGCCAGCTCGACACCATTGACGTCGAATGTCTCGTGCCGAGCGCTGATCGTGAGCCAATCCGGCACCCTCACTTCACCATCCACCAACAGACGTCGGAAAGCGAGCTCTTGCCAGTGTCGTACGATCCGAAGATCGTAATCACAGGCGCATCGATCGAGTCGAATTGCTGCCATTGTTCGGCATAATTCTCTGCGAGGGAACCACCGGGCAGGCTGGCCAGCCATTCGTTGACCTTCAGCACATCGATGTCGTTCATTCACCGCTCCGTTCGCATTCGCGCAGATTTTCAACCTGAGACAGTAACCGTTCGACCTTCGAGAGCGTATCCATCAGCGCGCGTTCTTCATCGGCTGCGACTAGTCGCTGACTCTCGAGCAACTTCGCGTATTCGGCCAAAGAGGCTGCGGAGACACGAAGGACCGGTATCGGCCCGTTCTCTTCTATGCCGTTCAGTACTTGATGCACGAGATCCGCTGCGGCCTCCTCGATGACCCCCGCCGCCTCACGCCTTTGCTCCTCACGAGCATTCGTTGAGAGTTCGCCCTTGACCATCGCGTGTGCATCGGCAGCCACTCCGGCTGCGGCCAGGATCGGGGCAACCTTTGCGACCCTGCCGGCGGCTTTCACAGCTCCCCAAGGCTTGAACTTCACCCCGATGCCCTTGCCGATGGCGTAGACCGTGTCGCGATTCGCAATCGCTCTCACGAACGCAGAGCCTCCCTTGGCCGCACCCGCAGCTATATTCCCCGCATCCACACCATTAAATTCTGATTCGGGATCCTCGGCACGGTGCCTCACCGTCGTAAAGGCCAGCGCATCCATTTCACGCCCGATTGTCGACGCGTGCGTACGGAACCAAGTCTCGATTTCTTGTTGGGCTTTGATCATGAACTGATCGATATCCGAGTCGAGGTCGCTGTTCGCCCACAACGCGTTCAACGCGGCGGGAATGTCCTCGACACCCCCACGATCCTGTCCAACCGCGTAAGCCGTGTACCTATTCGCATAGGGCTCGACGACTCGCTGCGCATCTTGCCGAAGCGACTTCTCCAGTAACTCAGAATCCTGCTGGCAGTTTCGAATTGACTGTTCCAGCGAGGTTCGGGCCGTCTCCTCACCCCGCAACTCCGCAACCTTCTGCTCAATTCGATTGCGCCCCTGCAGCAGCATATTCACTGCTGTATCGAGCTGTGCTCCGCTCACACCGGCACTCCCCGATTTTCTCGAGTACGAGTCGAGCATCCGCACGAGGGGTTCGACACCGTCCCAATCGCGGTGCTGCGCGTAATCTTCACGGCTGACGTCCGTACGCGCGCCGATCTCTCCGAACGGATCACCGGAGAGAACGTGAACCTGGTTCGCGTTCACCTCGATCCCACATGAACCCAACGCCGCAATGAGTTCCGCCTTCTTGCGATCCTTCAGCAGAAGGAAGTCTTCCGGTGCGGCGGTGGGATCGACGCCCAACTCATCAGATCGATTGATCAGGTAGATCGTTCGAGTACCTTTGGCAACAGTCTCGCGTGTCCCTTCGACAATCCCTTGGAGAAGGGTCATGTCGCCGATGAGCAAGTTGACGTGCAATACGACGAGTACAAGCGCAGCCTCGCCGGCAGATTTCAACGCCAAGGCGTCGTGTTCGCGATTGCCACTCTGAAACCCTGGCGTATCGAGCAACTGGATATGTCCGAGGTCGTAACGCTCAACCGCGCTTGTCGCCGCACCACCCCGTACACGGAGGTTCGCAGGAACCTGACCGCTCATCTCCACCAGCAAACGTTTGATCAGACTGGACTTCCCCGAACTGTAGTCACCCAGCACGACGATGGCCGGCTTGATTGCTACCTGGCTGTGCGAAGCACCCGGCATCTGCGCATCAAGGACGGTCGCGTCCTCGATCTCTCGGATCAGTTCGGCGACAGACGAATCGGAGGGTAGGCCCCATGCTTTCAAAAGTGCCTGCTTCAGGCTCGACAGATCCACGTTGTCCCGTTCTACGAAGACCGGAAGTCGTTCCGTCTCAACCGCATTCTTGTCCAGGCATCCGGACTCGAACCAATCTTCACCCAACCAGACTTTACGTCCGGATACGGAGCCCCTCGCATCTGCTCCCGAAGCCCCACCCTCGCCCGGCGGCAGCGCCGAATGGTCGGCCAGGACGCGTGCTTGCGCACGTTCCAAAACCGATTTTGCATCTACCGCCGGCGGAAGCGACTCCGATGCCTGACGGAGGCGAGCTGCCAGATGAGCTGCGTCCTTCCGATCCTTTCGCAACGCAAGTGCTTCGCCCAGCAGTTCTGACAGAACGGGCTCGGCTACTTGCCAAGACAGATCTCGTCCATGCTCGCGCAGTTCCTGCTCGATCCGATCGTAAGTCCGATGAACTGCAGATCTGGATTGCCACCCGAAATCGAATCTTGCCAGAGCGCCCTGCTTTTCAGTGCTTGCGGCGACCCGTTCGCCGATGTAGCGACCGGCTTGGGATGCGCCACCCAACCCGACTGCAACGGCCGCCCCCGCCCAACCAACAGGATTCCAGACGTTCGCGACGGCTGGAACAAAAATGGCACCCGCCGCACCACCGGCGGCCATCCCGGCGATTTTCATGGACCTGGCCAGGTTCGACTTCATCCGACCTGCATGCCCATCCAAGGTCGCCGAATCGGTCGACGATCCGGTGATGTCGGGCGCCTCGTCGACGCTCGCCAGCTTCAGTTCCCTCATCAGGAATGCTGCCTTCGAGTTCCAAACCGTCACAACTGCCGCTTGGATGTCGTTCATCGCGAAAACTGTATTACTGAACAATTCGTCGTCGATTGAGTTGCCACTCTCGAAAACAGTGGCTGCCAGTTCATCTGATTTCACGATAGAAGCTTCACGAAGTCCCGACAGGTGCGATTTGATCAGGTGGCTCATATGTCGATCGAGCGTGCCTTCGGGAGTTGCTGTGAACGTCTGTCCACGAGTGTCTTCCAAAGCGGACAGGAGATCCAGACCATTATCACGGCCGAGATACTTTGCTCGCTCATCGCCGTCTATATACCCCAAGACGTCCAGAAGTTGGTCGATCTGGCGCTCCGCGGCAGCAACTCTGGGATCTATGCCCTCGATCAGTCGCTCGAGCCTGTCAGCGGTCAGGTCAAGCACACCGCGAAAGCCCTCGCGCAGCGAAGTTTGCCGTAGCTCGGCACCACCTTCGACTATCGACGCAGTGAGAAGTTCTTCCAGCACTCCGAAGTTCGACCATTGGCTGAGGTATTCCACGCCGAACTGCTCACGATCCGACAGAAAATTCCGTCCCGCAGGGCCTTTGAACGGAGTACGCGCGCGACCGAATAACGCCCGGCGGCTTTGAACCGCGACGATGGGGGCGGATGGAAGATCAATCTTGGCCAACTCTGTTGCGATCGAATCGACATGCTCTCGAACTGCGCGAGACAGTGATTGGCGCGCAGATTGGCTCGCTACCTTGGCGGGGTGCCGCCAGCGGAGGTTGCGCACATTCAGCACCGCCACGGCAGGCTTTCCGTACGCACGCACCCACTGAGCGACTTTCGTGAACTCCGAATCTTGCTGGCTCTGGCTGTCGAAACACAAGAGAACCACGTCTGCAATCTCGACGGCTCGCCTTGCGGTTTCCTCGAGATCAACTCTCGACTGAGTGCGCCCCCATCCATTTATGCCTGGCGTATCCCATAGCCGACAGCTATGCCATTCGATCTCGGTTACGTCGGTAGTCCAATCGCTTTCACCGGGTGAGACATAGCCACCGTCGAGCCCACCGAACGCTGAGAGCAACGTGCTCTTTCCCGCTCCGGTTCTGCCGAAGAAGGCGATGTTGAACGTCGATAACACACGGCGCTGGTCAGCCAAGTGAGCGCGAAGGCTGCGCTCGAACCCGTCCGAGATTTCGGCAAGCTCACGGCTGAGACCTGCCCCGGATGTGGCCGGTGAAGGTGCCTCGGCCGTCAGTGCAAATTGTTTGACCAGAGAACTGATCGAGGCATCGAGTTCTTCCAATTCTCGATTGCCACTAGCGACGGCGCGTTCCACTGCGTGTTGCAGAGCGACTCCAGCATCGACCATTCCTGACCCTTTCGCAGGCTGTTCTCTGTATCGGAAAGGCTTCCGGAACTCCGCATTGCAGTTCGCTTGGATTCTGATCGATTAGCTGACGCAATGCGCGAACCGAAGTCCTGCACTGACGAGCAATAGCTAGGTCTAACCAACCACCAACGAATGATGCTTTCTGAATTCCGACTTCCGACCCGAATCGAGATTCCGTCTCCCGACATGAGCGTCGGTATTTGGATTGCATCTTAGATCACCCCACCGACAGGATTCCGTCCCTGTCGGTTCTGAACCCTGGAGATTTCCTACTTCTACACTTGTCCCCGCGAAATACGTCCGCGCCTACATTTCTGACTGCTCCCGCACTCGCACGCCTGTCCTCAGGCCGAGTACATGGATCAACAGAATTCCGATCCTCATTGACCCCTTCGCGAACCGGTATGCAGCACAGTTGCTGCGACGGCACACCCGAGTGGCTGCGAAAAGTTCGACCCGCGGACAGAACGAAAGGACTTGAGCAGGTCGCTCCCGAGAAGGTACGAAATGAACATGGTCGTGGGATACCGGCGGACCACAGTCCGACGCTTCCGGGCGGATGCAACGACCTGTGCGCGTTCCGAAGCAATCGGATTGCCGGCGTTGGAGTTCACCGATCATCTCGAATTCGACGAGAGCATCGACCGCGTTCTGGGTTCTTTGCACACGCTCGAAATCGGCGAGATCGAAGTGAACCGAACACTCTGTTCGTAATTTAGGACTCCTGCTGATTCCCATACCGACATTTTCTGTGAACTCGGGTTGTCGGAGACGGATCAACCCGCAATAGTCGATGTATGGATCGGTACAAGATCACGATGCCCGACGGCTCTTCGACCGAGGAACCTTTCAACTCCGACATGGAAGCAATCACTTGCGCAGTGGATGCCAACCGAGGAGTCAGCAAGAACCTCGTAGTCGAAAAATACACGGCCGACGGTCATCTGGTTCCTACCGCGCAGGCACCTGCGAAACAAACAGGTCGTCACAAGAAGAACCGTTCGAAGCGTTGAATAGTCGACTAGATTCCAACTCTCGAAATCGGTGTGTGCCAACCGGATGCGTGACGCAGAAGTAGTTGGATCGCATGCTCGACGGTCGCTCCCAGGACTACTTCGGGGTCGCCTGAGAAAACCTGTTTCTCTGTTTCCGCGGTCCCATGGTCGACGACACCGAACCACACTGTTCCCGGTGGAACGTTCTCCTGGGTATCCGGACCGGCTTCGCCGGTGACAGCCAGTGCCAACGTCGCGCCGAACAGTGTGGCAGTGCTGTGTGCCATGACCCGAGCAGCGTCCTCGCAGACGACCGGGCCGTCAGGAACATGAAGAACGGAATGCTTGACCGCTCGGGTATAGGCGACGATCCCGCCACAAAACCACGATCCCGCGTTCGGTGCCTTCCCCAGATGTGCAGCGATGTTCCCGGCAGTCAACGATTCCGCTGTGGCGACTGTCAGGCCACGCTCTTCGACCACGGTGGCCAACCGACGGCACAGCGCGTCGAGGTCCTTGTTCGACTGAATTTCGGGACGTGGATCGTCAGTCATATGTTGCCACTCTTGTCTTCGCTCCTCCCTACGCCGGTCTGATGTGCCGGCCCCACTCCGCTTTCGCTGGAAGTCGATTCAGTGGTCTCCGCGGCAGGTTGCTCGTCCGCGGGGGATGCAGTTCGTCCACCGGCAGTCTCTTCCGCCGGTGGTGCCTTGAACTCGGAATCGGGGACCGGTTCGCCGGCCCCTCCGGTGTTCGGCCCACCAGAACTCTCGGCCTCCTTGAAGACCGACTTCTTTGCGGACTCCTGGCGTCCGTCGTAGGGCGGCACAGCCGGTTCCGATGCGGTGGGCTCGGCAGGCGTCGTCTCGGTTCCTTCCACCCCCGAGATCGTCTCCTCGTCGTCGAACGAGCCGGAAGGGCGATCTACCGGACCGCCTCCGGGTTCATTCGAGCCCGTGCCTCGCGAGCCTAAGGCTCCACGCGCAGACTGAGGTTCCTCGGACGCCCGCTCGCCAGATTCGTTTTTCATGACTAACCCTTCGCCATCATGCAACTCGCGACGCGACCTACAGACGGGATGACTTCTGCACGGGGAGTCGACAAGTCCTCATTTCCAGTGAACTCGGCACGAAATTGGAAGTCAACGCCTCCCCGTTTCCAGTAGGCCCCGTTATCTGCAGGTCCCGGCTGCCTACAGCTCACTGACCTCTTGCGAACTGCACCCTTCGAAAGTGCGTCGGGCGCACTCGTCGATCACATCGGCCACCCGTGACCGGCGTGCGAGTTGCCGGCGCTGCACGATCGCTCCGTTTCCGTTACTGAAGACTTTGTCCAAGGAAGCCGTGACCTGCTCGAATTCTCCGAATGCGGTCAGAGCAGGTTCGACATGATCGACCAGTCGCCGAACCGCCTGGTGTGCAGTCAGCAAGCGTACCGATTCGACGTCGAGCGACCTCCCGTCGAGTCCGTCACGCGCCGCCCGCCAGCAAGCCGCGCGGAGTAGCTCCTGATCGACGGCAGGCGCAACCTCACCTTTGGTGATCGCAGCGGATGCGGTGCCGACGAGTGCCTGCACCAGTGTGGCCAGAGTCATCGTCTCCTCCACGGTGGCGGGAACGTCGCTGATTCGAATCTCCACGGTGGGAAGGTGATCCGACATGCGCACGTCCCAATAGACCATGTGCGGATCGAGAATGACCCCAGTCTCCAGCATCGCTGCAACAGCATCTTCGTAGTGCCCCACGGACTCGAAGAAGGGCGGCGGACCCGAACTGGGCCACCTGCCGAACAGAACGTAACGCCAACTCGCATAACCGGTATCGCGTCCGGCACTGATCGGCGAGTTCGCCGTCAATGCCAACAAGGTAGGTAACCACGGACGCAGATGATTGATGATCTGGACCGATCGTTCTCGATCTTCGACACCCACGTGGATATGGCAACCACACATCACACCTTCGGTGATCGCACCGAATTGACCGGCCATTCGTTGGTATCGCGACTTCTGTGTGATCTCGTCGACCGGTGGATCGTAGAAAGGCGTCCCGACTGCGATGAGTTGGCAGCCCACGCGGGCAGCGGCATCGGCGGTGAGGGCACGGGACTCACAGAGTTGATCACGAAGATCACGAATGTGACTGCCGATCGAAGTGGCCGTCTTCACCTGACAACGCGTGAGTTCGAGTTGCAGCGAGATACCGAGTTCTCGCCCCGCGGCAGCAACCTCGGAATTGCGGGGGCTGGGATGCCCAGTCTGGGGATCACAGAGCAGAAACTCCTCCTCCACACCGAGAGTCGGTGTACCTACGGAGAATAGGTCGGGATTCGGCTTCGCATTCATAGGCCTTCCTCGCACCGGTTTCCTGCACATCCGATACTTCGAGCGTACGACGTTCTCCGTCTTTCGGCACTACTCCATCCGTTTCATCCACTCGTCGATCGGGTAGTTGCCCTGTGAACAGACGACGAGCGAAGAATCGCAAGTCTTCATGAGCTCAGGAGGGGGTGTGCCGTGACCAACGCGAGCGGGAGTTCACCGGTAGATGACGAACACACCAATCGATCGCACGTCGGGGAGGCAATCAGCGACGGCCGCAACTATCCCGGATACCTGCTGATCGGTTTGGGCCTGGCAACACTCGGATTGACCTTGGTGGCAGCAGGTTACGGATTTCGCGGTTGGGCAGTTATTGCAGGCATCGTGTGCGTGGTGTCCTTCATCGTCGGGACACTGGCCATCTTGATGGAACACCGTCGGGTCAAGCGACTGGAAGGTCAGGAACTCTTCGATCAAGAAGGGCACTGAGCCGAACGCTCGAGTCGTATTCTGCACAAGCAGAATACGACTCGAGCAGAATGGAGCTCAGTGATTTCGGAGTTTCTCGATCAGCTCACCCTTGTTCAGTTTCGAGTAGCCGTGCAGATCGAGTTCCTTGGCGCGTTCTTTCAGCTCGTCGACCGTCCACTCCTCGTACGGCGAGGATTGCCCGCCGGACTTGGCGACATTCGACCGCCCTCGATTGGCGGCCGCATTGGAGATTCGGGCCGCCTTCTCCTTGGAATCGCCCTTCTCGCGTAGCTCTTCGTAGAGTTCTTGATCCTTGAGTTGAGGTTGTGAGTCCTTGCGAGCCACTGTTTCGTCCCTTCACTCGTCTTCACTCCGGCGGTGTGGCCGAACTTGCGGTGTGGCCGNNCGGCCACACCGCAAGTTCGAACGTACGCCGGCACTCAGGATGTGGGCGGCACCTCGAAACGCCCCCACACGCGGTGCGTCTTCAGAAGCTGAGCCAGCGAGGCCAGGGCCCCTTCCGCGTCCGCATCGACCACGACTCCCAATGCTGACTCGTCGATACCGGCGGCGGCCAGCGCACTCATGCTCTCACCCCAACCGCCAATTGCCTTGCTGTGACGATACATTTCGTTCAGCAGAGTCTCCACCCGTGGATCCAACTTGCCCTCGCCGATCCGAGAAACGTCGCCGCTCAGCAGGATTGCGTCGAATTCGATCGATCGAGCTGTGAGGTACGTTCGCTGCACCGTCACCGCGTCGTCACCGTCCCCGATGGTTCCGCCGTGCGGGCCGAGGATCAGCGGCACCATACCGGCGTCGAAGATCTTGTCTCGAACGGCGACAACCGTTTCGAGGTCGGAGTTCTCGTCGACCAGTAGTGCGATGATCCTTCCGTCTACCGGCCATTCCGCACCGACCTGGGACAGCGCAGGGCTCAGCTCCGGATCACTCAACGGCTCCGTCGGTTCGGGAACCAGAAGGCCAAGCCCCCCTGCGACGATCGACACGAGACCCGCGTCGATGTTTGCCAAGATTCCCAGATTCCGGGTCTTGATGTTCTCTTCGTAGCACTTGCCCAGTTCGAAGGTATACGCCTGCGCGACGTGCTCCTGTTCGACAGGGGAGAGGCTGCGATAGAAGAGTCGAGCTTGCGAGAAGTGATCGTCGAACGATGCCGGCGCCTGCCTCACCTTTCGCCCTGAAACTTCCTCGGGCACCTCGATGTAGGCCGCGCTGTCCGCCGAGGCCAGGAACGGGCACCCGCCGTCCAACGAATTGGGATGGTACGGCGCGACTCCGGTATGCACACCGTCCTGATGGAAGCCGTCGCGGAGCATGTCGTTGACGGGCGAGTGAGGACGGTTGATCGGAATCTGGTCGAAGTTGGGGCCGCCGAGTCGCGTGATCTGGGTGTCGAGGTACGAGAACAAACGCGCCTGCAGGAGACGATCGTTGGTGATGTCGACGCCCGGGACCAAGTGACCCGGATGGAATGCAACCTGCTCGGTCTCGGCGAAAAAGTTCGTCGGATTGGCATCGAGTGTCATCGTTCCGATGACCTGAACCGGTGCGAGTTCTTCGGGCACGATCTTGGTGGGATCCAAAAGATCTATGCCTTCGAACATTTCGTCTTCGGTATCGGGGAACACCTGCACGCCCAGATCCCAGGACGGATATGCGCCCGCCTCGATGGCGTCGGCAAGATCGCGGCGATGGAAATCCGGATCCACACCGCCGGCAATCTGCGCTTCCTCCCACACGAGTGAATGCACTCCAGCGGCCGGCTTCCAGTGAAATTTCACCAGATTCGTCTCGCCGTCGGCATTCACGAGCCTGAACGTGTGAATGCCGAAGCCCTCCATCATGCGATAGGAGCGCGGGATGCCTCGATCGGACATGTTCCACAATGTGTGCGCCGTGGCTTCGGTGTGCAGCGACACGAAATCCCAGAAGGTGTCGTGAGCACTCTGCGCCTGCGGAATCTCCCGGTCCGGGTGAGGTTTAGCGGCATGGATGATGTCCGGGAACTTGATTCCGTCCTGAATGAAGAACACCGGGATGTTGTTGCCCACCAGATCGAAGACACCTTCGTCGGTGTAGAACTTGGTGGCGAAGCCGCGTGTGTCTCGGACGGTATCCGCCGAACCGCGTGAACCCAGAACTGTGGAGAAGCGTACGAATACCGGGGTTCTGGCACCGGAAGCGAACAACGAAGCTTTACAGATGTTTTCGGCTGCACCATTGGCCAGGAACGTACCGTGCGCGGCCGCACCGCGGGCGTGGACGACGCGCTCCGGAATTCGCTCGTGATCGAAATGTGTGATCTTCTCACGCAGATGGTGATCCTGGAGAAGAGTCGGGCCCCGCTCGCCTGCGGTGAGTGAGTGGTCGGTCTCGTAAAGCCGTGTACCGGTTGCAGTGGTGAGGTACTCCCCCCGCTGGCCGCGACCGTTTCCCTTCACCTTCTCCTCGGCACCCGCGACGGTACGCACCTCCGGCTGCCGCTGGTCGTCCTTGGGCGGCAATGGCTGTCGAGGCTTGACCGGCTCTTTCAGGTCCGGCGCTTTCGGGGCCGGTGCACCTGGGACGGACTGAGATGAAGGCATCGAACAGCTCCTCTTGATCGTCATGCTGGGCGCACGAATTCTGGTACGCCCTAAGTAAGTAGAGATTTCAAACTGAATGCGGAGCCACGACTCACCCCCGGGCTGGGATCAATCCCAGGCCGAGGGCGACGAGTGCGTCAGGGCTATTGCTCGGACTTCTGTCGCGCTTCGTCCGCGGCCGCTTCAGCGCGAGCCTTCTCGGCTTCTGCCTCTTTCTTCGCGACTTCTCGCTGGCTTTCGGCTTTGTCCTGCTGAGCACGGCCCTCTCGGGTCAAACTGTCGTTTCCGGAGACCGCACCAACGGCTTCCTTCGCCTTACCCTTGACGTCCTCTACAACGCCTTTGATGCCCTCGCTGGGGCCGCTCTTGTCGTCTGGCACGTTGACCCTCCAATTCGTTCGGATTCTCGCTCGGGGTTCCCGCGCAGGCAGGACTCCCACACAGAAGGCCCTACCCCGTCGAAATTCGCATAAACATTTAGTGCTGGGACGAGGTGCGGGCATGACTCCCGTGGTCGAACTGCGACGTTGTTGCACCAGTGCGAATTTCGTTCAGCGTTACGTGCGCGACGCTTTTGTTCAGTCCGGCCTCGAGTAGCGATCAACCGTTCTCAGAAACTGTCGACCGGGCAGAGGAATTGGCGGGACTCGTTCCAGAAGGGGAAGAGGTCTGTGGTCGTGGCCGCGGGGTGGTCGATCCCGGCGAGAGGGTAGAAATCGAGGATCGTCCGACCAGCGGTTGCGCTGACCTCGCATGCCTGCAAGCTCAGCTTTGCCTCCGCCACGAAGCCGATGCTGCGGGCAAAGGGACCGAGAGTCCCGGCATTGACGAAGCTCTCGAGATTTTGTCCCCACTGGTTGTAGTCCGACTGCAAAGCAAAGCTGCATGTTTCGCCGAACAACTCGGTGCAGGTGGTCGGCTGCCCACCGATCGTGTGCTCCGTATCGGCAAGCTCGTGAGAGGTGCGTTCGCGCGGGGATCCGGAAAGCAACAGCAAGATGGCGACGGCCAAGGCAACCACGAGAAGGATGCTTGCGGCCGTTGCCAGTATCGCCTTCACAATCCCTCGATCCACGTAAGTTCATGAGGGCAACCGATTTTCGAACACCGGCCAGTACATTTGTACCCGCGGCGTTCAGGGTCCAAACATCGACCAGGCTGGGAGCCGTCCGTCAGTCTGGGGGATCTGTTATCGGAACTGTGAGGGAGGATCGACACTCCCTTCCACTATCAATGTATATCTCACCGGGGGCCTTGCGGCAAGGCCCGGGTAGTGCCGCAGAATGGCTCTTCCGATCCCGCACGACCGACCACGGGATCGGAACAGCCAGCGGAAGTGAGGGCACGTGCCAACCCAGGGATACGAAGACGAACTGCGATCCGAGCGGAACTATGTGGAGGGGCTCTACGCACGCCTCGATGCGGAGCGCGCCCGAGTCAAAGGCAGGTACAACACCGCTCTGCGCGGAAACGGCGAAGCTCTCATGGAACGCGACGCCGAGGTGCGCGCACTTGCCAAAGAAGTGAAAAGGCTGGATGTGGCCGACAACGGCCTGTGCTTCGGCCGGTTGGACTCGCTGTCGGGTGAGACTTCGTACATCGGCCGAATCGGCCTTCTCGATGCGGACAACGACTACGAACCGGTGCTGTTCGATTGGCGGGCACCGGCGTCTCGCGCATTCTACGTGGCCACCGCTGCCAACCCGGAAAACATGCGTCGACGCCGTCAGTTCCACACCCGTAGTCGACGCGTGGTCGATTTCACCGACGAGGTACTCGGACGCCCCGACGGCGTAGAACACGACGCGCACAGCGACTCCGCCCTGCTCGCGGCAGTCAACGCACCCCGCGGTGAAGGAATGCGGGACATCGTGGCGACGATCCAGGCCGAGCAGGACGACATCGTCCGGCTCGAGCACCCAGGGGTGTTGGTGATCGAGGGTGGCCCGGGTACCGGGAAGACCGTCGTCGCCTTGCACCGCGTCGCCTACCTGCTCTACACGCAGCGAGAGCGGATGGAACGTCACGGCGTTCTCGTGGTCGGGCCGAACCCGGCGTTCTTGAACCACATCGGCCGCGTACTGCCCTCGCTGGGAGAATCCGACGTGGTGTTCATGACCACCGGTGATCTCGTTCCCGGCCTGCGCGTCACCGCCGAGGACACCCCGGCCGCCGCCGAACTCAAAGGTTCGCTGAAGATCCTCGACGTTCTCGGCGCAGCGATTGCCGATCATCAGCGACTGCCCGAGAACCCGCTGTTGATCGAATTGGCGGACGTCACGGTGCGAATCGACGCCGAAACCGCGGAGTGGGCCCGAGAAGAAGCCCGTACGAGCGGACTCCCCCACAACGACGCTCGCACTGTGTTCACCGAAATCCTCACCTGGGCGCTGACCGAACGGGCGATAGCGCGGATCGGCAAGGGGTGGTTGACACGCAGTGACCGTGAAGCCTGGGAGCAAGTGCGAGCAGACCTGACCGCAGAGCTGGTGGAAAACAGCGCGTTTGGCGCGGCGCTCGACACCCTCTGGCCGATCCTGACTCCGAAAGAGCTACTGACACAGCTGTTTACTTC
Source organism: Rhodococcus sp. KBW08 (assembly GCF_003852455.1). Classification (NCBI taxonomy): domain Bacteria; kingdom Bacillati; phylum Actinomycetota; class Actinomycetes; order Mycobacteriales; family Nocardiaceae; genus Rhodococcus; species Rhodococcus sp. KBW08. The sequence continues at coordinate 90,964 of NZ_QAJJ01000007.1, forward strand.
TCCGGCACGACTACGTGCGGCAGGCGCGGACGAGAAGCTGCTTCGCCAGGACGGTGACGGCTGGACCGTCTCGGACGTTCCGTTGCTCGACGAATTGGCGGACATGCTCGGCCGGGACAAGCCCGTCGACCAGAGTGCCGAACGTGAACGCCGCGACGAGGCTGCGTATGCAGCGGGCGTATTGGACATGATGATCAGCCGCGAGGACCTGATGGACGACGAGGATCACCTTCTCGCCCAGGACATGCTGTACGCCGAGGACCTGGCTGACCGCTTCGTCGAACGTGATACCCGGGAACTCGCCGAACGCGCTGCTGCAGACCGTGACTGGACGTACCGGCATATCGTCGTCGACGAGGCACAAGAACTGTCCGAGATGGATTGGCGGGTCCTGATGCGCCGTTGTCCTGACCGGTCTTTCACCGTGGTAGGCGATCTCGCGCAACGACGTTCACCGGCCGGTGCCCGCTCGTGGTCGACGATGATGGAGCCGTATGTCCCCGGTCGCTGGATCTACCGATCACTGTCGGTGAACTACCGCACGCCGGCCGAGATCATGAGCGTCGCCGCCGCATTGCTCGCCGAGTTCGCGCCGGGAGTCCAACCACCCGAGTCCGTCCGCGCCTGCGGGATCGCGCCGTGGTCCAGACAGATCTCGGCCGACGAACTGGCCTCCGCCATCGACGAATTCAATCAGGACGAGGATGGGCGCGAAGGTACGAGCATCGTCATCGGACCTGCGGATGTGCCCGGCGCCGTGCCGGTTTCGGAAACGAAGGGCCTGGAGTTCGATGCCGTACTCGTGGTGGAACCGGAACGAATCATCGCCGACGGTCCACGCGGCGCATCGGAGCTCTATGTCGCCCTCACCCGCGCCACCCAACGTCTCGGCGTCTTGCACGAGGGTCCGCTGCCGCAAGCCCTGAGCGGACTCGTCCAGTTCGAGACGGCGAGGTCACCGCAATCGTTCGCGACGAGCGATCGTGCTGTGTAGCCCTTCGGCAGCCGCGCGAACGTAAGGCACTTGGCTCTCGGGAACGAAGCGGCTGGTGGGGCCGGTGACACTGATGGCGGCGACCGGTTTGTCGTTGGTTCCGAATACCGGAGCCGCGACACACGCAAGACCAGGGGCCGATTCCTCACGCTCGAACGCAATGCCGGTCTCGACAACTCTGTTCAGTTGAGTGTTGAGAATGCCGGGCGCGACAATTGTGTGCGGGGTGCGCCTGGTCATCGGTTCCGACAGCACTTCGCGGCGAAAATCGCTGTCGGAGAACGCCAGGAGTGCCTTTCCGATCGCAGTGCAGTACAGCGGTATCCGGCCACCGGTCCGAGACGGGGAGTTCGCTTGTCGATGTCCGCCGATCTTCGCGACGTACACGACGTCGTGGCCGTCACGGACCCCCAGGTGGACTGTCTCGTGGGTCCGCTCGTACAAGTCTTGGAGGAACGGCATCGCCATCTCCAGGAGGCTACGTTCGAGAGAGGCGAGCATGCCGAGTTCGAAGAGACCGCCGCTGAGTCGGTAACCGCCGTCGATGCGGTCGAGTAGTCGGTTCGCGACCAGTTCGTTGGCCAGGCGGTGCACCGTCGCCTTGTGCAGTCCTGTCCGTTGGACCAGGACGGCCAGAGGCAACATGTGGTCGTCGGCCCGAAAAGCCCGCAGGATCGTCACCGCCTTGCCCAGCACGGTGTCGAGGTTTGCGCCGCCAGTCACGTGCCCAGCGTATCGCTGAGTGAGACAGTTCCCTGGCGCAACCTCGGTACTGCGGCGAAGGTAGTGGTCATGAGCCAGCCCACGAATACCAGTACAGCTAGCGAGACCGACATCGCAGCTGCTGCGGACCGCCTCGCAGCCGCCATCGCGAGCGGTACTCCCTGCGCGCCAGTGCGCGATCTGATCGGCGCCGACGATCTCGTCGCCGCCTACGCTGTCCAGCGCCGCGTCGATGAAATCCGTCGGCAGGCGGGTGCCGTCGTCGTAGGCCGCAAGATCGGCCTGACCTCGGTGGCAGTCCAGCAGCAGCTCGGTGTCGACCAGCCCGACCTCGGCGTTCTGTACGCCGACATGGAGTTCCCCGCCGGTGGCGCCATCCCCATGAGTCGTTTGATCCAGCCCAAGGTCGAAGCGGAAGTTGCCTTCGTGCTCGGTGCCGACCTTGTGGACGGACCTCTCGACAGCGCGCAGGTGCGCGGCGCAATCGACTACGCCGTCGCCGCGATCGAGATCTGCGACAGCCGCATCGCGTCGTGGGACATCAAGTTCGGTGACACCGTCGCCGACAATGCGTCCTCGGGCGTGTACGTCCTGGGAACCGAACGTCGGACCCTCGACGAGGTGGAGCCCGCCGGCGTCGTCATGTCGATGTCCGTCGACGGCACCGAGGTGTCCACCGGCGTCGGAACCGCCTGCCTGGGCGATCCGATCGAAGCAGTCGTCTGGCTCGCCCGCACGGCACGCGAGTTGGGGCAGCCACTGACGGCGGGCCAGGTGATCCTGTCCGGCGCACTCGGCCCCATGGCGCCGGTCACCGCAGGCAACGAAGTCACCGTGACCGTCTCCGGGTTCGGTTCCGTCACCACCAGTTTTTCCAGCGAAGAGGACAACGCATGAGCAAGGTCAAGGTCGCGATCATCGGATCGGGCAACATCGGCACGGATCTGATGATCAAGGTGCTGCGCAACTCCGACTACCTGGAGATGGGCGCGATGGTCGGCATCGACCCGGCGTCGGACGGCCTCGCCCGTGCTGCGCGTCTGAACGTGCCGATCACGGCTGAAGGTGTCGAGGGTTTGATCGGTCTCCCGAACTTCGACGAGATCGAGATCGTCTTCGACGCCACCTCGGCAAAGGCTCACGTCGCCAACAACGCGCGGCTGGCTCCCCTCGGCAAGCGCATGATCGACCTGACGCCTGCAGCGATCGGCCCGTACGTCGTGCCGGCCGTCAACGCGGACGAGCACCTGGATGCACCCAACGTCAACATGGTGACGTGTGGTGGCCAGGCCACGATCCCGATGGTTGCCGCCGTTTCTCGGGTCGTCCCGGTGGCGTATGCGGAGATCGTCGCGTCCATCGCCTCCAAGTCCGCAGGTCCCGGAACGCGCGCCAACATCGACGAGTTCACCGAGACCACGTCCGAGGCGATCGTGGCTGTCGGCGGCGCCCGCCGCGGCAAGGCCATCATCATCCTCAACCCCGCTGAGCCGCCGCTCATCATGCGCGACACGGTCTTCTGCCTCGTCGACGCCCCGGACCCGGCTGTTCACGAGGAGATCCGTCAGTCGATCGAGAAAATGGTCGGCGACGTCTCCGCGTATGTTCCCGGCTACCGGCTCAAGCAGGAAGTCCAGATCACCGAGATCCCGGCCGACCAGCCGGTCGAGACGTTGCTCGTCGACAGCAATCGCCCCACTCATCAGGTGTCGGTGTTCCTCGAGGTCGAGGGTGCTGCACACTACCTGCCTGCGTACGCCGGCAATCTCGACATCATGACGTCCGCCGGAATGCAGATCGCGGAGCGCATCGCCCAGCAGAAGGAAGCAACCAAGTGAGCAACCGCAAGATCTTCGTCCAGGACGTCACCCTTCGTGACGGCATGCACGCTGTCCGCCACCGCATTTCGCCTACCGACGTCAAGCGGATCGTCACAGCTCTCGACGCTGCCGGTGTCGACGCGATCGAAGTTGCACACGGTGACGGCCTCGCCGGCGGCTCGCTCAACTACGGCCCCGGTTCGAACACCGACTGGGAATGGATCGAAGCTGCGGCCGAGGTACTCGAGCACGCTCGCCTCACCACGCTGCTGCTTCCGGGTGTCGGCACGATCAGTGAACTCAAGCATGCTTACGACCTCGGTGTGCGGTCGGTTCGCGTTGCCACGCACTGCACCGAGGCCGACGTCTCCGCGCAGCACATCGAGACTGCCCGCGAAATCGGCATGGACGTCTCGGGCTTCCTGATGATGAGCCACATGGCTCCGGCCGAAGAACTGGCGAAGCAGGCCAAGCTGATGGAGTCGTACGGCGCGCACTGCGTCTACGTCACCGACTCGGGTGGACGTCTGGTGATGAACGACGTCGCGGATCGTGTTCGCGCGTACCGCGACATCCTCGACGAGGGCACCGAAATCGGTATCCACGCGCATGAGAATCTGTCGCTCTCGGTTGCGAATTCCGTTGTCGCAGTGCAGAACGGCGTCACACGCGTCGACGCTTCACTTGCCGGTCACGGCGCCGGCGCCGGTAACTGCCCCCTCGAGGCCTTCATCGCCGTTGCCAACATCGAGGAGTGGGAGCACGGCTGCGACCTGTTCGCCCTGCAGGATGCTGCCGACGACATCGTCCGTCCGCTGCAGGACCGGCCGGTCCGCGTCGATCGGGAGACCCTCACACTCGGCTACGCAGGCGTGTACTCGAGCTTCCTGCGCCACGCCGAGGCTGCGTCGGAGCGCTACGGAATCGACGTTCGCACACTGCTGCTCGAAGCCGGACGCCGCCGTCTGGTGGGTGGCCAGGAGGACATGATCGTCGACATCGCGCTCACCCTCGCAGCGCAGGCGACAAAGGAAGCTGTCTGACGCACTGCCCAGCTCGCTGGTACCCGAGTCCCGCTCCCGTCTCCGGACGGGGGCGGGACTTCTCAGTTGAGCTGAGAGGTTCTGTCATGACGGCGCTCAACCTCTGAAACTGTTGTTGCCCAATAACGCCGAGGGACCGATCTTCGCTACGGTGGATGACATGACCGAACCTGACAGCGACAGGCAGACACACCCAACTGCAACGGTGGGATGTGCCGGCGTCGACATTCCGGACAGCCGGGGTCGCACCGGCCTCGACCGAACAGGCTTCGGTCTGCACGGTAATCCGAATGTCGAGGTCGAACGAGTCGAGGTCACCTCGGACGGTTGGCATGTGTTGCGTCGCAGCACCTTCACGTATCGGCGAAGGGACGGCACTCTCGAGACACAGCAACGGGAAACCTACGACCGTGGGAACGGCGCGACGATCTTGCTGTACGACCCCGAACGGCGCACCGTCCTGTTGACGAAGCAATTCCGCTTTCCCGCCTACGTCAACGCACACCCCGACGGAATGTTGATCGAGACCGCAGCCGGTTTGCTCGATTCCGACACACCGGAAGTAGCCATTCGGCGAGAGACGAGCGAAGAGCTTGGCGTCGCAATCGGTGAGGTGCAGCATCTGTTCGATCTGTACATGAGCCCCGGATCCGTCACTGAGAGAGTGCATTTCTACGCCGGCCGATACACTCCGGCGGACAGAACCGGCAGTGGTGGCGGGGTGCCGGACGAAGGTGAGGACATCGAAGTCCTGGAGTTGCCGTTCGAGACGGCACTCGACATGATCTCCGGCGGAGAAATCGTCGACGGCAAGACGGTCGTTCTTCTTCAATGGGCGGCAATGTCGGGGGCGCTCTGACTCGAAGTCGATTGCCTGAAATTCTATATCCTGTACCGATGGAGTCTGCCGAGTACCGTGACGCGCTGAGATCTGTCCTCGACACTGCATCGTCGTTGGTCGAAAGCCGGCTGGCGGCGATGCGCGCCACGGCGACCGCACATACCGAAGGCATTGTCATCGATGTCTCGCTCGACCAAGACGGCGAGGGAACATTCGGCGTCTGGGCACGATTCGAGGGTTCCGACGCATTCAGCCTGAATCAGCAAATCGGTGACGAGAGAGAGCTATTCGGCGTGATCTGGGGCGAGGAAGGCTGGGAACCGCCGGTTCCTACTCGGCCACGAGAATGGTCGCACGCGGAACTGGAGAAAGTTATCGTCGGTGTCGTGGCCGAGTGGATCCACACGCTCATTTCCCCGACTGCATCCGAACTGCGCTGGGAAGTAACAACTCCCGACGGAGCGACCGACCCGGTTCCCGTAGGCCCCGATTTCAGTCGTGGACATTCACCTCGATGAAAGCGCGGAAGCTGTCGGCGAGACGAACGACCTCACCGCCACTGTTGTCGTCCAAGCTCTGCCAGTTGCAGCGACGGATCTATCGGGTGTTGCGATGTCACCGGCCGGTCGAACCGTCGATCAGTTCGCGGAGGATATCGGCGTGCCCGGCATGGCGTCCGGTCTCTTCGATCATGTGCACGAGCGCCCAACGGACACTGGGAGCGGGTCGTTTCGCCCCTGGCCGCGGGATGGGTGCGGCAAGATCTGTGCATCCGTCGAGAACTGCGTTGGCGCGCTCGACCGTCTCGCGATAGCGACGGACGACATCGTCCACGCTTTCTTCCGATGACGGCTGAAAGGTCGCCTTCCAATCCGTCACGTTTTCGGCGAGAAACATCGACCGCTCGACAAAGATCAGATGATTGATCAGCCCGAGCAAGGTTGTTCCCGACGGAACAACTGTGTTGCGCACCTGAGGTTCCGGAGCACCCTCGACCTTGGCGGCAATCGAATCACGGAGGTAGTCGAGAAACGCTCGTAGCGTGGCCGCCTCGCTGTTTCCCGCCCGGGGCGGTGGGACATCACGGCGGCTGCGACGCGACGTAGCCATGGTGTTTCTCCTTCCTCCGCGACGAACAGTCAGAGGCTTCCTGGACGAGCAGGGTCGATTCTTCCGGTTCCACTCCGATCCCGCATCAAGTTTTGCCGTTACAGCAAAGACAACTTGGTTGCCGGTATCAGCGTGCCGAGTTCAGGTCGCGCACAAGTTGGGGCCTCCGCCACTTGCCGACCTCGAAAGGCCACCGCCGCGGCGGATAGGCGAGACGAGCCACGAAGTAATTGACGTACTCGACGACGCCGAAAGCCCACACCGCCAGGACGCCCACCGCCGTGCCGGAGTGATCTGGTAACCAGATGACAACGCCGAGAAGAGCTATCGCCAACAGGAGAACATCGAGGACCCGAAACACGCGGTAAAGCGCTGCGAGGCGGGCCGGCATCGGCTCCACCTCGATCCAGCCCCGTGCAAGCAGCCAATAGACACCTGCTTGCACGAGGATCACAAGCAGTGGGGCCAGCGCCGACCACAGCGCAGCGGAGTCTTGCGGACCTTCGAGGCGAGGAGTCACGACGCCGACAGCCACAGCGGCGAATACGGCCGCGGCTGCCAACTCTCCCATGCCAAGGCTCAGGTACCTGCGTCGCACACTCTTTCGCCGTTGATCCACCACGAAAGCAGACACTATCCGCTGATCACTCCGCAGCAGGTGCGAGGCGTTGCCTAAGATCGTTCGAAAGGCATTCACGTGTACAGAGGTTGGTGTGGGATGGTGCGATTGGCCATGGTTACGTTCGATGCAACGGACGCCCGATCGTTGGCCACCTGGTGGTCGGAGCGATTCAGCAACGCGAGCATTGACGGCGACGAAGACTTCATCACGGTGACGGCCCCGGATCTCCCGCTCACTCTCGGTTTCCAACGAATCGATCAGGCTCGCAGCCAAAGGAATACGCTTCACCTCGACTTCGACCTCGAGTCGCACGATCCTCCACGAGACGAGGTCGTCGCTGCGTTCGTCGCGGCAGGCGCGGCCCACGTCGAGCGCCACGAAGCGGGTGGATCGACTTGGGACGTTCTCGCGGATCCGGCGGGAAACCTTTTCTGCGTAGGTGATCCGCACTAGTTCTCCGCTCTCAGCTCCCGATACGCGGTCGTTCGCGCCGACGTGGTCCTCGATCGCGCATCTCGAGAATCGCCGCCGCCGTGGACGCGACCGTCTTGTCGTCGTCGCTGGCGATCCGGGCGAGCGCCTCGCGTGCTGCCGCGCCGGGAATCTCTGCGAGCGCCTGCGTGATTCGCAACCTCGTCGGGGCGTCGTCAGTGCCGTCGAGCCTTGCCTGCACGGCATCGACGACCTCACCGCTGGTCGGTGAGTGCTCCGCGAGAAGACCGAGCACCTCGCCGGCCTCGACGTCGCGTCGCCCGTCGGCGACCATCTCGAGGAGAGCGGGCATCGAGACGGCCTCTCCGCGAGATCCGAGGGCGAGAGCGGCGTCGGCGCGGACTATCGCGTCCGAATCATCGAGAGCTCGCTTCAGTGACCGAGTTGCTTCCTCGGCGTGGATCCCGGATATGGCCGACGTCGCGCGGCGTCGAACCTCGACGTCCTCCGATTCGAGCCCCTTCGTGAGACCGGCAAGGCCCGCACCTTCGGTCCTCGCCAACGCCCACTGCAACGCACCCGCCACGTTGGCATCCTTCTCCGACAGGATGGCTTCGACGAGTGCGTCGACGGGCAAAGCCGCATTCGCATCCTGCGACAGGATCGCTTGCTGACGGTGGGCAGCGAACTCGGATTCGAGTGCACGCAACAGCGAGACCATGCGCAGGACGTCGTCCCACTCCGAAGGGGCGGTGGCGTCGACCCTTTCGAGTTTGGTCAGCAATTCCTCCTCCGCCGCGATCCGTTGCCGAGTGTGTTGCATGAGTTCACCCACCAAATCGGCTGGGGCGAAGTCCGGTTCGTCCAGTGCACGCTTGGCCTCGTTCAACGAGAGCCCCAACGTCCTCAGGCTTTCGACGTGGAAGAGTCGACGGATGTCGTCGGCGGAGTACTCGCGGTAACCGCCGGACGTGCGGCCCGTCGGCTTCACCAGCCCCAATGTGTCGTAGTGACGCAGCATCCGTGTGCTGACACCACAGCGCCGCGAGACCTCGCCGATCAACATCCGTCTCCCTTCCTACGCGTCCGGGCCGATTGCCGCGACGCGCTTCGCCAACTCGTGCGAGAGAGCGAACCCACCGTCGGGGTCGTGCCAGAGTTGCTTTGTAGCATCAGCATGCGCCCGAACACGCGGATTCGTGCTTGCGCCGGCCGCGTCGAGCACCGGAAGTACAGCCTCGCCGAGCCCTGTCAGAGCTCTGCTGAGACTGAGCTGCATCTGCAGTTCACCCCGTCCGAGTTCGGTGGCCAGATCGGTCGCGAGTGCACCTTCACCTCCAACGGGCACGAGAGCCACGGCCGCACGCCACGCACTGCGCGCGACTTCGTCGTCCTGGTCGTGAACCAGCGCAGAGACCTCGGGCCACGCGATCGGATCGCCGATCTTGGACAAGGTGTGGAGTGCCTGGCTGCGGGCTTGCGAACCGTCGGTCCCGAGCTCACGAATCAGCTGCGGCACCGTAATTTCGGCCGGCAGGCGGCACAATGCCCAGGTCAACATGTCGCGGACGAAGAAGTCCGGCTCGACGGCACACCGATCGACCAGGGCATTCGTCAGCTCAGGGTCCGGGCGTGTGCCGGCGGCGAGCGCGGCTCGCAGCCGAACCGAGGGGTCGGCTGCGGCCAGTGCGTCGACGAGGTGAGCATTCTGCCCACCGTGGTTGGTTGTGTTCACGACAACCACCTCCTTCGTCGACCATTGGAGTCCTTGTCACTGTGTCAAGGTCAAGCTCCGCTGTCACCGACACGTGAAAATCACCTCGGACTACACGCCGGTTGTCGATCCTGGCCGAAAGATCATCAGGACGACGACAACGACCCACAGCAGATTGAAGATTCCCGTCGAAGTACCCAGTCGACGGGTCAGCCGCGTTGCGACGTCCACACCGGTCCCGGTTCCGTCGATCGCAGCCATCGTCAGCCGTTGGGCAGGGAGCACTACCGCGGTGAGTATCACGGCAGCAACGACGGTGAGTGCAATCGAGGTGAGGATCCACAGGTCACCGAGTACCCCCAGATTGACGGCGGTCGCGACACCGAGCATCGGAACGACGATCCCGATCGTGGCGTACACCCGAACGATGTGATGCAACATTCCCGTCGTCGCAACACTGCCGCTGTCCGGATCGGCGAGCGCTGCGCGGCTCGCCGCCGGGAACATACTCGCCGCCACAGCGACGGGGCCGATGGCAAGAATGGCCGCAATCACATGGAGGGACAGCAGGATTCCGGTCATGGGAGTTCTCGCGTTTCGGTATGCGTAAGCGTATTCACGCCGCGTCCGGGGCGAAGGTGATTACAGGCTCGGCGCCTTTTGCCGACCACACCGTTCCACGACGCTCGAAGTCGAAGAGCGCTTCGACCTCGAGACTTATCCGGGGCCCGAGGCATCGTTCCAACAGGTACACGCCCAGGTCCAGACCGGATGTCACACCGCCGGCGGTGATCAGGTCACCGTCGTCGACGATTCGCGCCTGGATCGGAATTGCCCCGCCGGCCGCCAGTGCGTCCACGGCGAGATGATGCGTCACGGCGCGGCGCCCGACGAGAAGCCCCGCCATCGCCAGTGCCAATGACCCTCCACAGACGGTCGCAACGAGAACACCGGGATCGTCGAGTGCGCGGCGCATCATGACAGGCAGTTCGGTTTTCGTTGTGGCCGCGAGCCTTTCCGGCAAGCTGGTACCCGGATGGTTCGCGTTGGGTTCGAAGAGACCCGATGCTCCGGGAACGATGATCAAATCCGCGTGTTCTACATCGAGGGTCGCAGTGGCGGTCATCGCAAGTTCACCACTCCCGCTCAGGACGGTCCGAGGCCCCTCCGCGCTGACGAGTTCCACGCTCAACGCCCCACCGCTGGCGAGCCCCCCGGCGTAAAGCACCTCGTACGGGCCCACGACATCCATGGGATCGAATCCGTCGAACAACACGATTTGCGCGTGCACTGCAACCTCCGATTTTGTGCGACGCACTCCTGCGCACGTCGCTGTCCCCCACGACAGTAGGAGGAAATTCGCCTCCGCAGCGACGGCTGAAAGCCAACCTTCGACGGTTTTCAGCCAATATCGAAAATTCTGCAAAACACCAGTTGAAGAGCTTTTTCGATTCACGAGTTCATCGGATCTCGCGCCACATACGCTAAGTTTCAGACATGCATGACGTTGCAGTTCTCGCGTTGCCCGGGGTGGTACCGATGGATCTGGCGGCACCCCTCGAAGTCTTCGGACGATGCAGACTCCCCTCGGGTGCACCGGCGTACCGGACCGCAGTGTGCGCGCTCACCGAGGAGGTGGAGACCGGAACGTTCACAATGCGAGTACCGCACGGACTGCCACGCCTCGCCCAGGCCAGCACGATCATCATTCCCGGCACCGCCGATCTCGACGTGCCGATCGACCCCGCGATCATCGATGCCCTCAGATCAGCCGCGGATCGCGGCACACGCATTGCGTCACTGTGCGTCGGTGCATTCACACTCGCCGACACAGGCTTGCTCGACGGACTTCGCGCGACAACCCACTGGGCGGCAGCGTCGGAGTTGGCCCGCCGGCACCCGGCCATCGACGTCGATGCCGCCGTTCTCTACGTAGACAACGGGCACGTCCTGACTTCCGCCGGCGCCGCAGCCGCACTCGACCTTTGCCTGTACATGGTGCGTCAGGACTACGGGTCTGCGGTCGCCGCCGACACGGCGCGACTGAGCGTGATGCCGCTCGAACGTGCCGGAGGGCAAGCACAATTCATCGTTCACGAACCTCCCGTACCCAGCGGGACAACCCTTCGACCACTACTGAACTGGATGGAGGAGAATCTCGGGGAGCAACTCGACATCACGGCGATCGCGGCCAAGGCAACGATGAGCACCCGCACGCTCAACCGCCGGTTCCAGGAACAAATCGGTACGACGCCGTTGCAGTGGCTCCATCACGCGCGGCTCCGCCAAGCGCAATTTCTGCTCGAGACTACCGACCACTCCATCGAACGTGTTGCGGGACAAGTCGGATTCAATGCCGTCACCACGTTCCGCGAACGCTTCCGAGACTTGGTCGGCACCAGCCCCCAGCGGTATCGGGCACAGTTTCGAATTCCGCGCTAATCGACCTACCGAACCCGGCGGAAGCTGATCGCACGTCCGGCAATTCGGTTGTACAGCCTTGCCACTCAGGCTCTTTCCATCCTGTTCGCTAACCAGGCTTATCCCTTGACGTTGCCCGCAGCGGCGTTCAGTACTGTAGCGACGTCGTCGAGGATGTACGGGATCGTCAAGACCGTCAGTCCGCCGAACGCGAAGTTCTTGTCGACGCTGAAGTCCTTGGTGGATGCAGTACGGCCGTCGACGATCACCGGCTGCGCGGCAACCAGGGGCTCGGCGAGGAACGCGTTCAGGGAGTCCTTGTCGTAGGCAACCACGAACAGGACGTCGGCGGCGATCAGAGGCGCCTGCTCGGTGCTCAGTTCGAAGTACACGGCCTCCGGGTCCTTGGTCGGATCGGCCTGCTGGATCGTCGGCTCGTTCTTCAATCCAAGCTGTTCGAGAAACTCGACGCGCACGTCGGTGTCCTTGCTCACCGCGAACGTGCTCGGGCTGTTCGGGAGTGCGATGGTGACGGTCTTACCCTGCAGCGCAGGGTTCTTGGCAGCTGTCGCGCTGATCGCGGCGTTGGTCTTGTCGATGAGTGCGGTGGCCTTGGCCTGCTTGCCCAGCGCCTGACCGGCGATGGTCACCTGGTCCTGCCACGACGCGGTCCACGGCTCGTCCGGGAAGGAAACCACTGGCGCGATCTTCGACAGTGCGTCGAATTCCTGCTGAGTGATACCGGAGTACGGGGCGAAGATGAGATCCGGTTCAGCCTTGGCGAACTGCTCGATGGGAGCCTCGCCGGTTCCGTCACCCGACAACAGAGTCGGCTGCTCGCCGCCCAACTTGTCGAGCGCCTCGGCGTCCCACTTCAGAATGCCCTTGTCGTCGGCCCCGTACTGAGGTCCGGAGAACGTGGGCATCGCGACCGGGACGACGCCGAGCGCCAGAAGGGCGTCCTGGTTGGACCAACCCCAAGTCGCGACGCGCTGGGGCTCCTCCTTGATCTCGGCCGTGCCGAGGGCCGACGTGATGGTCGCCGGGAACGCGGCATTCGCTGCGGACGAGGTCTCGCTGCCACCGTTGTCGTCGTTGTTGCTGCATGCCGCCATTCCGGCCACGAGGCCGCATGCCGCCAAGACAGCTACGATTCCGCGGACAAGGCGGACACCGCCCGGGTTCCGTCGCTCTGACGGCCCACGCCCCAAAATCCTTGTCACTGCAACACCTCTCGACCGATTGATCTGCTCACACACCCCGAGCGGATGATGGCGCTCAACATAGCACGAAGGTAACCCTATCCTCAGTCCCTACGAGTGCCCGTGTTCACACCCGACACGAACGCAGCCATCGAAGAAAGCCAGCCTCCCTACCCAGCAGTCTGTCGTCGCACCATCTCCGAGATCCAGATGGGCGCAAACGGCGAGGTGCAGTTCGGGGGCGTCGGGTAGTCCTCGAGCACTCGCAGACGTTCACCGATGTCGATTGCCCGGGCACGGTACCGGGCATGTTCGATCCCGATCTGGGCCAGGCAATGGTTCATCGCCCATTGCAGGCGGTCAGGGGCATCCTTCATCTCCGCCTCGATGACGTCGAGCAATCCTGAAAGATCAAGGCCCTCGGGCTTCTTCGCTACGCGCTCGGTAGTCAGGGCCCAGCCGGCGCTCGCGACCACGGGATCGGGGTCAGCGGTCCAGGCCACGCGCAACTCCTCGGCGTTCGGGTTCTTCTTCACCACGTAGTTGACGAGCCAGTCATGCACCTTGGGAGTACGGGCCTCACGCAACATGACGTCCAACTCGTCACTCCCGAACGCCTTCGGGCGGCAGATCAAAAGGGCCAGCAGCCGCGCGGCGGTATCGCCAGTCGTCCAAAGCTGTTGTGCGAGTTCCTGCTGAGTCTTCAATCGCTTCGCAACGGCGCGCAGCTTCGTGAGGTTCACGCCGTGGTCGTCACCGTGCTTCTCGTTCACCGCACGCGCCTTCGGATCCTCGAGCGCAGCAAGCTCGTCCATCACCGCGGCAACCGTCGTTTCGGCCACGTCGTCCTCCAGTCGCTACTTCTGCAATTCACGCACTGCTACTCACTCACATACAAGGAAAGCACGGGAAGGCGCGCGATCTGAACTGCACGGTCACTGTCCACGTTCGATCTGTTGTTTGAAATTTCGGTCATTGGGTACATGACTGCTCCTGAGGTGGCGGCACGTCACCATGAAGACAGGACGAACCTTGCATATGCGACGCGCCGCGAGTGCTGAGAACGTGGACGAAACCGCACGCCGCGATGAAGGCGGCGGTAAGAACGTTCTCACTCGGGCTATCACCGGCCCACTCCTTTTCGTGTTCATCCTCGGAGACGTTCTGGGCGCCGGAATCTACGCGTTGGTGGGCGTCATCGCCGGTGAAGTCGGTGGAGCCGTCTGGGTACCACTGCTGGTAGCGCTGGTCATGGCGTTGCTGACCGCAACGTCGTATGCCGAACTGGTCACCAAATATCCGCGAGCGGGCGGCGCAGCAGTGTTCGCCCAACGGGCGTATCGGAAATCACTGATCTCGTTCCTCGTCGGCTTCTCGATGCTGGCGGCCGGTGTAACGAGCGCAGCAGGGCTCGCCCTCGCATTCTCGGGTGACTACCTCAAAGCCTTCGTCGACGTCCCGACCGTTCCCGCCGCGCTCGTCTTCCTTCTCCTGGTGGGACTTCTCAACGCCAGAGGCATCAAGGAGTCGATGCGCGCAAATGTCGTCATGACAGTCGTGGAGGTCACCGGACTTGTCCTGGTTGTCGTCCTCGCGTGCATAGTTCTCGGGCACGGCACCGGAACCTTGAGCCGCGTCGTCGAGTTCGACGACAGTCGATCACCTGCACTCGCCGTGTTGGCCGCTGCATTGCTCGCGTACTACTCGTTCGTCGGTTTCGAAACGTCCGCGAACGTCGCCGAAGAAGTGAAGAACGTGAGCAAGGTCTACCCGCGTGCACTCTTCGGAGCCTTGCTGACGGCCGGCGCCGCCTATGTCCTTGTCGGCCTGGCTGTCTCGGTGGTCCTGCCCGCAGACGAACTCGCCGCGTCCTCCGGCCCCTTGCTGGCGGTGGTGTCAGCCGCCGACGTCGGCGTTCCTCCTCGCCTGTTCAGCCTGATCGCTCTGGTCGCCGTCGCCAACGGCGCACTGCTGACGATGATCATGGCGAGCAGGCTCACGTACGGAATGGCGTCGGAAGGCTTGCTCCCCAGCGTATTCGCGCGGGTGCTGCCGCGGCGCCGGACCCCTTGGGTGGCAATCATCGCGACCACCGCCGTTGCCATGGCCCTGTGCGTCACCGGCTCGTTGTCGGCCCTGGCGGAGACGGTGGTACTCCTGCTTCTTTTCGTATTCATCAGCACCAACATCGCGGTCCTGGTTCTACGTCGTGACGTAGTGCAACACAAACACTTCCGAACGCCGATCATCTTTCCGATCCTCGCCCTCGGTACGTGCGTTGCGTTGCTCACCCAGCAGAGCGCCGCGACATGGTTGCGCGCATCATTACTCTTGGCCGTCGGAGTTGTGCTGTACGCCCTCTCCCACCGGCGATCCACGAAGTAAGGTGCGAAGTTCACGAGGGGGTGTGATGACCGACAGTTCTGACGCACCAGATGTAATTCAGCGTCGAGAGCGAAAGATCGACAGGCGAACCCTGACGTACGGCCTGTCAGTCGTACTGGCTACCGCGGTATTGGTTATCGCGATCGTGTGGTTGGGCTCGCGACGAGGCGAATGCTTCGGCACCGACACCTTGCTGTGCTCACAGAAAGATCGCCGGCTGGCGGTGTTCGTCCCGAGCCTCGTGTTGCTGCTCGGCTCCGTAGGCGCGTTCTTGCGATCTTCCCTGCGATTGCACCGCCTGCGGCGCCTGTACATCCGGCCGTACATGGCATGGCTCCTGACGGGGCTCACCGTCGTGTATCCGGCAGGAGCTTACCTCCTGATCTATGGATGAAAACCTCTGAATACGTCTGTTCGACAAACAGATTCACGGCAAAGGTTCACAACCCTGGGTCAGAATCGCTGATCGTCGATCGCAGTGAGGACTACTTCCCGCATCGCCGACGAAGCCGACAAACTCGAAATCGTGCGCACCGTATCCACAACGTCATGCACCGGGACCAGAGATCCCTCTCCCCTGGCGGCAGCGACGTCTCGGGGCACATCGAGTCCGTCTTCTGTATTGAGATATCCGAGATGCAGGACAGTCACTGCGAGTCTGTCCTTCCGATAGCCCTCTCTCAACGCGTCGGCGATGCCGTTGATCCCGAACTTCGATGCACCGAACGCAACCTCCGGCCTACCGCTTCGCGGGAGTCCCGAGGTGGACCCGGTCAAGATGATCCGAGGTCGAGGACGGCCGATCATTCGCGGGATCAGGCGCTTGAGTACAAGAATCGTGCCCGTGATGTTGGCATTGATCATTTCCAGCATGTCGACGTCGGATTGATCTGTGAACGCATAGTCGGAAGTGAAGGCGTCGCCTTCCCAGATTCCGACGTTGCAAATCAGTGTGTCTACACCCCCGACAAGCTCCTGATCGATCGAGTTCGCTGCCCTAACAGGGTCGGTCAAGTCTGCTTCGATCCACTCGGAGACGTCGAACCCGCCAGGGCGCCGACGCGAGATGCCGAGAACATCGTGGCCATCGCTCCGCAATCCCTCGATCAACGCACGACCAAGACCTCGGCTCGCACCGACAACAACCGCCCTCGCCACAATTACACCCTTCGTCGCTCGCTCGAACGGATCCTATCGATCCAGCCGTCGCGGGTAGTTTCGTCGAGACGCGAGAAATTCGGATTCGCACCGTAGTGCAGCTGGACAACTGCGGGCTCGCCACTATTTCAGAGAGTGGCTGCGTGCGCACGTCGCCGCCCTGACCGCCCGACATGAAGCCGGCCGTGAGAACGAATAGAAGGTCACCGATGCGCCGACGAATTTCATCGACGCGCAGCTGCGAGGAATCGTGGGGATCGAACTGCACGTGGCCCGTGCAACGGAAAAGCGAAGTTGAACCAGAACCGCTCCCCAGGGGATCGCCGCCGGTCTCGACAACGGTTGACCGGTGACGCCGTCGTCGGGTCCTGCATTGCACACCGGTCCGGCATATCGGAATCGAAACCTCGAAGTGGCCTGCATCTCACTCGTCCAGGCAACGACTCCCGGTAAGTCGACCTCACTCGTTCGTTGTGGTTACTACGCGGTAGGTCGGGGTAGCCCGCGTAGCGGCGGTGGCTCCGCGACCCGCGGAGCACTCGTCGAGCAGAAGCTGAACATCACGTAAAGCACGCACCGACGAAGGGACGACCCCGTTATGAGCAACTCCGAAACCACGTCCGCCTTGATCACGCAGCTACGCAGCCTCCTCGGACTGACGCACGCCGAGATCCAGGTCGCCGAAACGCGCGTCGCTCAGGCCAGAACCGAAGCCGTTCGACGCGAACTCACGGAAAACGCAGAGAACGGTCGTGAAAGGGCCGGTTCCATCGAGTCCACAATTCGCGATCTGGGTGGCGTACCTGAATTGGTCGGTCCGTTCATCGGGCGAGCGACAGCAGGAGTGAAAGCGATGGTCGAACAGGCCCAACCTTTCGACGAAGCTGTACTGGGTGACCTTGCGCTCGAACATCAACTCCTCGACCGCTCGCGCTACCTCAAAGCCCTGGCCACAGCCGGAGGCGATCAGACCGTCGCCACATTGGCCGATCGACTCATCACCGCGCACTCGGCGACTGTGGAGTGGCTGACCACCGTCCTGGCCGAAGAGGCGCTCGGGGGCCCGGCAGCTTTGCGTCGCACTCCCTTCCAAGCGGCCACAGGCGCAGCCATTCGACTGGTGAACGTTCCCGTCTCCTGGTCCACTCGCAGCCTCGACCGTGCGATCGACGCCGTTCGCACCTCGCCGCCGGTATTGGGCGAGCTGATCAGCTGGGGTGCGTATGCCGGCGACGTGACCGTGAAAACGCTGTCTGCCAGTAGGGACGCGGCCATTGCCACTGCAGAGAAGGTCACTCGCCGAGAGGGCGCGGACGGCGCCGCAGACGTCTTCCGTTCGGTACGAAAGTCGAGTGGGCTACTCGACCCCACTGAACTTCCCATCGAAGACTTCGACGAACTCAACGTCGCGCAGGCCGTCTCAGCGGTGAAGGAACTGACCGAGGCCGCCCAGGTGCGAGATATCGTCGCGTACGAGGAAGCGCACAAGAATCGACATGGCGTTGTCTCCGCTGCTCAGGCAAGACTGGCAGCGATCGCCCAGGAAGTCGTCGGTATCAACTAGATCATTCGACCGCGACGCTCGGCGTTGTCTCGTCGAACCCGATGCGCGAGATCCAGACTTACGAAACCGAATCGAAAGGCACGAAACATGGTCGAAGTCACCCGAAAGTTCACCGCCGAAGTACCGATCGAGAAGGCGGCCGCGTTTCTCCGCGACTTCGCCAACGCCCCACTGTGGGATCCGGGCACCGAGAGTTGCACCCAGACCTCGGATGGCCCGATCGGTATCGGAACCCAGTGGCACAACGTGTCCAAGCTGTTCGGCATCGGCACCGAACTGACGTACACCTTGGTGACCGACGAGCCGAATCACATTGTGCTCGAAGGAAAGAACAAGACCGCCACGAGTACTGACGACATCACCTTGACGGCAATCGGCGCGAACTCGACTGAAGTCGACTACCGAGCGAACGTCGAATTCAACGGCGCTGCCAAGATCGCCTCCCCACTGTTGAAAGCGGGATTCGAGGCCAAGGTGGCACCCGAGACAGTCAAGAAGATGACCGGGGCTCTCGAGGCCCTCTGATCGGCACGTTGCGTCAGGGTTTGGTCGCCGACGTCAGCGCCGATTCGCGATCCGTCGAACCCAGCGCAGCTCGCGCGGAATCGAGAATTGCCTCGGAGAGGGGGGATCCCTTCGTAGCTCGCGCGAGGACCAATGCGCCGAGCATGGTGGAGAGCCGGACGAGACCGGCCGCTTCCTCGTCAGCCAGGGCTGCGGCAAAATCACCCACGCCCTCCGTGTAAACCCGACGGGCCCCGCTGTCTGCAGGCTCGCGCGCCATGTCGGCGGCGAGCGCGGCAGCGGGGCATCCGTCTGCCGGGTTGTCGCGATGCTCCACCGAGAGATAAGTGTCGATCAGAGCTTTCCGGGCAGAGTCACGTTGCCCTGCATGCTCTTCGAGCCCCGCACTGTGAAGCTGAGCCAACTCGGCAAAAGCATGGGCGGTAGCTTCGTCGATCAGCGCATCCTTGGACGCGAACTGCTTGTAGAAACCACCGTGGGTCAGTCCCGACGCCTTCATCAAGTCTGCGACGCTGAGGTGAGTGCCCTTCTCACGGAACAGACGGGCGGCATTTTCCACGACGCGTCGACGGTTCTCTTCCGCTTGCTGCTGCGATACGCGGCCCATCAGCATCCCTCCGGCTTGGATTTCACTTGACATCTATCTTAACTCGATCTTAGATTACATTCATAATCTAAATGTCGGAGCAGCCGACGCTAGCCGCAGCACTGGGAGAAATCATGGAACTGAACAACACCGTTGCCGTTGTGACCGGAGCCAATCGTGGACTCGGACGGCATTTGGCCGCGGGACTCGTCGAGCGCGGCGCGAAGGTGTACGCAGCCGCCCGCAATCCGGAAACTGTCGACCTGCCCGGCGTGATTCCCCTGAAATTGGACGTGACGGACGCCGAATCGATCACGGCGGCGGCCCGAATCGCCTCGGATGCGACCTTGCTGGTCAACAACGCCGGTATCTCCACCTCCGCGGCCTTGATCAGCGGCGACATCGATGACGTTCGACGCGAGATGGACGTCAATTTCTACGGCCCACTCGCCGTGACCCGAGCGTTTGCTCCCGTCATCGAAAACAACGGAGGCGGAACAGTACTCAATGTTCTCTCAGTACTGTCCTGGTTCCATCCTGCCGCACTGGGGTCTTACGCGTCATCGAAGGCCGCGGCATGGGCGATGAGCGACGCCGTTCGAGAAGAACTGGCGCCGCGCGGAATCTCCGTCTCGGCACTCCATGTCGCATACATGGACACCGACATGGCCGCGGGCGTACCGGCCGAACAGAAGATCGATCCTGCTGATGTCGCGGCGCAAGCACTGGACGGCATCGAAAGCGGGCTCGCCGAAATTCTCGCCGACGACACCACCCGGTACGTCAAGCAGAGCCTGTCGTCGTCGAACTCCGAGTGACCGAAAGACTGTCGACGGGCGACACTCATCCCACCGATTTGAGACTGGCCAATCTGCTCAGAATCGGTGCCCGCCAAGCCTCGAGATCTTCGGGACCGTTCTCTTCCCACAACTCGTGCAACTCCGACGTGTCGCTGTCGGAGACTGCGCGCTCGAGAGCGTTGAGGATCCAGGTTTTCTGCTCCGGGCTCAAGGTTCCGGCGTACCCCGCGGCGTCAATCTCGTCCAGCTGCACGGGCTTCGGCGCAACCCCGTGCGCAACCGCAAGAATCTCGGCGACAGCGATGGCTGTTTGAGCATCATCGGCATCGAGGTAGCCGTCGTCGGGGTGGCGAGCGTAATCGTCGATGTCGTAGTCACCCGCCTGTATCGCGCTGAGCAGGTCGCCCGCTACGTCGTTGTCGAAAGGTCCTGAACCCCAAGTCCCCATGCTGTCTCTCCGATCCGTGCCCGCGTCATCTGTCGTAGCGATAGTAGTGAATCACCGGCCTCGGCCAGGCTCGTCCGGCTGAAAGTGCTGCGTTCGCCGTATATCGACTCAGCGCAACGGGACGCGAATGATGCGGTCGTCACCGGGGTTCGGGTCGCCACGACCGTCCGTGTTGTTCGTCAATATCCACAGCGACCCATCGGGAGCGAGGGCCACGTCTCGAAGGCGTCCGTATGTGTCGACGAAGAACTCGTCGGCCGTTGCGAGATCGGTCAGCGGCACAACCCGGAGCCGCTCGCCACGAAGATTGGCGATGTAGATCGTGCCGTCGTGGATGGCGATTCCGCTGGGGCTGGCATCATCCGGTGACCATTGCTGGAGCGGGTCGATGAACCCGTCCTCGCCGGCAATGCCTTCGACCTCGGGCCACCCGTAGTTTCCGCCTGCTTCGATTTCATTGAGCTCGTCCCAGGTATCCTGCCCGAACTCGCTGGCGTACATCGTGCCGTCCTCGGCCCAGGCAATGCCCTGCGAGTTGCGGTGGCCATAGCTGTAGACGCGCGAGCCGGCAAACGGATTATCTTGCGGTACACCGCCATCCGGAGTCATTCGAAGGATTTTCCCGGACATCGAGTCGAGGTCCTGAGCCCTGTCTCGACTACCGGCATCACCGACGGTGGCGTACAGCATCCCATCCGGACCGAAGGCGATGCGACCTCCGTTGTGGTAGTTGGCCGAAGCGAGTCCGTCGAGAATCGTCTCGGCCGGCCCGAGACCAAGCGCTCCGGGATCGCCGGTGATGTCGAAGCGCTCGATCCGGTTTTCCCCGTTCGCGGTGAGGTACACGTACAGACGATTTTCATGTACTGCGATTCCCAGGAGACCGCCCTCGCCCCTAGGGCTGACACCGTCGATGACTCCCACCTCACGGGTGATTCCGCTACCGTCGACTTCGAGGATTCGCGCGCTGTCGCGCTCGCTCACAAGTGGCGTCCGGCCGTGGAAAGCGATCGACCAGGGCGCGTCCAAGCCGTCGGCGACGGTCTCGGGTTCGCCGAAGGCCACGGCAGGCGCCGATCGTGTTGTCGTACTCGCCCGCGGATCGGGCCCTTCAGGATCCTCGCTACCGCAGGCCGTCAGAAAGGCCGAGACGAGCACGGCGGCACCAAGCCCTCGGATCTGTCGTCGTGTCATGGGCGCGCCTCCCCGGTTCAGACGGTATCTAGCCCGACGGTAGCGCGAATTGGCCCCGAGAACGGGGCGATACTCTCTGGACGGTCGCGGATCCCCGACAACATTCCGGTTGACGATGGCGTTCGACGCCACTGCAACTGATCAAGGAACCCCTCGGCTACCAACGACAGATGCTTCTGGTCTATCGAAGTCCATACTCACTGATCAGGGCGAATGCGTATGTTCCCGAAGTTGGGATGGTCACTTCACTTGCTGCATAACTGCTTTGACCAATATGGCCGCAACATGAGCACTCCTCGACCGACGTGAGCCTTCGTTCGGAAACATTGTACGAGTGAATGTTTCAAAGCAATCCACGACTGCGCTACTTCGCAGCAAAGTCACTCGTCGCTACCTACGGTTGCGTACTGAATTCCTTGTGGGGCAGGCTTTCTGTGTACCGCTGACGAGCCGTATTGCTGACAAGCCGTATTGCTGACGAACCAAGGTCGGAGAACAATGGGTCACTACAAAAGCAACGTCCGTGATATCGAGTTCAATCTGTTCGAGGTACTCGGGATCGGCGAACTGTTGGATGCCGGTGCTTACGGGGATCTCGACACCGACACTGTGCGCAACATTCTTGCCGAGGTAGCGAGGCTGGCGGAGGGCCCGGTCGCCGCGTCCTTCGCCGACGCAGATCGGAACCCTGTCGAATTCGACGCACCCAATCACGCGGTCGTGGTCCCGGAACCGCTACGCAGGACCGTCGAGGCGGTGAACGAGGCCGGTTGGTCTCGGCTCGGTCTACCCGAAGGCATGGGCGGTGTCCCCGCTCCGGCGCCGCTGGTCTGGGCGATCGGCGAGATGTTGGTCGCGGCAAACGGATCGGCGAGCTTCTTCAACATGGGCCCGCTGATGGCAAGCGTGCTCTACTCCATCGGAAACGAACAGCAGAAACATTGGGCCAAAGAGGGATTCGAGCGCGGCTGGGCCGGAACCATGGTGCTGACGGAACCCGACGCCGGATCCGATGTGGGCGCAGGCCGAACAAAGGCGATCGAGCAGGGCGACGGTACGTGGCACATCGAGGGTGTCAAGCGGTTCATCTCCGGCGGCGACGTCGGAGACACTGCCGAGAACCTCTTCCACTTGGTGCTTGCACGACCCGAAGGAGCAGGCCCCGGAACCAAAGGGCTGAGCCTGTTCTACGTTCCGAAGTTCCACTTCGACTCGGAGACACTCGAACTGGGCGAGCGCAACGGGGTATACGTCACCGGCGTCGAACACAAGATGGGCCTCAAGTCATCCCCGACCTGCGAACTCACGTTCGGGGCCACGGACGTTCCCGCGGTCGGCTGGCTCGTGGGTGATGTGCACAACGGTATCGCCCAGATGTTCCAGGTCATCGAGAATGCACGGATGATGGTGGGCACCAAGGCAACAGGAACATTGTCCACCGGCTATCTCAATGCTCTGGAGTACGCAAAAGAACGAATTCAAGGTGCGGACCTCACCGAACTGACAAACAAGACCGCACCCCGAGTCGCGATCACGCACCACCCCGACGTCCGACGCAGTCTGGCGATGCAGAAGGCCTACGCCGAAGGCCTCAGAGCGGTCTACCTCTACACCGCTGCCCATCAGAATGCCGATGTCGCCGAATTGGTTTCCGGTGCAGACGCCGAATTGGCCGCGCGGGTCAACGACCTACTGCTGCCGATCGTCAAGGGCGTCGGCTCCGAGAAGGCCTACGAACTGCTCACCGAGAGCCTGCAGACCCTGGGCGGCTCGGGCTATCTTCAGGACTACCCCATCGAGCAGTACATCCGCGACGCCAAGATCGACACCCTGTACGAGGGCACCACGGCAATCCAGGCGCAGGACTTCTTCTTTCGAAAGATTGCCCGCGACCGCGGCGTTGCACTCGCTCACGTAGCCGGTCGCATACGAGAGTTCATCGACAGCGAGGCCGGGAACGGTCGTCTCAAGGCCGAACGAGTCCTACTCGAGACCGCGTTGACCGACGTGCAGGAGATGGCCGGGACGCTCACGAGCTACCTGATGGCTTCCCAAGACCAGCCTTCCGAGTTGTACAAGATAGGCCTCGGCTCGGTGCGCTTTCTGTACGCGGTAGGTGACCTGCTCATCGGATGGCGACTGCTCGTGCAAGCCGAAGTCGCGTTGGCAGCCTTGGATCGTGATGCGTCGGCAAAGGACCGGTCGTTCTATCGGGGCAAGGTGGTCGTCGCGTCGTACTTCGCGAAGAACATCCTGCCCGTCCTGGCGTCGACCAAAGAAATCCTGGGTTCCCTGGACAACGAGATCATGGAACTCGAGGAAGAGGCGTTCTGACAACATGCCACAGTGAAGGCATGTATATGCCCGACTTCGACTACGTGAAGGTATGGAGCTTTCCGATCATGGGGCCGGATGCACCAGACGACGCCCCTACCAACGTCGTCGAGGCGTGCCAGGCCGTCGGCAGGGATCTGCAATGCCGATGGCAAGGCCCTGATACGTACATGCAGAACTGCGTGTGGACGGTGTCGATGCTCGATGACGGTCAGTGCCACCTCGCGCTCGACGCTGGACCGCGGCCGAAGCACAAGAGTGCAGGAACCAGCCCGCTGAGGGGCTTCGGGTGCGGCGGGCCGCACGTCGAACAGTCTGCACAGGAACTGAGGGCCTTGATCGCCGGAGAAGTCCAGGATGAGCTGGCCGGCGGATTTCCCTTTGTGCACTGGCCCATTGAGAAGGACCGATTTCTGATGCCGTCATTGCGAGACGGGCGCGCGGTATGGGTGGTTCGTAGCTCGAATCGCATTGTCTCCGAGATCGGCGAACTCTGCCCGAGATGAGGATGCTTGCTGCGTGATTCAACCGTGGTCGGGGACCGGCGACGGAATCTTGTTGGAACGGTATGAGTCTCCGCGACGGGTCGGCCGCCAGAGACGCCAGTGTTTCGCTGACAGCCGGAACGGAAGATGGTCTTGTAGGTGACGAGCGCCGGACGACAACCGTTCGTCTGCAGGCAGATTGAGCCACAGGGACAGTGAGGATGCCGCGTTGCCGAGGGTCGCGCGTATTCCAGATTCGCCCAGAGTCCGGCCGTATCCATCCACGGCAAAACCGCCGAACATGTCCGGGGTGATGTCGGGATACGGCGCGCGGGTGTCCGGGTCGATCAGGCGCACGGGCGCGCTGTACGTCAGTGCCGCCAAAGAATGTCCGTAGGTTGTGACCGCATCGGACCGGACAAGCACACCGAGCGCGTCGTCGACGAAACCAGGTGGGACGTTCCATTCGGTATGGGTTTGCGCTTTGAGTCGTGGCCCGCCGAAGATCCCGGTGGCAAGCTCGAACAACTGCTCGGTCGGCGCGGGCGGCCCACCCTTGTGAATCTCGAACGTCCAGGACGGCAACCGCACTGGTTCGACACAGGCCTCCAGGAATGTATGCAGGCGTTGAGATGCCACGTCGGGACGTTTGGCTCGAAGCGAGTGTGCGCCACCGGGCAACCCGTCGTACGTCACTACCTCCGGCACTGTGATGTCGGGTGTCCGCGCCATCACAGATTGATCAATCGCGTAAGCACTACCTCTGCCGGTTCGGCAGTGGCGTGACGGTACCCGGTGCCGGCCCACAGGTGCATGCGCTCGGGGTCTCCCTGTGCAACAGCGGCTTTGCGCATCGAGTTGGTCAGATGATGGATGGCTGGATATCCGATGGGCGCCTGTGAATCGTAGCGGTCGATGAACTCGTTCCGAAGTGCCCGTGCGGGACGTCCCGTGAAAGCTCTTGTGACGACGGTCTTTCCGCGCGAGGCGTCGGCCAGGACCGACTTGTGTGGAGCCGAGGCACCACTTTCCTCGGTGCGCAGCAATACAGTACCGACTACTGCGGCCTCCGCTCCGGCATGCAAGGCCGCTGCGACGTCGGCGGACGTTGCGAGTCCACCTGCCGCCAACAGTGGAACCGACGTGCGGTGACGGATCCGAGCGATCAGTTCGGTGATCGGTTTTTCTACCGGAACCTGCAGGGGAGTAATGGTTCCGGAGTGACCACCGGCAGCCGAAGATTGCACGACGAGCAGATCAGCACCGGCGTCGACGGCAAGAAGTGCCTCTGCCTCCGAGGTCACGGTGAACACGACAGTCGAACCGGCCGCGCGCAGTGCCTTGACGATGCCGGGGGCGGGAAAGCCGAAAGTGAAACTGACCACCGGAACCGGGTTTGCCAGGAGGAGATCGATCTTGTCCTCGAAATAGTCGTCGTCCTCGACCGGTTCCCCGACGGGAAGTGTGACGCCGTAACGATCTGCCTCTACCTGTATCGCCTCGGCATAGGTTCGGAAGGCGGTGGCGTCGACAGGTACCGGGTTAGGGGCAAAAACATTGACACCGAACGAGACTCCCTCGGTGCGCATAGTGTCCATCTGGTCGGAGAGAGCCTGTGGCGTCTTGTATCCAGCGGCAAGGAAGCCGAGGCCGCCGGCGCGCGCGGCGGCCACGACAAGAGCCGGTGTCGATGCTCCACCGGCCATAGGGGCCGCGATGACAGGGACTTTCAGGTCGAGATCGGTTGTGAGTGCACTCATTCGAACATCTCCAGTCCTACGCCGGACAGTGCTCCGGCGGTTTCGTCATCTGACATCAAAAACTACCTTCTCATTCGAGGTGGCCGTCCGAGGGCCCGCATCGAGATCGGAAGGGAATCGGTATCGCAAGGCTGCGGCAGCCACTGCCGCGGCAAAGACGACGGCACTTCCGAGCAGCAGAGCGTCGCGGTACCCGTCTCGTAGCAGCGGAGTGACAACGAGCGGACCAAGAATCTGACCGACGCTGTACCCAGCAGTCAGCAACGCCACTGCGCGAGGGAACTGCAGGTGCGCGCCGATGGCCAACACGATCGACCCGACACCGAGGAAGGTCACTCCGAACAGGAAAGCGGAGATCAACGCAGGGCCGACGCCGCCGATCACAGCAGGAAGCGCTATGCCCACCGCCTGAATCAACAGTGCAGCCAGCAGCAGAGTCGGCCGCGACCAACGCAGGCTGAGCCAAGCCCACAAGGCGCATGACGGAAATGCAGCCAACCCGACCACTATCCAAGCACCACTGCCCACCCATTCGGGTGCGGCGAGATCGATTGCGGCAACAAGGAACGTGCCCGCGATGATGTAGCCGATGCCTTCCAGGAAATAGCTGATGAACAAGGGCGTGAACCACCGGCGTGTGCGTTGGGAACCGATAGTTGCGGGTGCGTCCGGTGTGATGATCGGACGTGGTTCCGGTGTCAGTCTCCAAGCTACGACCGCGCACACCGCTGCGAGGGTCGCAGATGCCAGCCAGGCTGTACTCCAGGTACCGATGAAGCGGATGACGAACACGAGGACACCGGACAAGGCGATACCCAGCCCGACTCCGCCGAACCCCCACCCGGCCAGGAATTGGGACGTTCCCCGAAGGTGGGCGTGCAAAGCGCTGACGGCGATCATGAAGACGAGTGCGCTGGCGACGCCTGCGACGAGCCTGAGGACAAACCACATCGATCCGTCGTGTGTGGTGGGCATGAGCACCAACGTCGCAATGAGAACCACCGACGACGTACGCATCACCGCTGCCGAACGCACCACCCCGGGAATGAAGATTCCCGCGAGCGCACCGATGAGGTACCCGACGTAGTTGGCCGTGGCCAGGGTGGCGCCGAGCGAGGCGGACATACCAGCCTGAGAGTGCATCAGCGGCAGGATCGGTGTGTAGACGAACCGACCGATGCCCATGCTCGCGGCCAACGCAGCGCCGGCTTGGACTGCGTGCGTTCGCGGAGAAGTCGCGCTCTGGGCTGAGGTCATGGACTTATCCTGTGCCTCGTTCGTGCCGGACCGCCACGACCGCTTTGCTCCTGACTGATAGGCGCAACCTCCCACCGCACGTAGCATCCGGGCACGTAGCATCTGGGATTGTGGAGCTGCGTCAGCTGAGATACTTCGAGGTCGTCGCCGAGGAACTGCACTTCGGCCGAGCCGCGGCACGGCTACTGATAGCCGGGCCCTCGTTGTCGCAGCAGATCATGGCACTCGAACGCGACCTCGGCGTCAAGCTGTTCGTCCGCGACCGCCGCTCCGTCGCCCTGACCCCGGCCGGCGCCGCGCTGCTCCCCGACGTCCGCGCGCTGCTCGAGCGAGCCGAGAATCTACGCCGTCGCGCAGAACGTCTGTCCGGAGCTGAGCCCGTCCGGATCGGCTACGTCAACTGGCTTCCCACGGATCTCGTCGCGCGCACCTCAGGGGTTGCGCAACTGCACGTCGACCCGTGGGTGGTGCCCTCGCACGCGCAGGCCACGCGGGTGGCAGACGGTAGCCTCGACCTTGCTATCGCCTGGGTGCGGAAAACCGATGTAGCCCAACATGGTTTGAAGGCCCGCCTGCTCGGCGCGGATCGGATTCACGCGGTCTCCTCCGGTGCGGACACCACGCCGGTGCAGGCGCGAGACGTCGTCCTACTGGTCGACGACGACACGACCTCCTGGTGGTCGTGGAACGTATTTGCCGAAGAATTCGCCCGCGATACCGGCGCGCAGATCCTGCGCATCAACGATGGCGGGATCACCGGCCCCGCATTCTTCGATCATGTCCGAGCTATCGGCCGCCCCGTGGTCAACTCACCCAAGGGTCAGACCACAACGCTGCCAACCGATCTCACCGCACGTTCAATGGTCGACCCGGCAGCAGTCTGGACGTGGTCGCTCCTGTGCCGCGAGAACGAAACGCGCTCTGCTGTTCTCGCCGTCGTCGACGCTCTCACTCGGGACGTCACTGATCTCGGTATCCAAGAAGACGGAATATGGCTACCCAAGGACGATCCCTACCGGAGGAATTGATGGCACGACGTGCAATTCGTGTGTTCTGGGGACGGCGGCCCGAAACGGTTCAGGCCGTGTCGATCCGGTGGCGCCGAACCTTGGAACAAGTCGAGTTCCTGTTGCCGGAGGCAGTCGGTGGTTCGTGGCAACAGGTCCACTCATCCGGACCTGCCACCACCCTGACCGTCGAACAACTGACCCTGGTGCTCGACAATGCACGGACTGCCGCGAATTGGTCGGATCGTCTGGGAATCGGATTGAGACTCACATCCGGCGGTGGCCCAGAATGGGAACTCGAACTCTCCGGGCTGGCGGGCGGCGAACCGGAAATCGTCCTTCAGTCGATGGTTCTCGCTGTCAGCGCGCCAGCTGCCGCCGAAGTTCCTGAGACAGAGCTACTTCGGATGCTCGCCGCTGTCTGGGAACCGGACTTCGGAGACGTCACCGACGACAACATCCTCGACGCTCTCGAAGACGAGTCCGACTATCGCGTCGGTGATCCCGTAGTGGGCCGAGTCGGTTTTCTCTCGGCAGCCAGGGCAGATGCGCTCCCTGCCGAGTTGGGAGTCACAACCTCCGCAGTGCCGGGCCGGGGCGTACTGCTTCAGATCGGATCCGTCGATACAGTCCTTCTGGCATACGAACGCCTCCGTGACGCCGGGGCGCTGGAACCGCTGCCCCGTCCATTGGATCGGGCAGTCTTCTGAAACCTTGCTATCGACGATGACCGCGAATCGGTAAAGAACTCAGCCCTCTCCCGGCTGCCTCTTCGCGCCGCCGTTGCGAGCTTCGATGGCCTCGATGGACTTCGTGAACGACTTTCCCAACACCTGAGTGCCGAAGAGCCCGAGTACCGATGCCAGGAGCTTTCCCTTGATGTTCTTGCCGTCACGGACCACGACGGCGTCGACATCGGTCAGGCCGGTGGGCTGCTGGGTCAGGGTGTAGGTGTGGCTCGAGGCGCCACCCCACAGATTGGAATCGGTGGTTGTCATCACGACGCGATGCGGGTCGGTCCAGTCGTAGTGCAGGCGTTCCCAGATGCCGCTCGAGCCCTCGGTTACATCAGCCTCGTGAGGGCCCTGTTGGTGCACTTTCAGGTAACTGTCCGCGCTGCGGCCGAAGATTTCCTCGCGGCCCGGCCCGAAGTCGGTCAGGCCGGCGAGGACCTGTTCGGGCGTCGCGGTGGTCGTCTGGTGAAGATGGATCGTGGTCATGGCGCCTTCCTTCAACTGTGGATGATCCGGTGCTGAAATACGGAGGAGTGACTCATCCAGCACACCACTCGGACGAAATGAATGAAAGAGGACAGTTCCGCTCTGCCTCGAACCGTTATTCGCCGCTGCGCCGACTGGCAGTGATTGCGCCGTGCGGCCGGTAGCCGCTCCCCGTCCGGGTATGGGTCTCGATCACGTCGAAACCAGCTGTGACCAGCACTTGGGAAAGTTCAGCCACCGGCCATCGATAACCGGTTGTCGCCGCGTGATCAAAAGCCTCGACGCTTGCGCCTTCGAAGAAGCCCACCAGCAACCCACCGCCTGGGCGGATCACACGCGCGAATTCAGCGAGCGGTGTCTCGATATCTTGCGGGTGGTGGTGAATGAGTGAGTACCAGGACAGCACGCCGCCCAGAGAATCCGCTTCGACGTCCAATGCCTCGAAGCCACCGACCTCGAAGGAAAGGTCTGGGTATTGATCGCGAGCGCGTTCGACGAACTCCGGCACCAGATCGATCCCACTCACGGCCAGCCCGCGCTGGGCCAGGAAGTCCGTCCACTGCCCCGGCCCACACCCGGCGTCGAGCACACGGCCGGTCAATGTGGCGGCCCAACTGGTCACCAGGGCCCGATCAGATGCGTGCGTCGAATCCATGTGGCCGAAGAGATCCGTGTACTCCTGGGATCGGGCTGAGTACGAATCTCGGACGGTGTCTCTTCGTAGTGCGCTCGCGTTCTCCATTCCGTCAATGATCGTCGATGCGAGCCGACCTGATTCGCAACTCGCCGTAGCAAAGCCTGCAGCGGTGTTGACTGCGAGCGGTCACGATCGGAAGCTGGCTCACATGGTGGAAGAAAAGGATCTGTCCGCGAAGATCCGCGAATTGCTCGGTGCGCGATCGCCCACGTCGAGCATCTGCCCCTCTGACGTGGCTCGCGCAGCGGCACCCGACAATTGGCGTCCGCTGATGGAACCCGTCCGAGAGGCTGCCCGCCACATGGTCGCCGACGGCGAAGTACAGATCACCCAGGGCGGCGAAGTCGTCGACCCGGAATCCGTACGAGGTCCGATCAGAATTCGGTGGGCTCGTTGATCAACCGCGTGACTTCTGGCGACACCGCTCTCGCAGCGTGAAATCAGCGGAAACGGTCCAGATGCTCACGCAAGAACGCATCCAGGCTTCGTGGCTCACGCCCCAGCACACGTGTCACCGTGTCGGTGGGTGACTCCGGGCGCGAGATGGCAAGCTCCTGGATCTCCAGAATGTGCTCAGCCAGCCACGGAGGCATGTGGGCATGATCGACGAGGTTTTGCCGCAGTTCGTGCGGTGGCAGGTCGATGTATCGGACGGGGCGACCGAGCATGCGGGTCAGAGAATCGGCGATGCCGCCGTAGCCGACTGCCTCGCTACCCGTCAGGACATAGGTACCGCCGGCGAGGTCGGCGCGTGTGAGCACGGCCGCCGCGACGTCACCGATATCTCGGCAGTCGATCCAGTTGCACGGCGCGTCCCGCATCGCGCCCAGAATCACCCCTTGCGCAGCCACCGCCGGAGCCAGGAGCAACAGATTCTGCATGAACGCATAAGGGCGGAGCAGAGTTTGGCGGATCCCGGATGCACGCAGGTGTTCGCCGACGGCGTGGTGGCCGCGGGAGAGAGCGATGGGGGAGTCGGCCGCGGCGGCGGGGTCGGAGATCTTGACGATGTGTTCGACGGCGCTCTCGGCGGCTATGTCGATCACACGCGTTTCGAGCTCGACCTGGTCGAGGCCGTTGGCCATGGCGAGGAAAAGCTGTTCGGCCCCTTGGAAAGCCGTACGTAGCGAAGTTGGGTCTGCGGCGTCGGCCGGCACTACTTCGACCACACCGTCGGCCAAGTCGCCCAGGTGAGCGCGCAGCCTGTCCGGGTCGCGGGACAGGGCTCTACTCGGCACACCCGAGGATGCGAGACTGCGTAGCAACGCGCCGCCTGTGGTTCCGGACGCTCCCATGATGACGATCATCGTGTTCCTTTCGGTCGTCCCCAGGAAACCGGGGATCGTTGACAGGTGTTGTCGGTCAGGGATTCTGACGGCGCCATCGCCAACTCACGATGACGGCAGCGACAGCGGCAGATATCGGCAGGTCGATATGCAGGCGAGCAAGCCAAGCGGTGTCGACCACGCTCGTGTGATCTGGTAGCCAACGGGAGGCGAACCACCCGACGAGGCCTGCGATTACAGCGGCTCCGACGGCAAGAATTGCCGCCACCATGATGCGAGGCAGGGCCGTCGTCCACGGTCGTGACCTCCCGCGACGCTGCAGCCAGGAGCCGATCAGCAACGCCACCACAGCCGACGTGCCCGCGATGGACGTAAAGGCCGCCATCGTGAGGCCCGATTGGCCGGATGCGACTCCGCCAGCACCCGCCATCAATGCAGGGGCAAGGTAGGCGACCAGCACCTCTCTCCACAGGGTGAAAGGTCGTGCGGTGCGACGATCGGCAACCGGGACGCGTCGATTGGAATCTGTTATCTCCCTATTGTTTTCGTGACGGATCGGTGGGGTGAGTCCGGACATGAAGGAGACCAACTTTCCGATTTTAATTAGGTGGCTAACTATTTGGGCATGAAAGGAGAAGCCTCTGTCGAGATTCAACGACGATTCGAATCGCTACGCGAATGCCTGGAATCCCAGCCGACTACTCCGCAGTCAGCGCACCGATACCGCGAACGACCCGCGAGAGCAGATCCAGAAAGACCGCACGCTCGTCGACGGTGAGCTCGCCGACCATCTCCTCGAGACGGGCAAAGTGCTCTGGCGCCATGTCACGCAAACGCTGAGCGCCACGAGCAGTCAGGACGACCACGGCACCACGCCCATCCTCGGCGGACGGACGCCGAGCGACCAAACCCTCCTGCTCGAGCCCATCGACCAGCCCGGTGACCGTGGCTCGCGAGACGCCGAGATCAGCGGCCAGCCGCGAGGGAGACTTCTCCCCGTCGTGATCTTCCAGATCCGCAAGCAGTCGATAACGGCCGGTCGACAGTCCATACCTCGCGAAGTGAACCTCGGTCGCTCGACCGAGTCGCGCCCCCGCCGAGATCAGCCGCACCGCAACCAGCACCGCCTGCGGATCGGACCCGAGGCCGTAATGCTCCAACTGCCTCCGCGCCTGATCCAACGTGGGTGAGTCGTGATCGGTTCCGTCCACTGCCATGCAACTAATATGGCACCTAACTACATTCTGGTCAACCCTCCACCATTAACTTGAAACGCCGAACAATTCCTACGGAGTCGCGCAGCAGTCTGGATGCTCATTCGGATACAGCAAAACCCCTTCCAGGGCGAGACCAATCGAGAAGGCCGTATGGTCGTCGTACGGCCGCGTGACGATCTGTGTGCCCGTGGGGATTCCGTTCCGAGCGAAACCGGTGGGGATTGTCAGCACCGGGCAACTGCTCAGGATATTGAAAGTGATTGCCGGTACAGCCTCGAGATAGAACTCCAATTCTGTTCCAGCCACCTTGATTCCGTGCCCGACGTAGTCGTCACCGGCAAGAAACCCGTCCGTCGCCACTGCCGGAGTGATCAATGCGTCATAGGTGTCGAACAGAGACCCGATCGACGAATACAGTTCGGCTTCGATCGCGAGTCCGTCGAGGAAAGTCGCGTCACCACGGGTGCGGCGTGCCCATCGGGCGAATTCCTTCGCGTACTCCGTGACCTTGTCGGGGTGCGCGGACGCTTCGGCAGAAATCGAAGCACCGAACACATGGTCGTAGTGAATGGCAGCAGCGCGCATGATTGCAGCGCGTGACAGGTCGACTTCGATGATCTCGGCGCGTGCGCCCAGCGCAGTGAGAGTATCCACCAACTTCGCCGTGTTCTCGGCGACGTCCGAAGCAACCGGCCAGTCACCCAACGCGGGAATCACGGCGATACGCATGCCTGTGCACGAACGCGTCGCGAAGGTAGATAACTGCGATACCGGTACATGCGAGGCAATGTCGGTGGAGGTCGGTCCCGCGATGACTGATTGCATTGTGAGACAATCGCTTACGGTGCGAGCCATCGGACCGCAGTGGCAGTAGCGATCGAGGTTGAAGGGAGGATCGACCGGGACACGTCCGTGTGGTGGCTTGAACCCGACAATTCCGTTGAACGACGACGGAGTTCGGATCGATCCCGCAACATCGGAGCCGGTAGCCAAGTGCGTCATACCGGTGGCAAGTGCGACTGCCGATCCGCCGGAAGACCCACCGGAGGAGTATTTCGTGTTCCACGGATTGCGAGTGACGCCCCACAACTCGGACTGCGTGAACGCGGCCGAGGAGAATTCCGGGGCGGTCGATCGCGCGTGGACGATGGCACCGGCGTCGATGATTCGCTGCACGAAAGTCGAAGTGTGAGTGGCGATCACATCCTCATAGACCTTGGACCCTTGAGTCCACGGTTGACCTTGCACTGGTTCGTCCTCTTTCACCACAACGGGAACACCGGCGAGCGGAAGCCCGTCATCCCAGCCGCGGGCGTAGTGACGTTCGGCTGATTTCGCTTGTGCCCGTGCAGCATCGAAGAACGTATGTCCCACTGCATTCACGGTTGGGTTGAGCGCCTCGATACGTTCGATGGTGGACTCGAGCACTTCCAACGGAGACAGCGATTTGTCTCGGTAGCGGCCGAGCATCTCGGTCACGTTCATGAAGGTTACATCGGACATCGCGCGCATATCTGTTGTCCTGCCTGTGTGAAAAATTTGTGTGGTCGGCTACGTTGTCTGTTCCTGTTTTGCCGCGACAGGATTGCGGATTACCGCGAGCAGCATTGCAAGAGTGGCGATTCCCGCTGCGATCCAGAAGACCGATCGGGGACCGGAGTGGTCGTGAACGCGTCCGCCCACGAACGCGCCGAGGGCGATGCTTGCATTGAAGACTGCGACCCAGAGGGCGGATGCAGCCTCTCGGTGTGCGGGAGCTGCGTGTGCGATCCATGTCTGCGTACTCACGGATACACCGCCGTAGAAGAAACCCCATGCCGCCATGAGCAGAGCGCCGGCGATCAAGGTGGCGGCCCAGATCGGAAACAGGGCGAGTGTCAACGCTATTCCCACGCTGAGGACGACGACCACCGTCTTCGAAGACTTGGCGGCGGATGGCCCGGCAATGAAGTTGCCGACGACGCCGAGGACACCGTAGATCAGCAGCATCGTGCCGACCTGCGAAGCGTTCGCCCCTGCAAAGAACTCCAGTCCCGGACGCACATAGGTGTAGGCCGCGAAATGAGCGGTGACGAGGAGAGCGGTAATTGCGATTCCGACCCGGACTCCCGGGTTCCGAAAAGCCTCCAGGAGACTGCCGAGCGACAAGGCTTGATCGGCCGGCATCGTCGGCAGGACAGCGAACATGGCGAGCGCGATCACCGCCGCGGCGCAGCTGAGAGCCCAGAAAGCGACGCTCCACCCGGCCGCCGCCCCGATGTACGTCCCAGCAGGAACACCGAGAACTGAGGCGACGGCGATTCCGCTGAAGATGATCGTGGTCGCCAACCCGACGGATCTGGTCTCCACCAACCTGGGAGCCAGGCTCGCGGCGAGTGCCCAGACTCCGCCCATGCTCACCCCTAGAAGGACGCGAGCCACAGCGAGGACAGCGAAGCTCGGCGCAAGGGCCGTCAGGGCGTTCGCCGCTGCGACGAACAGCATCAAGACGATGAGCGTCGACCGACGATCGAAGCGCCGGGTCACAACGGGCACGAACGGCGCAGTGGCCGCTGCCACCAACCCGGTGATGACCAGCGAGAGCCCGATGGTCCCTTCGCTTTCCACCAGAGCAGCACCGATCGGGGTGAGTAGCCCGACCGGCATCATCTCTGCCGCGACAACGACGAAGGTGGACGCTGCGATCAGGGCGACAGCAGCCCAGTGGTTCTCGGTGGTGTGTGCGTGGGTTGGGGATGTGGGCGCAGGGCTGTGCTGCCCGGGCGCGGAATGTGGCATGTAACCAGGGAAGCTCTCACAGGCCACCGGATCAACGGCGAATCGCTCATCCAACCATTAGCCCAATTCATCGATGAGCAAGGATGGAGTGCGCGAACGAGTCGTGGATCGGAGTGAAATATGTCGGAACTTCCGATGCGTGAGATCGAGTGCTTCCTCGTACTCGCTGAAGAACTGCACTTCGGTCGCACCGGAGAACGGTTGTTCATCTCCCAGAGTCGGGTCAGTCAGCTGATCAGCGCGTTGGAGCGTCGTATCGGCACAAGCCTCGTAGCGCGGACCAGTCGCCAGGTGCACCTCACTGAATTCGGCGCCGAATTTCTTGCGTCGCTGGCTCCCGCCCACCGAGCACTCGCAGCAGTGATCGACGACGCTCGAACGAAGGCGCGCAACATACCGACACCACTTCGGGTGGGTTTCCAAGGAGCAATTTACGATTCGATCGCGACGGCCGTCTCTCGCTTCGAGATACAACATCCGCAAATATGCGTGACCATCAAGGAATTACCCCTTGGTGATCCGTTCAGTGAGGTACTCGCCGGGCGAATCGATGCGGCGGTAGCCCTTCTCCCCGTGGATGAGCCCGAACTGACAACCGGGCTCGTCTTTTCTCGACAGCCCCAGACACTGGCCGTCTCAGTCCATCACCCGTTCAGTGAACTGGACGTGATCGACGCCGAGCATTTAGCGCAGATATGCCTGGTACCGATCACTGGACCCGCCCCTGACTATTGGCAGCGTGTGAATTCCCCGAGCACAACGCCGGGCGGAGCCACGATTCCCACGCAGGGTGGGGCGAGCACCGTTCAAGAAGGCCTGTCGCAGGTCGCATTCAGCCAAGTCGGCCTCATCCTGTGTGCCGCTACCGCTGCATACAGCCAGCGCTCGGACATCACATTCGTGCCGATCAACGGATTACCTGAATCTGCATTGGGACTGGTGTGGCGAACCGATCTCGAAAGCCCACGACTTCGCGCTTTCGCGAAGGCGATCGAGGAAGCACACACCTGTCCAACCTGACGGCGATCAGTCAAGTCGCGGAAGGACTCCGGGGCGTTGGTGCGCATCGTGTGTGGGATGATCACGCCATGTCTGCGATCACCGATTACTTCACGGCACCCTCGGATGAGCACGCCGAATCTGCACTCGAAGGACTCGTCGACCTGGAACCAGCGGCGATCGAGGCGAACGATGCCTCTCGCCCGCGGATCCAGCTGGCTGCGAGCGGAACCCCAGTTCTACAGGCGAAGGGTGTCGATCCAGTTGTCGCACTCGGCCGGCTGGAAGCATCCCTCACCGCTCGACCCTACGACGAGGTCGCAAAAGGTCCACGCTGCGGGAAACTCGTCGCAATGAGCGACGACGGCGACACCCTCGTGCTCACGGTTGCCGACGAATTACGTGATGCACTAGCGGAATTGAACGCTGAAGGTGTCGCCGCTGCTGCGGCAGCCTGGGCGATCGACGAGACGGATGAGCCGTCGGAGAACACGCTGCCCTTCCTGACCGCCTTCGCCGAACTAGCTGCCAGAGCTGTGGCCGAAGGCGAACGAATGTACGGCTACGTCGTCATCTGACGCTCCGATTCTCGCCAGATATCAACCGCCGCAACATTCGCCGAAGTCAGTTGACCTGCCGATCCCGACCTTGCCAGAACTCTTGACGAAGCTTGAACTTCTGGATCTTCCCGGTAGCAGTGCGTGCCAACTCCGGACGGAATTCGACCCGCTTCGGGCACTTGTAGCCGGCAAGTCGCGTGCGGCAGTGGGCGATGAGTGCTGCTTCGTCGATCGATTCCGCGCTCTCGTCGAGCACGACGAGCGCAGTTACCAATTCACCCCACTTCTCGTCCGGGATACCGATGACTGCAACCTCCCTGACCGCTGGATGCGACATGAGCGCGTCCTCGACCTCGATCGAAGTCACGTTCTCGCCACCGGTGATGATGACGTCCTTCTTCCTGTCGGCGATCGTGACGTAACCGTCCTCGAAAGTGCCGCCGTCGCCGGTGTGGAACCAATCGTCCTCCAGCGCACTCGCTGTCGCCTCGGGATTCTCCCAGTACGACGCGAGGATGTGGTTGGACCGTGCGAGGACTTCGCCGGTGTCGTCGACCTTGATCTGCACACCGATGGCCGGTGCGCCCGCTCGCCCGAGCAGTCGAGCTTGCTCGGGCACCGGTAGGTCGTCCCACTCGGCACGCATGCGCGACATCGTGAGCAGTGGCGACGTCTCGGTGAGACCGTAGATCTGAATGAACTCCCAACCAAGGTCGACCCTGATCCGCTCGATCGTTCGGGTCGGGGGTGGGGCGCCCGCGACGATTATGCGCACCCGGTCGCGGCCGGGAATTTCGCCTTCCCACGTCTTGGCGGCGTCCAGGATCGCCGAGACGACAGCCGGCGCGGCACACAGATACGTGACACCGTGCTCCTCGATGCGGCGCAGGATCTCCGCACCGTCGACCTTGCGCAGGACGACGCTCTTCGCGCCGATTGCCGTCGTGACGAAGGGGTGTCCCCAGCCATTGGCGTGGAAGGTCGGGAGCGTGTGCAGGTAGACGTCTCGATCGGTAACGGTTGCCTGCCAACCGAACACAACCGCGTTGATCCAGTTGCTGCGGTGCGTCAGCTGCACACCTTTGGGACGGGCAGTGGTTCCGGAGGTGTAGTTGATCGTGGCGGTCGCGTTCTCCTTCGTCGCCGCGTCCGCGACCCACGGCCTCGGATCGGCATTCGGCCCCCAGATCCGATCGTCGTCTCGGCCGAGGACGAACGTGCGCTTGCACGGCACCTCGGCAACAAGGTGCTCGAGTTCGGGGTCGACCAACAGGACCTCGGCCCCCGAGTGCTCGACGATGTACTGGATCTCCGGAACACTGAGCCTGTAGTTGATCGGCACCAGCACCCTGCCCCATCCGGCGACGCCGTAGAACGAGGCAAGGAATCGGGCCGCGTTGTGCGAGACGATGGCAACGCGACCACCGACCGG
Source organism: Rhodococcus sp. KBW08 (assembly GCF_003852455.1). Taxonomy (NCBI): domain Bacteria; kingdom Bacillati; phylum Actinomycetota; class Actinomycetes; order Mycobacteriales; family Nocardiaceae; genus Rhodococcus; species Rhodococcus sp. KBW08. Next base: position 129,578 of record NZ_QAJJ01000007.1, read on the forward strand.
GACGCCCAACTCGTCGAGCGTCGCCGCTTGCCGACGAGCGAGGTCGCCGAGGTCGGCGAACGTGATCTCGCCCCACGACTGCGCCGGCTGATCCGGCTCGTCGACGATGGCGACTCGATCGGGGTAGACAGTGACCGCCCGGTCGAGGAAATCACTGATGGTCAGCGGGATGATCATGTGCACTCCAGGTCTTGGGCCGAGTTTGTGGCCCGGGAGATCCGACAAAGACGGATAGCTTTGCCCGCGTTCGGCACTGTCACCGCCCTCCGAAGAGGGTATCGATTCCAGGTTCCCTCAGCCCCCTCTTCGGAGGGTACGAAGTGTGACTGTCACCGATCACCCTGTGCTTCATGCCTCACCCTCGTGTCGCCCGAGATCGGTCCAGCCCGGTCGAACGTCGAGGGTCGGACACATTCGATTCGCCCATCCAAGGAGACTTCATGGCACACGTGTACAACTCCGGCGTCGAAATTCCCATGCGGGACGGCGTCACACTCGCAGCTCTCGTATTCCAACCCCTTGAAGGCAACGCCCCCACCCTGTTGCTGCGCACTCCCTACGGGCTCGCATCCCACGGCGCCGGACCCACCGAAGTCCTACCTTTCGTCGACGCGGGCTACGCCGTCGTATGGGTCGAAAGCCGTGGAACGTTCAAGTCGGAGGGGGAATTTCGGCCCAAAACGAACGAACCGGAGGACGGCTACGACACCGTGGAATGGATCATCTCGCAACCGTGGTCGGACGGACAGGTCGGCACCTATGGGCCGTCGTATTGCGGAATGACACAGTGGGCGACCGCGTCCACGGGACATCCCGCGCTGAAAGCCAGTGTGGTGAAAGAGACGGCGATGAATTGGTACCGAGGTTTGTGGTATCACCCCGGCGGTGCGCTTTCTCAAAGCTTTTCGACGTTTTGGCCTACAGCTATGAACGCAAGCAACGAGCGCAGGAAGCTTGCTGCAGGGCGGGGCAGCCTCGATCGCGTGCTCGACTTGGGCGGCGGTCTGCTCAACGGTCGTGGACTTTCTCTCAACGACCACACACCGATCTCGACCCACCCATTGCTTCCCCTCGAGCAGTGGATGAGCGAGATTCTTGATCACCCCGACTACGACGAATTCTGGAAGGAACAGGACTTCACCACTTCGGTTCCCGAGATGACCCAGCCCGTCCTCTCCATCGCCGGCTGGTACGACATATTCATCGTCGAGCAATTACGCGACTTCGAAAGGTTCCGGAGAGAGGCTGGTTCGGAGGAAGCTCGAACAGGTTCACGTCTTGTCGTCGGCCCCTGGATTCACGAACTGGACTACTCCTCCGAATTTCCCGACCGCGACTTCGGCGCCATCGGAGCCGCCGCAGCGTGCGACCTGACCGGTGCGCACCTGCAGCATTTCAATCGGTGGCTACGCCCGGGAGCTGATGCACCCGCGCCGTCACCCGCGCCGGTGAGGCTGTTCGTCATGGGAATCGACCAGTGGCGGGACGAACAGGACTGGCCGCTACCGGACACGACATATGTCGACTACTTCCTCTCCGGTGATGCCCCGAACGGCCGAGGAGAACTGCTGCTGGGCGGACCGGGGGCAGCGTCGGAGTCTCGATACCGGTACGACCCACGAGACCCGGTACCCACTGCAGGTGGACCGAGCATGCCCGCGCGGTTCGGATTCAACGGTCCCGTTGACCAGAAGAAGGTTGCATCGCGACCGGATGTCTTGTGCTTCACCGGCCCAGCACTCGATGAGGACACCGAGGTCACCGGATACGTCAAGGCAACGCTGTTCGTCACCTCCGACGCAGTCGACACCGATTTCACCGCCAAACTCGTCGATGTATTTCCTGACGGGAAAGCCATCAACCTCTGCGACGGCATCCTGCGTGCCCGCTACCGCAACGGCCTCGATCGCCCAGAACACCTGGTCCCGGGAGCGGTCTACGAAGTCGAGATCGATATGGCCGCGACGTCCAACGTGTTTCGTGCTGGGCATCGGATCCGCGTCGACATCTCCAGCAGTAACTTCCCTCACTACGACCGCAACACCAACACCGGCGGTTTCATCAGTCGCGAATCCATCGACGACGCCGTGGTCGCGCACAACACCATCCTCACCGGACCCGACCACCCCAGCCGTCTGGTACTTCCCCGGATCAACCGCTGACCAGTACCTGCACTGACCGGCGGTTGCCGGAACCACACTCATGGTCCCGGCAACCGTCCCAACGGTGTGAGCCTGACGGTCACGCGATCATGCCGTCCCGACGAGCAAGGACAACAGCCTCCAACCGGGTACTCGCGCCGAGCTTGTGCATAGCGGACTTCATGTAACTCTTGACCGTGAACAGAGCCAGACCCAACACTCCGGCTATCTGAACATTCGTCATGCCCGCGCCGGCCACCGTCAGGACGTCGATTTCACGTTTCGTGAGCGAAGCGCTGCCGACGCTTTCGGAGCGTTCCCCCTCGTCGACCAGCCGAGCGGCGGCCTTGACGAGCGCCGCACGCACATCAGCATCACCGACACTGCCGGCAAGGAGCCGTAATTCCGCATAGACCGATCGCACCTGCTCGCGCAAACGCGCATTCACGGTCGCTTCTTCGGACAACACACCGTTCGTCGAAGTCACGGCACTGACAGCCAGTTCTTGCTCCAGCGCCCGCGCTTCCTGCACGACGGTGTCCTCGATGCGACCTCCCACGACCTCGGAAGTGCGAAACGCGCCGTAAATGACTCCCACCGTCTGACGCCCGACAATGATCGGCGTGGCGACCAGCGCCTTGAGCCGCTCAGCTCGGATGACCTTGTCGTATCGGTGTGTGATCACCTGGGTCTCGAAATAATCGTTCACGGCGATCGGCCGGCGCATGACCGCCACCTTGCCGCCGAGTCCCTCACTCGGATCCAGCGTCAGCCCGGGGAGCGCTCCGAGGGTCGGACCGTCGAAGCGCTCGATAAGGAGGTTTCCGGCTCTGTTGACGGGCCCACCGAATGCAAGGGAGGCCCCTGTCGAGACCCGGACCCGCTTGAGGGCGCGCTCCATACGCGTGCCCAGATCTTGCGCAGTCAAATCGTTCGATCCCCTATCAGGAGGGTGTAACCCAGCGCTCAGTTCCGCCCCCCTGTGACGGCTATCATAGCGACGCGAGCAGGCTACACCGTCCCGACCCGGACTTTGTCTTCCACCGGCAGTGACCAGGTCAGCCCGGGATCTGCAGGGCCAGATCGTTGCGGTCGAAGTCCGAGAACTGCTGGGTGTCAGTGCAGTATCCGCAGTTCGCCCCGAAGAACTCGGTGCGAGCGTTCGGATCGTCGAGTAACCAGTACCGCAGCCAGGCGGTGCTCGGCCCGCGCATGTCGCCACCGGTGATCGCCGTACCGAAGTGCGTCGCGCCGCGCAGTTCCAGATACTCGGCGGGCACGTGGTCGGCATCCTCGTACATCGCCCGCACGATCGCCGGCCAGACGATCGCGTCGGCCTGACCGGCAAGATAGAGAACCGGCTCGTCGATGAGGTCGACATCGTTGAGCGGGCCCGGCTGGATCGCGACGGCAGTGTCGACGCGGTCGTCGATCGCGGCATTGATCGCCGCAGATCCGCCCTGCGAGTGCCCCACCGCACCAATATGTTCCAGGTCAACTTTGCCGAAGAAGACACTGGATGGGTTGGCTGCCTTACTTTCGATGAGATCAATTCCCGACCGCATGGTGATGGCGAAGTTACTTGCCGGGGTATTGGCGGCGACCACGATGAATCCATGGCTGGCGTAGTGGCGCAACAAGGAGGTGTAAGCGCCGGGGAGCACGCCGGTCCCGTTCCCCCAGATCACAACCGGATGCTTCTCGCCTCGTGCGCCGAGCTGACGCGGGTAGTAAAGAGTGTGTACCAGCCCGATCGACACAGTCGGCGTGTACGGCCCTGCGCTCGCCCAGTCGTGACCGACGCTCGGGATGCCGGGAGTCTCGGCGGCGGCCGTTCCGGCCGGGCCCGCGAGTCCGAATGTCGCGCACAGCGCAACCGCCGCTACAGCATTCGCGAACAATTGCAGAGATTTTCGCATGAAGGTCGACCTTTCGAAGTTGCGGCAATTTCGGTGCAGACGGTTCGATCACGGGACGCTCGGGGTCCTGTATTCGGTAGCTGAACCACATTCGGTGAATTGTCGACCCAGAGTGACGTGTATTACATAGTTTCCGGAAGGCTGCCCGTCGGCTTTGTTCGAGAAAACGGACTATGCCAGAAGTGTTGTGTCTGAACACAAAATCATCGTTCCCGACAGATAACCGGCCGCCGCGAATACCCAGAGTTCAAAGAGAGAATCACCTCTGCCTAAGGCTCCCGCACGGATTGCTCGGCGCACAGCCGTAGGAAATGTTCGACGATCTGGGTGTTCTGGCCATCCCTTGCCACGGCTGCGATCTTGCGCGGTGGAAGCTCGAGTATCTCGCCGACCGTGCAACCGCGCTGGGATGCGCGCTCAGCACTCGAGAGTTCGAGAATCACAGCACCGATTCCTTCATACGCGAAATCCGCGAAGGCGTCGCGGTGCTGTGACCTCATCACGAAGGCGTGGTCGATCCGAGGTTCGATCGAACGCAGGTGGCGATACACGTCAGATGTCTCGAACCGTGGTGCGACGACCAGGCCGATGCGCATCAGGTCTTCGCCAACGAACACTCCGTCAACCGGGGCTGGAGTGCCGGGCGGGCAGACGAGTCGCAAGTTGTGGTCCGGAAGGCGAACGATTCGTGCCCCGGGGACACCGGTAGGCGGCGACTCCATGATTGCCACGTCCGCTGTGCCGGCCATGACCGGGTGAATTGCGTCGGCGACTGACGACCCGGGCGGATCCGAGATGGTGATCCTCAGGTTCGGCACCTTGGTACGCAGCGCTCCGAGCAATACCGCGGTGGGATCGTCCGCAAGGCTCGCCGTCGTGGCGACGCTGAGGTGAGGGAAAGCTGACAGCACCGACTCGCTGTCGATCACCAATCGGTCGAGCGCGGCCAACGCATCGCGGGCTGGATCGATGAAATTTCGTCCGCGTGCAGTCAATGTCGCGCCGGCCCGCCCCCGATTGAAAAGCTTTCCTCCGACGCGTCTTTCAAGTCGCGCAATCGATTGAGAGACGCTCGATGTTCCCGTGAACCGGTACGCCGCTGCCGCCGTGATACTGCCGTGTTCGACGACTGCGAGGAAGTCTTGTAGCTGCTGCGGATCGATTCGTGGACTCGCAGCCTCGCCGAAGTTGCTCATCCGGCATTCCCCAGTCCACCCTCGTCACGCAATCGAGTCGTCGTTTCGATAAACGCTTGTGCCGCAGGCGATGGCGTCGAGCCGTGAAACATCCACAGATCGCGACTGAGCGGGGGGCGAGTACGACGCAGTACCACGCCTTCTCCGACTGTGTCGGCAACGGATTCGGGAAGGAATGCAACCCCGACGCCTGCGCGCACAAGGGGAATCATCGAGGCCGCAGAAATGGTCTCCGCAACCACGGCCTCGTCCACCGTGCGTTCGCCAAGGCGTTCGGCCAATAGCCGCCGTGTCACATCACCACGCGGACTGGCGATCAACCCGATTCGCAGAAGATCGGTCAACTCATCTGCCCCCTCCCCGCTGCTTCGTGCACTCGGCACCAGCGCCACAATTCGTTGCCGACCGAGGAGGATTCGTTCAACACCTTCGTCGAACACCTCGTCCACCCCGATGCCTACGTCAGCCTGACCCGAGGCGACCACCATTCCGATTCCGTCGGTATCGTTGCTGAGCATCGTCACCGCAACATTCGGAAACCTGGTTGTGAACGCACCCAGAGCTGTGGCCGCCGGATCACGCGCCAGCGTCCGCGGACACACGACCGTCAGCCTCCCACGCTGCACGACGTTCAACGGATGCAAAGCGTGATCCAGATCCCGGTACGCCCGAAGTACTTGGGCTGCCGGACCGGTGAGATCGCGTCCAGCGTCCGTCAGGGTGACTCCCCGCGAACCGCGCCGGACGAGCGTCAGCCCGCACTCTTTCTCCATTCTGGCCAGAGCCTCCGAGATGGTCGGCTGGCTCACTCCCAGTCCGCGTGCAGCCGCCGAAATGCTGCCGCGATCCGCAAGGGCGAGAAAGTATTCCAGATGACGTCGGTCCACCAGGGCGCTCCCTTCTCCGTAGAAATCTGCGTGTGCGCACGGTTCCGGCCTCGTTGGCTCGCTGAGTTCGGCAGGGTTTGCCCCCGGGCCAAGGCCATAGGGAAACCCTATGGCATCCCTCTCGAATGTGGCGTAGACGGGAAGAAGAATCCCGTGATCTGCTTCACATATGAACGCAGTGAGCAACAACCCGGGGAGCTTCGATCAGACGTACCCGTCTGCTTTTTCGGAGCGACCATCACGGCCTGTGAGCACTCCGGGGGAGGCACAGAGATGACCGAAACCATAACCACGAGTGCGTCATCGGGCTCGGCGTCACCCCGATCTGCGGAGCGAGCACACTCTGAGCCGAAGCCCGCTCGACGGCGTCGAGTCGGCACTCGCCTCACCATCGGGGTACGACTGGCCCAGGTCGCGCTGCTTCTGGTCCTACTCGGCGCGTGGCAACTCGTCGCATCGCAAGGCTGGATCGAGCCGGTTCTAGCCAAAACGCCGGGGGAGGCCTGGAATTACTTCACCGCAGCGGTGCATTCGGGTGAGATTTCGTCCAACTTGCGCGCCACGATGACTGCTGTCGTGATCGCCTGGATCCTCGCGAGTGCCGTCGGAGTGGCGGTCGGACTCTCACTCGGCCTGCTCCCAACCCTCGAACGCATCATGAGTCCGTTCTTGGATGCGGCGAATGCCATGCCGCGCCTAGCGCTGGCGCCCCTGCTCATCGTCATTTTCGGTATCACGATGACGGCGAAGGTCGCTCTCGCGTTCACACTTGTCTTCTTCATAGTCTGCTCGAGCGCACGGGCCGGCGTGAAGTCGGTGGACGACGAATGGCTCCGGCTATCCACTGTCCTCAATGCCAGTAAGACGCAGGTGTTTTGGCATATTCTGCTCCCCGTCGCAACCCCCGGCATCTTTGCCGGTCTTCGGTTGGGGCTGATCTATTCGCTACTTGGCGTGGTGGGTTCGGAACTGATCTCGTCACGAGACGGGCTGGGCCAGCTTGTGTCGATCTACTCTGCCCAGTTCCGCATGGAAGCGGTCTACGCGATCCTCATACTTCTCGCAATCGTCGCAGTCGTCCTCAACCAGGCCATGAATTTCGCCGAGCGTTACCTCCTTCGGTGGCAGCCCCCGGCTCGACGATGACAGGAATCATCATGGATACCAACGTGATTACGCCCGCAGTCCAACTCGACGGACTGACGATATCCTTCCCCTCACCAGACGGATCGGTGAAGACAGTGGTCGATGATCTCGACCTCACAATCCCTCGCGGACAGTTCGTGAGCTTGGTCGGTAGGAGTGGTTGCGGCAAGACCACTCTGCTCAACGCGCTCGCTGGATTGGTGGAAGCGACGGAAGGCAAGACCGAGGTCCTCGGCACAACGCCATTCGACGCTCGTTCCCGGATGGGCTTCATGATGGCCCGAGATGCGCTGTTCCCGTGGCGAACAGCGCAGAAGAACGTGGAGTACGGTCTCGAATTGAGAGGAGTACCCAAGGCGGAGAGACGAACTCAATCCGCGCGCTGGCTTGCCGCCGTTCAAATGTCCGAGGCATCACAGCTGTGGACTTGGCAACTCTCCCAAGGGATGCGTCAGCGTGTCGCATTGGCCCGAACGTGGGCTCTGGATCCGGACATCTTGTTGATGGACGAACCCTTTGCCGCCCTCGATGCGCAAACCCGAGTCGAAGTACAGCGAGAATTCCTCGAGCTTTGGCAATCCCAGGTAGGCCGGACGGTCATCTTCGTAACCCACGACCTCGGCGAAGCCATCTGTCTCTCCGACCGCGTTCTGCTGCTCGGGGCCGGCCGGGTGATCGACGACGTCAGCATCGACATCGAACGCCCCCGCGAACTCGAAACCCTTACCTCCGAACCTCGATACATCGAAATCTTCAACCGGCTGCGTGGTCAACTCGACCACTGATGTGCCCAGCCAACTCAGCTCGACTACTGATGCGCCCAGCCCATCAAGGAGCAGGAAACCCATGAAACTTCGACCTTTCGTCGGCACAGCCGTAGCAACGGCCCTACTGCTTTCCGCGTGTGGAGGGGGAGGGCGTCCGAACGACGGTAGCGTCGCCATCGGGGTCTACCCCGCGAGCGCTTTGTCTCTCCCTGTCTACGTCGCCGTCCAACAAGGAATGTTCGACAAGGAGGGCCTCGACGTCGAGCTCATCGACGGAAAGAACGGGCCCGAGCTTATCAGCGGTCTCATCGGCGGTACAACCGATCTCGCGGTCGGAGCACCCGGAACCGTCGTGCCGGCCATCGAGCAAGGGCAGAAACTGCGGCCCCTTTCCCCGTACGGATCGATCGATCTTGCCATCGCCGTGACGAAAGACAGCGGCATCACCACCGTCGAGGATTTGCCCGGCAAGCGGATCGCCATACCGTCACGTGGCGGTGCGGCCGAGCAATTCGTCAATCAGCTTCTTGCAGAACGAAACATCGATGCATCCACCGTGCAATTCATCGCAGCGGCACCCACCGCGAGTCAGATACCACTCGCACGAAAGGGCGACATCGATGCCGCCGTTCTCACCGCTGCCAGTCAAGCCGTATTCGACGCTCAAGGAATACCGATGACACCGATTACCTCAGTCAACCCTGTGGGCTCTGACGGCGTGAGCTCATACGGCCTGGGCACTGTGCTCGTCACGACAGCCACATTCGCCGAATCCGATGCTGCTGCCCCCGTTTGTGCGGCGCTCGCGGCCGCAGCAGGGTGGATAGCCGATCCCGCCAACGAGCAAGCAGGGGCTCAACTTCTCACCGAGCGGATGAATGTCCCCGCCGACAAAGCCACCGAGGTGTGGGCTTCTCAGAAGAACCTCTGGCCGGTCGAGATTTCGGCCCACCGATGGACGCAGAACGTGACATGGGTGAACAACCAGACCTCGGGCAAGTCCGACGCAGATGTCCCTTTCGACCCCCTCTGCTGACCAACGCCCATACCCAAATCCAGTTCGACTACCACGAAAGAGAAGAAACGATGACACAACTCGCTGACCAGTCAACCCGATCCGAGTCCACACACGATCGCCGGCAGCTCACCGAGGCTTGGTCCGCAGTCACCGACAGCCTTGCGACGTTCGGGTCCACAGCTGCCGCCACCGGATCACCGCTGGACAGCGCCGAAGGTGTACGGCACGCACTTCGCCTGTTCGGATACCTCGCCGAGATGAACATCGAGCGCCAAGACGTGCTCCGACCTGAACTCTTCACCCTGATGTCACCGATGCGAAAGTTCTGGGGAGACGGCATCGACGTCGACTACTGGACTGCGATGATCGACCCCAAGGAGACGTACCGAATTCACGGTAACCGCGGCACAGTGCCGTACGTCGCGGTCCTCGCCAATCGCGTCGGTGCATCTGGGACCGACAGGGTCGCCGACAACATCGTCATCGACGACAAGGTGTGCGACGCGGACGGTAACTTCGAGATCTTCATCGCACAAGAGTTGGAGGGGCGCAGCGGAATTCGACTGGACGAGCGTTGCTTCGACGTAGTAGTGCGTGTCTATCACAAGACGCGAAGCGCGGAGATCGATCCCGTGCTCCACATCGAGCGTCTCGGCCCGCCGCCTGGCGCACGCCCCGATCTCGACACGGCGTGGCTGGTCCAGCGCCTCACGAAACTTGCCCGGGGTATGGATGTGAGCCTTCGACGCAGTCTTCAGCTCATCGAAACGCTCAGTCAGTCTCCCAACGAGATTCGCGTGACCTTGGAGCAGCGAGGGTGGGGAGACTTCTACGGCACCAGCTCCAACCAGTACGTTGCCGGCTGGTGGTCACTGAAAGATGCTACTGCCGTGGATATTACATTTACTGTCCCGGACTGCACCTACTTCGGCGTAATGCTGTACAACCACTGGTTCGAGTCCTTCGAGTACCGCGACCACACCGTCAACCTCAACGACGCCCACTTCGAGCGCAACGACGATGGAACCGTGACGATCCGAATCGGGGGAGTAGAAGGCGACAGAAACCGGTTGAACCCCTGCAACCACACCGAAGGCATTCTGTTGGCGCGCTGCCTGGAGCCTGCCGAGGACGTCGCTTCGCCTCATGTGGAGATCATTCGATGACCGACGAAGTTGACCTGCCGTTGGCAGGTGTCCGCGTAGTGGAGATCGGTCAACTGATCGCGATACCCAGTGCCGCACAGCAGTTGTCCGACCTCGGCGCCGAGGTCATCAAGCTGGAGCCTCCGGGCGGTGAACCGGCCCGTCAAATCGACGCCGACTACGCGCGTGGCATCTTCTACGGGTACAACCGCGGGAAGCGTTCAATCTGCCTCGACCTCAAAGACTCCGCCGATCTGCGACGGGCTCAGGATCTGATCGCGTCGAGCGACATCTTGCTGCACAATCTTCGCCCGGGAACCCTCGATCGACTGGGATTCTCCTCTGCCGAACTACAACGCCTGCGACCGGAAATCATCGCCGTCTCGGTGAGCGGGTACGGGGCGGAAGGCCCGTCCTCTACCCGCGCCGGGCTCGACATCGCCGCGCAAGCGGAGAGTGGACTGATGTCGGTGACGGGCGAGGCTGATGGCCCACCACAACGTGTGGGCGCACCGGTCATAGACCATGCAACGAGCTATGTCGTCGCGCAGGCGGCTCTGGCAGCGCTACTGCGACGTGAGCGCACCGGCAAAGGATCGTCCGTCCGAGTCTCCCTGCTGGACGTCGCAATCCACTTGCAGACGGCCAACTGGATCGAGTGGCAGGTATCGGGCAAACCTATGAGTCGCAAAGGGAACGGGCAACCAAGCGTCGCACCCGCTGCAGATGTCTTTCGTGCCCTCGACGGCGAGCTGGTGATCAGCGGATACCAACCGCGAGCCTGGATCGAACTGTGCAAGGCGATCGACCTGCCAGAGTTGGCCGACGACCCGCGGTTTACCACCAACGAGCTGCGCGTCGAAAACCGTGCAGACCTCGTCACCACGATCGAGAAGCAGCTGTGCCACCGTAGTGCCGCGGAAGCGGTAGAGCATCTCACTGCGGCCGGAGTGGTTGCCGCGCTTGTGCGCAACTACGACGAGGTAATCTGCGCCGACGATGTGATTGCGAACCGTACCTTCATTCCCGGCGCCAACGAACATGGCGAACAATACTTGACGCCTGCCATGCCCTATCGGTCCGAACCTCCGATGGTACGAACTGAGTCCTCGCAGGTTCCGGCCTTGAACGAGTGGGCTTCGTCAACGCATTGAAGCCGGTGTGAAGTCGAAATTCAGTCGGCATCAACGTAACTGACAAACCGATATCCATGCATCATCGAGGAGATGTCCAGTGCTGACAACTGCATTTACCGAGACGTTCGGAGTGCGCCACCCCATCGTGCAGGGCGGCATGCAGTGGGTGGGGAGAGCAGAACTCGTAGCGGCAGTTGCGAACGCGGGCGCGCTCGGCATGCTCACTGCTCTGACACAGCCGACACCTGACGACCTTGCCCGAGAAATATCCCGAACCCGCGAGCTCACCGATCAACCTTTCGGGGTCAACCTCACAATTCTCCCAACGATCACACCCCCGCCCTACGATGAGTATCGCAATGTGATCATCGACTGCGGAGTAAAAGTCGTCGAGACAGCCGGCTCCTCTCCCGCACCGCATCTGCCGCACTTTCACGCCGCCGGCATCAAGGTTCTCCACAAGTGCACCAGCGTCCGCCACGCGGTCAAAGCCCAGGCCCTCGGCGTCGACGGCATCAGTATCGACGGGTTCGAATGTGCCGGGCATCCAGGGGAAGACGACGTACCGGGTCTCGTCCTAATCGCTGCAGCAGCAGAGCGGATCAGCATTCCCATGATCGCGTCCGGTGGATTTGCCGACGCGCGAGGATTGGTGGCTGCCCTGGCGCTTGGCGCCGACGGTATCAACATGGGCACCCGGTTCATGTGCACCGATGAGTCTCCCATTCACCGCAACATCAAGGACGCGATAGTTGCTGCCTCCGAGGTGGACACCGAGCTGATTTTCAGGTCACTACGTAATACGGCTCGCGTAGCACGCAACAGCATCAGCCAAGAGGTTGTCGAAATTCTTTCCAGCGGCGGCAAATTCGAAGACGTTCGAGATCTCGTAGCCGGTGTGCGGGGCAGAGCGGTGTTCGACAGCGGCGACCCCGAGGCGGGCATCTGGACGGCAGGGACGGTGCAAGGATTGATTCACGACATCCCCACAGTGGGCGAATTGGTGGAACGAATTGTCGCAGAGTCCGAAGCACTGATTGCCAGACGGCTTACCGGCCTCCTGGATCCTGTCAGCGCCTGACGCTGTCCGAACCCGCTGAGCGCTACAGTCGGCCAGTCCTTCGCGCATGATCGCTGCCGTTGCGCTCGCCGACCCGCATGCCGCCGATACTTCGTCCTCGATGCGTCGTGCGGTGACGGTGAGCTCTTCCGGCTAGCCTCGCGGCTCGTCATCGCCGCTCGCTCGTTTCGGGCGCATCCGGACGATCATTGACGTCAGGATGAGGAAAGCACGGGGGAGGAGCCGACGAGACTGACAACCGCGCCACCGTCCTCGAGGACCATGCGGTATCCAGTCGGTTCTCGAAATAGCGGCAGAGAGCGTCGAACAGCATCACCGTGATCTGCTCCTCGGTGACACCTTGCGCATGCACATAACGTAGTACCTCCATTCCCGGACCCACGGTCGATGGACGATGGACGATGGAGAGCTCAGAACTCATGTCGCGTGGTGCATGGCCAAATACCTTGATAGGTAGGAATCCACACGACTGTGGCAGCTATTCGTCGTCATCGAAGGCCCGAGTTGGGTATCAGATGAAGGCGGACAACGGTTCTCGGCTACTTCAGGGAGGCAGAGCCGTGGAACCCACGCGAATCGCACCAGTCGGGCCCGGATGACGGAATGCTCGTCGACGCGCTACGCTGCCCCTAACCCGACACGACCACAGATCCGGACACCATGACCGCATCGGCCGAACCGACACCCGACGACGTGGTGTCGGCCGCAAAAGCGCTGCACGCGCTCACCGCGATACCGGACCACTCACCGCGGTGGTCGAACACGGCAGAACCGACTCAATGGACTGCGGCGCACACGATCGAGCACATCAGCGACGCGCTGCTCTTCTACAGCGGCCAGGTAGCGAGACGGGCCGACGCCAAACTACCGGCCCTGCGCGACGGTCGTGATGCCCCTGTATCCGAGCATCTCGACAACGTCCTTTCGTCCGCTCATGTACTCGCCGCTCTGCTCCGCGACCTCGCGGAGGAGCGTGCGTTCCACCCCAGCGGGTCAGCTGACGCGCCAGGGTGGGCTGGCATGGCTGTCACCGAAATACTGGTTCACGGCACCGACGCAGCACGTGCCCTGGGTGTCAGGCTGATTCTCCCCGAAAATGTTTGTGCGAGAACAGTATTGCGGGTATTTCCCTGGATCGATCTGACTTTGGCCAGGCCGCCCGAGTTACTGCTGGCCATCACCGGCCGATTCTCCATCGACGGCGTTCACTCCGATCCCGATTGGTGGTGGCAATCCGCTCCGCTCGTCGAATGGGACGGCCTCCCCAGGCGTCGCGATGTCAAACCGGGGTGGGCCTGACACTTACCTGACCCCGCTCATGCCGTCGACCGAAGCGGTCCCCTCACTCGCGTGCAGCCCGATCGTGGCCGACGTAGAGTCATTGCTTCGCTGACCACGAGCTGGACTCTGAGTTCAACAGCAGCCGTGGATAACCCGACAATCACGGAAATCGATTCGCAATGGCCGCGATGATTTCATCGGGCGCGTGCTCCTGGATGAAATGCCGCGCATGAGGTAGTTCGACGACGTCAAGGTCGGTGAACGTCTCGCGTATCCGCGGGATACACGCTTTCGGACGGAACACCATGTCCCGCATCCCCCACACTGCGAGGGCCGGTTTGTCCCCCAACAGCGCGGGCACGTCCTGGGCGAGTTGGGCCAACTGTGTTCGTGCAGCACGGATTTCCTTGGGCATGACCGCGAGTCCACGCCGCGATTCCTCTGTAGGCTGCACATTGCGATAATGGTCAGCCTCCTCCTCGGTTAACGTGCGGCCAAGTTCCCCGAGCAAGAAACGCTCCACAAGGAGATTCTGCTCGAGTATGCGGCGTTGCATGGGTCTGCTACTCATGATCACGCTGAATGCTTGATTGGCCAGTGGCTCGATCGGCCAGAACACCGTGTTGCCCAGCACGATCCCTCTGACTCGATCTGCCCGCTCGGTTGCCGTGCCCAGCCCGATAGGTCCACCCCAGTCCTGCCCCATCAAGACAAAGCCGTCCAACTGAAGATGGTCGATCAGTTCACCTAAAATCGTCGTGTGCTGTGAAATTCTGTATCCGAAATTCTGCGGCCGCTCGGACAACCCGAAACCCAGGTAGTCCACCGCAATGCACCGGTACCGGTCGCGCAGTCCAGCCACGATTTTCCGATAGAGGAAACTCCATGTGGGGGAGCCGTGGCAGAACACAATCGGCGGTCCCGTCCCCTCGTCGATGTAGTGAACTCGACCGGCAGACGAGTCGAACCAGCGCGACTCGAACGGGTACACAGTCTTATCTGGAACGAAATCGATCATCATGTGGCGCCTCCTTGTCCGACCTATCTCCCCACGTCGCGAATAGACCCAGCGCGTATTCGAAATATCACCCACACCATCGTCGCTACACCTGTAGCAACGGCGTTGTTTGCTAGGCTACACCTGTAGCATCGAATCATGTCTACTCAAGCGACTGGCAGCTATGAACGTCGAGAGCTGATCGCCAACAGCGCCATTCGCGTCATTGCCCGTGACGGAGTTCGCGCGCTCACGCACCGAGTGGTAGATATAGAAGCCGGAATCCCAAAGGGCGCGACCTCGCACCATGCAAGAACTCGACTCGCGCTACTCGAACTCATCGTCAACACCCTTGCCGAACGCGCGATAACTGACGCCAAAAAAGCTGCATCCATTCTCAATGCAACGGCGCAAGGTGAGCACAAACTGAGCATTGCTGATCTGGCACGCGTGATCACCGAACTTGTCGAGACACTTTCGGACCGCCGCGACGACATGAAAGCGCGCTACGCCCTTGTTCTCGAACTCGGCAACGAACCATTGCTTCGAAGAAAGCTGACGACACAGTCCGAGGTTCACGCCATAGCCCGAGAAGTGACAGCGATGCTTCTCGACAGAGCAGATCTGCCATGTTCCAACGAGCGAGTCGAGGAGTTGATCGCCCTCACAGATGCGTTGGTGTTCCAGCGAACGATCATCCAGGAGAACACATCCCCTGAATCTATCCTCGCCGCCTATCTGCGAGGCGTAGCTTCCCTCGCAGGTGACCTCACTCGAGAGTCTTGAGATCTGACCGATTTGATCGCACCGCTTGAAAGCTGATCCGTCTTCGATTTTCGCCCACAGACTCTTACCTGACCGCCGGTGCTGAGCGACCGAATTCGCATGAGACCGCACTGGGAGCTGCGCCAACGGAGTTGCGTTGCCACACATGCATTCCGACAACAAACGAGAAAGAAGCAGCTGTCGCCATCGTCAGATCTTCACCTGCGCAAATGCATTGGCCAAGACGGATCAACCCAGAACAATGAGACGAGCGCGATTAACAAGGCTTACCTCCCCTCCTCGCGTAGCGTTGGCGACAGTCAAGGGACCAAGAACGCGTCGCGACCTAGCCCTCGAACAGCGGGCGGCTGCGAATGCGTCACTGCAGCATCATTGCCGGCAATCTCCGACGTCCCAACAGATTTCGAGAGCCACTGCTTCACCCGCACGATCACACGTTCATGCGTGACGCCGCCGGTGCCATCACCAATACCTGGCCCACCACCGATCGACTGCCTGAGGCGACACCACCTTTTCCAGCGCCATCCGACATCGAACGCAACCACACGAGACTGCTCCGAAAAGCAGTCAACGCCTACCTCAAACCTTCAGAAAGAAATCCAGCGATACATCTGGCACGGCTCCGACCGAGGCTGCTGCTCGTTCAGCGCTGAACGATCTCGCCGAGCACCAGGGGCAGAAATATCCCTGACGAACGCCTTATCCGATCCGCATGACCATGGTTCGGTTGGGCGGAACTGGATCGATCGATCTTCGCGAAGGACGAAAACCTGACAGGCGCAGACCAGGGCACGTCGAGAGTCGGCGACCATTTTTCGAATCCGCAGGAGAGCCTCGGAGCACTAAGGGGGCAATTTCACTCGACGATGGCCACTCGCATGGCGGTTTGTCCATGGCTTTGGTGAGCGAAAGAACCGATGGCACCAGGCAGGATACGATGCGGTATGCGCAGGCTGGCTGGATCGTTCGATCGTGACCTCCCCGGGTTGCCGCGTGGCCGTGGCCGCCTCGCGGTGGACGAGGTCCAAGACGCACAACGCAATCGCATTCTGCGCGCCGTGATCTCGTCGACTGCGGAGAAGGGGATCGCCTCGACCACGATCGCCGATGTCGTCGGCCGCGCCAGGGTATCTCGCCAAGCTTTCTACAAGCAGTTCGAGAGCAAAGAAGCCTGCTTGATCGCAGCGATCGACGCTGGCATCGAGACGATCGTCTCCAACATCACCGCCACACAAAGCTCGACCACCAATTTATCTCCACACGAACAGCTTTCGGCTGTCATCGAGAAGTACCTCGAGACGTGTTCGTCCGAACCCGAGTTCGTCCGCGCTTGGGTGGTGGACCTACCTGTGGCCGGTCCAGCAGGGGTTGCGAAGCGCAACGAGTACCTGGAACTGCTCGCCGACGAATTGCTCGTCGGCTACGCGCCCAGATCTTCAGAAGCCCCGGGACGTGAAGTGTTTCTCGCGGCGATCGGCGGATGCAACGAGTTGTTCTACCGCCAGGTGGTCGACGGGTCCAATTCGTACATGAATCTTCATGCGCCGATCATGTCCTTCCTCGAACGGGTACTGGATCTCTCGTCCGACGGTTCGTAGTCCGGTGTTTGACAAGCCTCGGGTAGATCGCCATGCTCATTTATAAGTACTGTCGCGTACTTATAAATGAGCGAGGAGTGGCCATGGGGATCTTGAGGGGACTGACACAGCGTCCGATCGCGCCGCCCGGCCGGGTTGCGATCCGTCCACGGCGAGTCGACTTCGACTGGGAGAAAGCGCCTTTGGTGTGGTTGCCGAATGAGCCGATCGCCTCATACCTCCTCGGTTCGATGAACCTCGTCATCCCCGAGGGCGAGCGGATGATGATCCAGGCCTTCGAGCAGGCTCTCCCGGACGTGCACGACGAGAAGCTCCGCGAGGACATGCTCGGTTTCATGGGTCAAGAATTGCTGCACGCAGAGGCGCATGACGAGGTCATGAATCAGGTGTTCACACGGCACGGAATCGACCCGGCCCCGTTCAACCACCAGATGCAGTACTTCTTCCGTAAAACTTTGGGCGTCGGCGACGACACCGATCCGCGGTCCACCCGGCAGCGTCTGATCGAGCGTCTCGGGATTTGCGCGTCCTCGGAGCATATGTTCGCGTTCGTAGGCGACTGGGCACTGAACGCGGACTTGGAGAAATTCGGCGCAGATCCGCAGATGCTTGACCTCTACCGGTGGCATGGGGCCGAAGAGGTCGAGCATCGTGCCGTGGCGCACGAGGTCGCCACGTACTTCGGAGTCGGCTACTTTCGCCGCTGTATCTCCATGCTCATCACGTGGCCGATCTTTTTAGGGTGGTTGCTCCGTGCCGCGATGTATCTGAGCCGCAACGACCCCAACACGCCGAACATCGGTTATCCGCGATTGCTACTGGAATTCGTCCGCGCCGGACGCCGCGGACTGGTGCCTGGTGTATCGAAATGGTTCTGGAGCGGTGCGTCGACGTTCGTGCCCGGATTTCACCCCGACGGTGTGGGGTCCACAGCCCAGGCCCTCGCCTACGTCGCGCAATCGCCAGCGGCCAAGCGGGTCAACACATGACACCCAACGCGCCCGAACTCACACAGCGGTGGCCGGCCCCCCGCGAGATCCCGGTCGACCTACGACGCGGCACGCACCGCGACTCGATTCTGCGCATTCTGGATGTCCTGGTCTCCACGCAGGTGAAGTGGGCGGTCTTGATTCATCGCGACAAGCCACCGAAAAACCGGACCGACGAGTACAAGACAACGCTCACGGTGTCGGAACGCACGACGGTGGCCAGCGACAACGCCGTGGTCAGCATCGAACTGCGGGCACCTGACGGCAGCGACCTCGAACGGTGGCACCCCGGGGCTCACCTCGACCTGTACCTGCCCTCAGGACGCATACGTCAGTACTCACTGTGCGGCGATCCTGCCGATCGCCGCTGTTACCGGATTGCGGTACGCCGCATCCCTGATGGTGGCGGCGGATCGAACGAGGTGCACGACGAGTTGCCAGTCGGTGCCGTCGTCGGCGTTCGTGGCCCACGCAACGCGTTCGGGTTCGTCGAACCCGGGCGAACCAAGCGCGCGAAGCGCGTTCACTTCGTGGCGGGCGGTATCGGCATCACCCCGATACTCCCGATGATCCGCGAGGCAGAGCGCATGGGCCTGGATTGGTCGCTGGAGTACGTCGGTCGCGAGCGACGCACGCTACCGTTCCTCGCGGAATTGTCACCGTTCGGTGATCGGGTCACCATCCGCACCGACGACGAATACGGCCTACCCACCGCGACCGATCTTCTCCCGCCGAACGTCCGCAGCGGTGATGCAATCTACTGTTGCGGTCCGGTCCCGATGATGGACCTGATCACCGCAGGTGCACGCAACCAACCCGGTGTGGAAGTGCACGCCGAACGCTTCTCCGCCACACCGGTCGTCGATGGACGTCCCTTCCGCATCCAACTGGCTCGCACCGGTCAGGTCATCGATGTCGCCGCCGACCAGACCGCACTGGACGCGGTCCTGCGTGTGAACCCGAAAGCCCCCTATTCATGTCGTCAGGGCTTCTGCGGCACCTGCATGGTCCACGTCATCGACGGCGATGTCGATCACCGTGACAACTCATTGAGCCCAGCCGAGCGCGCCGGGGGCAAGATGCTGCTGTGTGTTTCACGGAGCAACAGTCCCTGCCTGACGGTCACCACATGAATCCACCGATTCCCCAACGACCGGAGTACCTGTTGAACGACGATCAACTGACATCGCGGGTGGTGGACCTCCTGATCGCACTGGAGGAAATGGACGCCGATGCCGTGCGTGCACTCGTCGATCCCGACATCGAATGGCGCAACACCGGCCTGCCCAGCGTGAAGGGAAGGAAGAGCGTCGAACGAGCTCTCACGATCGTCTCTCACCTGATCACCAGGTACGAGGTCGTGGAAGTGCTCACGATGAGCACCGACCACAACACCGTGTCCTCCCGGCGAAGAGAGATCATCCGCATCGGATGGTTTGCCATGCACCTCGACGTAGACGGCCACTACACATTCGCAAACGGCCTGCTTCGCATTTGGGACGACCGCTTCTCCTACCGCCGACTGCTCCGCGGATTGCGATTCGGCCCACCCACCCGCACCTGAGGATCGCGAGGGTCGCTATCCGCCTGCCTGGGTCAGGTACTTCATTCGTTCGACTTTTCGGGGAAACCGCATGGCGATGGGAACTTTTCCGGCAAGGTAAACGTAGATTAAAGAACAAGGCTTCTTCCGCATCGACAGAGAGACCAATGGACAGTCACAGACCCAGGCCGGACACACCCCACTGCGTCACCGCACGTGATGGCGAGGTGTCCGGCTCATGATGATCGCCCTGACACTCCTGCTGGGCGTCCTGGTCGTTCTGCTGATCACCGCAGTCACCGGCTACTTCGTTGCCCAGGAGTTCGCCTACATGGCCGTGGACCGATCCCGGCTCAATTCTCTCGCCCAGACGGGCGATTCGGGTGCAACGCGGGCTCTTGCGGTGACCCGCCGCACCTCGTTCATGCTCTCCGGAGCTCAACTGGGCATCACCGTCACCGGTCTGCTGGTCGGTTACGTTGCCGAACCTCTCATCGGTCAGTCGCTGGGAACGATCTTCGGCGGCATCGGCATCCCCACCGCCGTGGGGATGGGCATCGGTGCCGTGCTGGCGCTGCTGTTCTCGACCCTGGTCCAGATGCTCTTCGGTGAGCTGTTCCCGAAGAACCTCGCCATCGCACGTCCCGAACCTGTGGCCCGGTGGCTGGCCCGCTCGACCACCCTCTACCTGAAACTCTTCGGCTGGCTGATCTGGATCTTCGACCAAGCATCGAACCTGCTGCTCCGCGCACTCAAGATCGAGCCGGTGCACGACGTCGAGCACTCCGCCTCTGCCCGCGACCTCGAGCACATCGTCGCCGAGTCCCGCGAAACCGGGACTCTGCCGCCCGAATTGTCGACGATGCTCGATCGCATACTCGATTTCCCCACGCGCCCAGTGGAGCATGCGATGATCCCTCGCACCCATGTCGACACCGTCCACGCCGACGACTCCCTCGACCACATCCTCACCCTCATGGGGCGAGGGCACTCCAGATATCCCGTCGTGGGGGAAGATTCCGAGGACATAGTCGGTGTCATCCACCTCCAAGATGTTCTCGACCTGACGCCGACCACTGATCTGACCGCGCGCACACTCACCCGCCCCGCCCTGATCCTCCCGACCACACTTCCCTTGCCGAAGGCCCTGGCCGAACTCACCGACAGCAGAAACCAACTTGCCTGCGTCATAGACGAATACGGCGGCTTCGCCGGTGTCATCACCCTCGAAGACATCGCCGAAGAACTCGTCGGCGAAATCACCGACGAACACGACCCTGACCTCCCACTCGAACTCCCCGGCGAAGACGGATCCTGGACCGTCAACGGTGGCGTGCACCTCGACGAGGTCGAACGCACCATCGGACACGACCTCCCGGGTGGTGACTACGAGACGATCGCCGGCTTCACCATCGCCCATCACGGCGAGCTCCCACCCGAGGGAGCCCGGATCCGCGTCGAACTGCCACCTGATCCTGCCGACCTGATTTCCGACGACGAACAACCTCGATATTCACTGGTCATCGATGTCCTGTCCGTCGAGCGGCACGTCCCCGCCTCACTACGACTACGCCTCGACCCAACCGCAGTGGCCGGGACTGAAACCGCGGAGGAGAACCGATGAGCAACCCCTGGATCGTCATCGCCGTCACCGTCGCTCTCATAGCCCTGAGTGCCTTCTTCGTCGCCGTCGAATTCGCCCTCATCTCCGCCAAACGGCACCGCCTCGAAGATGCCGCCCCCAACAGCCGCTCCGCCCGAGCCGCTCTACGCAGCGCCTCCGAACTGACCGTGCTCCTCGCCGGCTCCCAACTCGGCATCACCGTATGTACCCTCGCGCTCGGTGCAATCACCAAACCCGCTGTCCATCACTGGCTCACCCCTGCCTTCTCGAGTTGGGGCATGCCGCTCTGGATCGCGGACGTCGCCGGTTTCGTTCTCGCATTGATCATCGTGACTTTCCTGCATCTGGTCGTCGGCGAAATGGCACCGAAATCCTGGGCGATCGCCCACCCCGAGAAATCAGCCACACTGCTCGCCATCCCGATGCGCGGATTCATGTGGCTCACCCGACCTCTGCTGCAATCGCTGAACTCGATGGCCAACTGGTTCCTCGTCAAAGTCGGTGTGCAACCGGTCGATCACGTCGGCAGCGGCCAGGACCCCGACGCCTTGCGGCACCTGGTCGAACACTCCACCAACGTCGGAGCCCTCGACGCCGGATACTCCGCGCAACTTTCCGGCGCCCTCGACATGCAGACCTTGACCGTCCGCGATCTGCTTCGGAGCAGCAAAGCTCCGACCTCCGTAACCAGCTCCGCGACCATGGACCAGGTGCGGGCGATCTCGAAACAATCGGGACACCTACGAATCCTCGTTCGCGACAACGGTGTTCCCCTTGGGATCGTGCACGTCCGCGACACCCTGCTCCAACCCGACCACACCCACGCCGAATCCATCATGCGACCGGCATTCACCCTTGCGTCCGATACCCCCGTCCACCTCGCACTCGCGGCGATGCGGGAAAGTCGCAATCACCTGGCCGTGGTCACCGACGAACGAACGACGGTCGGCATCATCACCCTCTCCGATGTTCTCTCACGACTGTTCCCCCGCCCTGAACCGGCGATCTGACACCGCATGAGGACAGCCTTTCTTACGGATAGCGCTATCCGTACAGCAATTATTCGGGAAAGATCGCGATCAGATCTCAGATCTCCCCGTCCCAGGCATCGATACCCTCGTGCGTATCCGGAGTTGGAATGCCATGCCCGAGCCCCCGTGCCCTCATTTCCTCGTTCACGAAATAGAACCGTGCTTTCTCACGCGGAGTCAGGCGATCACACCGGCGATACAACGAGCGGTACTCCTTGACGAGATCGCCGCTCGCCATACGGTAAACCGACAGCGGCACCGGCTCACCCGACATCTGATCGCATCCTCGGACTGCATGATCTGCCGCCCCGCGCTCGTCGCGACTTCGTCACTGGGCGTGCCGCCTTCGGTCAGCTTCGCTCATGCCACCCCACGTTCCATACAGCTCACCCGCACCGAGGGCGTACTCGCGGCACTGACCGAGCACAGGACAGGTCTGACATATCCGCCGCGCCAGCAGTTCCCGGCGGGATCGGGCATTGCCACGCTCGCCTTCCGGCGAAAAGAACACCGCCGCTTCGACCCCACCGCACGCGGCGTACTTCTGCCAACAACTCGGTTCGGCGGCAACCTCTTTCCCGGACTGCGCCGAGCGCACTGCGGATATCATCGGGAACTCCTCTCTCACTCGAGAACCTCGGATCACTGAAACCAGATCCGAAGCCAGGAGACGTATCTCAAAGCTTCTCTCTTGCAACGCCACTGACGATTAATCAGGCGACTTCCTACGGGTTCATGCCAGTATTAGAATCTGGCGTGGCCGCCAAGTGCGGCCGTGAAGGCCGTCGGCCGCGGAACGGTTGGCATCACCATTTGATCGCCCTGCCGAAGGTGCGCTCGAACCCACACGCCTGGTAGCCAATCGGGCGCTGAATGCGCGACAGATCGCCATCACATGCCATGCCGTCACCGCAGCACCCGCGGTCGAGCACCTAACCGGCCGCCTCCCGGGACCGGACGGACGTTCGGAGCGCCGAGGCGGGCAGACTGTCCGGCATTGGCGTACCGCAGAAGCAAAGCGAGCACGAGGAAGGAGAGGACGAGGACAAGGGTGAGAACAATCGAACCCACGGCGGAGCTTCCTTTCCGAGACCACGAAAGAATCAGGTTCACTCAGAATCGATCACCGAACCGGCCGAGGGAAGAATCCGACCCAGATCTTCGCGATATCCATACAGCCGAGGTGCCGATCGCGGCTCGGTGGCCTAGTCGTTCACATCCTCTGGATATGCACGGGGACGCGGGTTGCGGCTTGCGGGGTCTGTCAACCGGCTGGATGCTCCTCACGCGTTCCGTTTCCCGGCGCTTTTTACCTAAGGGCCGAAACTCGCGAACGTGGGCGATGCGATTTCCGCACTCGATTCTTCAGCAGCGAGAACTCCAGTGAGGGACTCGATTACAGCCCTCAGATCTTCTGCCGTGAGCGAGTTCGGTTCACACGCCGAACCTCTGACACCAATCGTTCGCGTGGCCAGGCGGCGAGCAGAACTTGTCGATCGCCGATCGCTCCTTCGGCTCATCTCAGAACCTTTCGTCATCTTTCCTTCGATCGCCGGGTCGGGCGGGCCCTGAGCACTCTGGACGCACACAGCCCAGAGCCCGGCAAGGAGACCAGCGAGGGTGACATGGCCTTGCCTTGACGAACACCCGCCCGATTGTTTGCCCCCTCAAACGGAACGGGTGCCCCCGACCCGACGAAGGTTATTGCGCACTGTTTGTGTCCGAAAGGGTCGAAAGTCCCAGTTCCTTTGTGATGAGCAAGCTTTGACAGTGTCCGAAGTGTTCTGCCTTACAGCCGGTTCGGTGTGGGCACCAACACCGACATCGGTCCCAGCGATCACCGACAGCGCCCACTGCAAGCTCGATGGCGACGCTGCCGCGATGTTCGGGGTCCGACCCACCCAAATACACCGGGAATGCACCTATCTCACTAGGGCACTCGGAACAGACGTCTTCACACGAGATACCAGTCGCAGGCCACGCGAACTCACCCGACCGAACGAGACCCCCAACGACGCAGGAAAAAGCGAGAGCGGGCGGCCTGCATTTGTCTCAAATTTACGTTACTGCAGGTGCTGTTCTCAAAATCTCATGATGCCCGATATTGGTCTCATCACCAGGCGATGGCGGCAAGCAGCTATCCCCGCGCCATATCGACGAACTTCGAGAGGTGAAGCTGGTGCGCCACAGTGATTGTCGCGGTCGGGCCGTTACGGTGCTTACCCAGAATCAGGTCGGCTTCACCGCCACGCGGATCGTCTCGCTCGGTCGCGTCAGGGCGATACAGCAGGATCACCATGTCGGCGTCCTGCTCGAGCGATCCGGACTCACGAAGGTCGGCGACCTGGGGACGCTTGTCGGTTCGCTGCTCAGGACCACGGTTGAGCTGACAGATCGCGACAACCGGAACTTCGAGCTCCTTCGCCAAAAGCTTTAGGCTACGGGAGAATTCGGAGACTTCCTGCTGACGGGACTCGACCTTTTTACCTGAGCTCATCAGCTGGAGGTAGTCGATCACGATCAGGCGAATGTCATGTTTCTGCTTGAGCCGCCGCGCTTTTGCGCGAATTTCCATCATCGTGAGGTTGGGGGAGTCGTCGATGAAGAGCGGCGCCTCACTGATCTCACTCATACGACGCGCGAGTTTGGTCCAGTCGTCGTCGGTCATCTTGCCGGAACGCATGTCACCGAGCTTGATCTTTGCCTCTGCGGACAGCAGACGCATGACGATCTCGGTTTTACTCATTTCCAACGAGAACATGACGCTGGCCATGCCGTGCGTGATGGAGCAGGAACGCAAAAAATCCATTCCAAGGGTCGATTTGCCCACACCAGGTCTAGCCGCGACGATGATCATCTGACCTGCGTGAAGGCCGTTGGTGATCTCGTCGAGATCCTTGAATCCGGTGGGCACACCGAGGGAGATTCCGCCGCGGCTGGCGATGGAGTCGATCTCGTCCATCGTGGGCTGGAGGAGCTCGGTGAGGGGTACGAAGTCCTCGGTGGTCCGACGCTCGGTGACCTCGAAGATCTCGGCCTGCGCGCGGTCGACAACCTCGGCCACGTCCTGGCCCTCGGTGCCGGCGTAGCCGTACTGGACGATGCGCGTACCGGCGTCCACGAGACGACGCAGCACGGACTTCTCCGCCACGATCTCGGCATAGAAGGCGGCGTTGGCCGCAGTGGGCACTGTCTGGGTCAGCGTCACCAGATAGGCCGCACCGCCGATACGGCGGAGCTCACCTCGACGGTCGAGCTCGGCGGAGACCGTCACCGGGTCGGCGGGCTCGCCGCGGCTGTAGAGGTCCAGGATCACGTCGTAGACGGACTGGTGGGCGGGCCGGTAGAAGTCACCCGGACGCAGTACCTCGAGGACGTCGGCGATGGCGTCCTTGCTCAGCAGCATGCCGCCGAGCACCGACTGCTCGGCAGTCATGTCCTGTGGTGGCTGGCGTCCGAACTCCTGGTCGGGCTCGGCCTCGGGAGGGCCTGGGTAATCCGGCCCCGAGAAGTCGGAAGGTCCTCGATCATCTACAACAGCCACAAGCGAGACCTTCCCGTAAAACACTCGACGACACTGCCAGAAACCGCAGCGCCCTCATCATTTGTACCTGCACCCACCGACATCCCCTAGCCGCTGACGGCCGGTCTGTAGATAGACGCCGAGATGACGTTAGGGACTAGTAGGTCCGCATACAAACCGGACTGTGGATAAACCTGTGGATGCTTTGTGGAAACTCCCGCCCCACGGTGTGCACCGCCTGTGGAGCATTTGGGGACTACTTTGCATAGTTACTATAAAAGGCCAGGTAGATGGCTATCCACAATTTCACAGGCCTGTTGATGAAAATAGTTTTTCCACAGTCGGCGCGTCGGCGTGTCGGGCGTGTTGCCTCGCCCGATTCATCACTGATCACCGAAGGCGAACATCACAGTGTGAGAGTTATCCCCAGGTCCGATTCGGGACGCTGACAGTCGGCACACCGCACCCCGAAACAAAACGTCGGGCCCCGCACACCGAAGTGTGCGGGGCCCGACGAGACGAACAGTCGACTATGCGCCGACGACGTTCAGGTTGAACTTGGCAACCACATCGGGGTGCAGGTTCACGACCACGGCGTGCTTGCCCGTGTTCTTGATGTGAGCCTTCGGCAACACGATGGAGCGCTTGTCGACAACCGGTCCACCGGCAGCCTTGATCGCAGCAGCGACGTCAGCGACGGTAACCGAACCGAAGAGCTTGCCCGAGCCACCGGCGGTCTTGACCGTCAGTGTTACGGACTCGAGGCCCTCGATAGCTGCCTTGAGCTCCTTGGCGTGATCCAGGCCGCGCACAGCGCGCGCTTCCTGTGCACGACGGATGCCCTCGACCTGCTTCTCGGCGCCACGGGTGGCGACGATTGCCAGTCCGCGGGGGAGCAGGTAGTTACGGCCGTAGCCGTCCTTGACCTCCACGGTGTCGCCAGGCGCACCGAGGTTGTCCACGTCAGCGGTGAGGATGAGCTTCATGTTCTTTCCTCCCTTTCCTTAGCGAGCCACGGTGGCGTAAGGCAGCAGTGCTACCTCACGTGAGTTCTTGACGGCAATGGCAACGTCGCGCTGGTGCTGGACGCAATTGCCGGTGACACGGCGAGCACGGATCTTTCCGCGATCGCTGACGTACTTACGAAGCAACGTCGTGTCCTTGTAGTTGATCTGCGTGTTCTTCTCTTTGCAGAAGGTGCAGACCTTCTTCTTCATAACCTTGTCGCGCAAGGGCGGCTTCGGCATGTCTTTGCTCTTTTCTGGATGTTCCTGATCAGGTACGGATCAGAAGGGCGGTTCGTCGCTGCCCGCACCACCGAAGGAGCCCGAAGCCTGAGGCGCACTGCCCCAAGGATCGTCTCCACCCGAAGGTGCAGCACTCGGACGTCCGCCACCCGATCCGCCGGAGGAACCGCCGAAGTTGCCGCCTCCACCGCCGCCACCACGGTTGGCCTTGTTGACCTTTGCCGTGGCGTACTTCAGTGAAGGACCGATTTCATCGACTTCGAGCTCGACGACAGTTCGCTTTTCGCCCTCGCGAGTTTCGTACGAACGCTGCTTGAGCCGGCCGCTCACGATTACTCGTGAGCCACGGGTCAAGCTCTCCGCGACGTTCTCGGCTGCTTCGCGCCAGATGTTGCAACGCATGAACAGTGCATCGCCGTCTTTCCATTCATTGGAATTACGGTCGAAGGTGCGGGGCGTGGAAGCAACCGTGAAGTTTGCAACCGCGGCACCCGCCGGGGTGAAACGAAGTTCAGGATCAGCCGTCAGGTTTCCGATGACGGTGATGATGGTGTCGCCAGCCATGTGGTTCCTCCTGCATTGATGTAAGACCGTTGGGCGCGAGAGTAGAGCTCGCTACCGACAGTAATTACTTGTTGTGGCGCAGAACCTTCGTGCGCAGAACCGACTCGTTCAGACCGAGCTGACGATCGAGCTCAGCGACGGTGGCGGGAGTGGCGTTGATGTCGATCACCGCGTAGATACCTTCAGCATGCTTCAGGATCTCGTAGGCGAGACGACGCTTACCCCAGACATCGACCTTGTCGATCGTGCCGCCGTGCTGGCGCACAACATTGAGGAACGTATCCAGTGAAGGAGCGACAGTGCGCTCGTCCAGGCTGGGGTCAAGGATGACCATCAATTCGTAATGACGCATAAGACCTCATCACCTCCTGTGGACTAAGTGAAAACGGCCACGGACTATCCGTGGCAGGAGGGTCGTTGCGTCAGCAACCCTCGTAGGTTACACGAGGGGCCTTGACCAGGGAAATCGTCCCGCCCATCCGCGAAGACCGCCAGGTCGATACGCGACGCGTGGCGCAGACGTGTCACCCCGCGAGGCACTGCGCCCCCTAGGGTGAGAATCATGCGAACAGACCGCAAGACCCCGGCGTCGATCCTGGCGTTGGTCGTCGGATTGTGCGGGCTGACGATGGCGCTGGGCTATTTCAACAAGGCCAGATGCGGCGGTGCACCGTTCGCGCCCGACGGCCGAAGCCTGAACTTCGACGTCAACAAGAACATCGACGTCTGCTACTCCGACATTCAACTGCTCTGGCTCGGACGAGGCATCGATCAGCATCTGTTCCCCTTCGTCACCGGCGGCATAACGCCCGAAGGATTCCTGACCGGCGGAACCGTCGAATACCCGGTGCTCAGCGGAATTCTGATGTGGCTGGGCGGTATCGGCTCACACACCGACACTGATTTCCTTCTGCACTCGGCACTGATCCTGGCTCCTTTCGGACTGCTCACGGCGTGGATGCTCGGCAAGATGAGCGGCGCGTACGCGCTCGTGTGGTCGGCGACTCCGCCCCTGGTTCTGTACGCATTCCACAACTGGGAGCTCCCGGTGGTGGCCACCAGCGTCGGCGCGATCTTCCTGATGACGTTCGAGCGGATCCCACTGCGAACTCGCGCGGTTCTGGCGGCCGTCATCCTGGCGATCGGTTTCTGTTTGAAGCTGTACCCGGGAATGTTCGTCCTGCCGCTCATGGCCTACGTGCTCCTACGCGGCACCGAAGGCAAGCGTTTCGACGTTCGTGGAGCGCTGATGACGGCGGGAGCGGCGATCGTCACCGTCGTCCTCGTCAACCTTCCGTTCGCCCTCATCTCGTACGAAGGCTGGCGCGCGTCGTTCAGCTTCCAGGAGAAGCGAAGCGCAGACATCACCACCAACTCACTGTGGTTCTGGGGGCTGCGCCCGTTCTACGGTTTCGGGGTTCGCGAACTCAACGCCGACTACGACGCACTGGTGAGCATTCTGTCTCCGGTGATGATCCTGGCGTCGTTCGCGCTCGCGATGTATCTGGGTTGGCGACGCTACGTCCGCGACGGCTACTTTCCGTGGATTGCGGTCAGTGCCTCGATGCTGTGCGGATTCGTGTTGCTGCACAAGGTCAATTCACCGCAGTACACGCTGTGGATCCTGCCGTTCCTCGTCCTGTTCAAGATCCGGTGGTTCTGGATCGTCGCCTATCTGATCGTCGACGCGGCGTTGGGCATCGGCATCTTCCGGTACTTCTACCAACTGGACATGAATCTCGATCCGAGCAAGTACGAAGCCGTCGTCCAGGCGAGCGTGTGGGGCCACGTCATCCTGCTCGCCGTGTTCTTCGTCCTGTTCCTACGAGTCCCGCTGCGGTATCCGCTTGCCGGCGGGACCGATCAGATTGCCAACTCCGACAACAACCTTCCGACACACTCACGGGAGCACGCCTGATGACTGCCTCATGGTTCGAATCACCGACGCTGACCGGTGATCGTGTCCGACTCGAACCCCTGGGCGTCGCGCACACCGACGCTCTGCTCGCGGCTGCCGACGACCCGGCCATCTTTCGTTGGACCGCGTCGCCCATCACCGATCGGGACCAGGCACGGAAGTACATCGCTGCAGCCACCGACGACCCCAATCGGATCGCCTTCGCGCAGGTGAACATCGCGACGAACGCCGTGGTCGGTACCACGTCGATGTACCAGATCGACCCGGTAAACCGCAGTCTTGCAATCGGATACACGTGGTTGTCGCGATCGGTTCAGGGAACCGGGATCAATCCCGAATCGAAACTGCTCCTGCTTCGTCACGCCTTCGACCAGCTCGAAGCCGTACGCGTCGAGTGGCACACGGACGAGTTCAACAAACAGTCCAGGGCAGCGATCGCAAAGCTCGGCGCTCAGTTCGAGGGCCTGCTGCGCAAGCACCGACGCCGCGCCGACGGCAGTTGGCGGACAACAGCGCTGTTCGCGATGACCGACGACGATTGGCCGGCCATCGCGCCTCAGCTGGAGACACGTACCCGAAACTAGCCATCACCTGCACTCTTCGGCGAAGTCCATGCCAAGATTCACCTCATGAGCGATCAGGGTGGGTACGGGTACCAGGGCAATCAGAATTGGCAACCGGCTCCGTACGGGCAGCCCGATCCGTACGGCAGGCGGCCGACCAACACACTCGCGGTACTCGCTCTCGTCTTCGCGTTCCTCATCGCGCCGTTGGGGATCGTCTTCGGGCACATCGCACGCGGACAGATCAAACGGACGGGAGAGGAAGGCGACGGACTCGCCCTTGCCGGTCTGATCATCGGCTACATCTTCACCGCACTGGGCATCCTGGCCGTGATCGTGTGGATCGCGTTCTTCGGGCTGCTCGCGGCCGCTTTCGGCAACGCCGCCGATGAAGCGAGTTCGCGGAGTTTCACCTACACGACGCCGTACTCGTACTCCACGACCACGACTCGGGCGCCGAGCGCACCCACCACAGCGCCGAGAACGACGACACCCCCACGCGTCACAACCTCGATCGGTCCGGCGCCGACCGTCTCGGGCACCGACCGTCAGGGCTTCGTCTCCGGCGGACCCAGTTGCAACTCGACCAATCCTGCCGTCGCCATCGCCGTCACGACCGGATCACGAATCGTGATCTGCGAAACCGGAGTCGGCCGTTACTACTACAAGGGTCAGCGGCTGAGCGACGGCGCCACCATCGAACTCGACGATCCAACCCCCACCGGCAACGGATTCACCGTCACCAACAAGGACGTGACATACAAGCTCACCTCCGCCGGACTGGTCATCACCGGCAGCGGAGGCGAACTGGGTCGGGAAGCGGCGCTCGAGTTCTGGATGAACTGACCTGCGTCAGCCGGCGCACGGATCCTGGTAGGGAACACCGGGCAGGTAACGCTCCCACTCGGCTTCCGTGATGGGAGATCCTGCGGTGCGGCACAATCGATCAACGACGCTGTCGGGGTCGATTCCCCACAAGCGAACCGTCTTGTCCGACCCACTGCCCGCGATCATGTCACTCTCGCCGGCGAACTGCGCATCGTTGACGCGGCCCGGGTAGGCGGACAGCGTCGCAAATCGTGTTGACCGCGAGGGAGTCTCGATGTCCCAGAGCCACACGGTTCCGTCGCCGACACCCGCAGCGAGCCGATCACCGGCGCGGTTGAACGAGATCGAATAGATTGCGCCCTCGGGGCCGACAAGACGAGCGAGCTCCTCGGGTGCCGACGGTGTGCGTACGTCCCACATGGCGACACTGTGATCCGCACTTCCGGCGGCCAACAGGGTTCCGTCGGCACTGAAAGACACTGCTAGTGCGTAACTTTCGAATCCACCGACCGTCGCTGCCACGCGGGGCGACGCTGCGCTCGACACGTCCCACAGATCCACTTCGTTCTTGGCGTTCGCGATCGCGAGGATATCGGCA
The DNA here is from genome assembly GCF_003852455.1 of Rhodococcus sp. KBW08. Lineage (NCBI taxonomy): Bacteria > Bacillati > Actinomycetota > Actinomycetes > Mycobacteriales > Nocardiaceae > Rhodococcus > Rhodococcus sp. KBW08. Next base: position 161,104 of record NZ_QAJJ01000007.1, read on the forward strand.
CCCGGCTGAAATGCCATCATCTGCGGGTAAGAGCCGACATCGGTCGACGACAGCAGCTTCGGAGCCGACGGGTCGGAAACGTCGACCAACGCAATGCTGTTGTCGTCCTGCGAAGACACCGCCAGCAGATCTCCGGCGGGATTCAGTGCGACAACCGCCACGATGCCCTTCACGTACACCGCAGGTTCGCTGTAGATCCGTGGCGACGCCGGATCACTCAGGTCCCAAAGATATGCACCGCCGCCGCCGGTGCCGCTCACAGCCAGGTTCCCGTCTGCCGAGACCGCCGATGCTCCGGTGAAGGAGTCGGCCCCTTGCGGTTTCAGCTCCGGCATCATCGCGGGGCGATCGAGATCCTCGGTGTTCCACGCCAACATCGCGCCGCCCCTGGCGCCGACGCCGGCCACCAGACGCGAGCCGTCCGCGGCGAAGGGACCGGTGAAGATCGTGTCCCGAGGTCCCGCCCAGACCGGACCGGGCAGAGCCCACACGCGAGTGACGCCGTTCAGACCTCCGGTGATCAGGTTGCGGCCGTCGTCGCTGTAGTCGACGGTGGTCACCGCCCCACTGTCCGGAAGTGTTTCGATCAACGCCCCGGTTCGTGGGTCCCATACGCGCACGGAGTTGTCGGAACTTCCGGCAGCAAGGCGTGTTCCGTCTTTGCCGTAGTTGAGTTCGTTGACGTAACTGGAGAATCCCGTCAGTGCAGGAAGGGGAGTCGGGCGCGCCGGGTCGCTCATGTCCCACCGAACCACCTCCCTGCCAGTCGTTCCCGCAGCAAGCTCACGCCCGTCCGGGCTGAAGGCGACGCCGAGATAATGGACCGTGGTGCCGTTGGGCTCGGTCGCGAAGATCGGCGCCGATTCCTCACCCCACTTCGCGACGTCCCACACGCGCATTGTCGCTTGACGCCCGCCCGCCACGAGGAAGCGTCCGTCGGGGCTGAACGTCGCGGTGACGATGCCGTCAGCTGGATGCGGAAGAGCAGGCAAGGCAACGGCATTCGTGGAGCTGTCGATGTTCCATCGCAGGACGTCGGGCGTCGAGGTACCGGCAACCAGCTTGGTTCCGTCGGGGCTGAACTCCATGTCCTGCACGACTCGTTCACCGTCGACCGGAAGAGTTCCACGCACCGGGTTCCTCGGATCCGACACGTCCCACAGTGCAGCACCGCCCGCACCACCGGTGGCAAGCAACCGTCCGTCCGGGCTGTAGGCGACGGCAAAGAGGGCCGTGCCCTCCGAGACTCCGAGGAACTCCGCCTGCGGAACAGCTGAGGCCACACCGTCCACCATCGGATACAGTCTGACCTTCCCGTCCGAACCACCCACCGCCACAACAGTTCCGGCTGGGTTTATCCGCGCCTTCATCGCGCCGGGCGGTCCGATGATGCGGGTAGCCGAATGAACGCCGGATGCATCCAGCAATGCCGAGCGGGCTTCGGTCGTTTCGTTGACCGCAAATGCCGCCAGAGCGAGCTGCGACGCCAGCGACGGATCCCGTTCACGCATCCTTATCGACTCGGTGGCAACCTGCCGCGACATCGCCTCGTCGCGCGCGGTATCCGCCTGGACACGTTGACGGTTCGCTCCGATACCGGCGACGGTGGCAACCACCGCCAACACAAGAGCGATCACCGACGCTGCCGCCAACGCAGTCACGAGCCGTCGTAGCACGCGTGTACGTCGTCGATCGGCGAATTCCTGCTGATCACGATGCTCGATGCTCGCGGCGAGGTACTCCCGTTCGGTGGCGTTGAGGTCGGCGGAGCGGGTCTGGCTCGGCTCCAACGGGAGACCGAGTTCGCCCGAGTTCAGCCATTCTTCCGTCAGGTGAAGACGCGCGGGTCCGAGCAGCGCGCCAGGGTCGCGTCCACTGTCTTCCCACACCTGCGCCGCGTAGGTGAACCTGCGATGCACCGCCAGGCCGGCCCGGTCCGAGTCGATCCAATCGCGAAGCCGACTCCACGCGGACAGCAAGACCTCGTGCGAAACCTCGACGGTCTCCTCGTCGACGGTGAGAAGGCGTCGTAAGGCGAACCGGTCGATGACGGTGTTCACGTCGTCGACGTCGTCACCGAGGAAGAGTTCGGTGCGCGGTGCGCGCCGTCGCGTCTGCGTCACTTCGTCGACGTTGACCAATCGCAGGAAGATCCTGCGCGCCAACTGCTGCTGCCTCTCTGTGAGCTCGCCGTACACTTCCTCCGCGCTTTGCTGGACTGCTCCGGCAATCCCGTCGGTGGCGTAGTAATCCGAGACGGTCAGCGTCTTACGCGTCGACCGTTGCCAGGTCCCCAACAACGCGTGTGAGAGCAAGGGCAAAGCGCCGGGGTCGCTCGCCGCGCGCGAACCGCGTGGTGTCAGCTCGGAGATCAGAACCTGAACCAATTCGCTCTGCACGGTCATCCCGGCCTTGACCGCCGGCTCGACGATCACCTCGCGCAACTGCTCCTCGGTCAGCGGCCCGACCACCATCGGCGAGTCGTCGAGCAGCGGCACCAAAAGCGGTTCCTCCGCTGCGAGCCCGTAGAAGTCGGCACGCATGCCGATGACGGCAATGGTGTTCTCACCGAGTTCCGCGAGAGTCTGCAACATTTCCTCGCGTCGATCGCTGTCACACTGCGTCCACAGTTCCTCGAACTGGTCGAGGATCAGGACGGTTGATTCGGCGCCGATCGACGACGGAATTCCTCCCGTACCCGGCTGCAGGATTTGCACCTGCCAGCCGTCGAACCGTGGATCGTCGCCGGCGATCTTCGGGGCGAGCCCGGCCCGCAGCAACGACGACTTACCCGATCCGGAAGCGCCGATCACCATGAACTGACGGCGACCTTCACCTCGTATCGCCGACGCCACCCGTTCGGCCAAGTTGGCAGTGAGTTCGTCTCGACCGAAGAACCACTCGGCGTCCTCCTGCCGGAACGATTCGAGACCTCGATACGGAACGGTGGCGTCGCCGCGTCGTCTGGCCGTCAACTGCCTCACTCGTTGCACCGCACTGATCCAGCGCTGCCGCTCATCCTCGGAATCGACGCCGCACGCCTCGAGGAGCGCGAAAAACATCGGGGTACTCGCCGGCGTCGGCAGGTGTTGGCCGGCAAACCATCCGCTGACGGTTCCGTGCAAACCACCCGAACGCTCGACCGCTTCGCGAATCGTCAGTCCGGCTGCCTTCCGCAACGCCGTGAGCGCCTCAGCAAACTGTCCACGCGACTCGATCTTGGCGGGATCGACCTGACTGTGCCTACCGGCTTCCGCCTTCGAGTTCATAGCGACGCACTCTATCGGAGCAGGTAGGGGATTTGTCCGTTGTATGGACTCTGTATCGAGAGAGTTGCGCCCGTTCCACTGAGACGCCTCGATCGAAATACTCGTTCTCAGTCGCGCCCGAAGTCAGCAGCCCTTCTGCAAATACGGCAGTCGACGCCCATCCCCTCCGTCGAAAGGCGCTACTCGCATGTCTTCAATCGGCATTTCTTCGAAGATCGAGGCAAACGTGTCCCGAGTCGGCAACCCCAAGCACGGCAAGCACAAGCCGAAGCTGAGCGTCCGCGAGATCGAAGTACTTCTTGCCTGGCTTCGTTCGGACTCCAAGTCCGAGGTCGCCGAGACACTCGACCTCCGCGTCTGCACCGTCAACACACACATCACTCGGATCCGCACGAAGTACAGCGACGTCGGGCGGCCGGCCCCCACGAAGGCAGCGTTGTTCGCCCGCGCGGTCCAGGACGGGTACACCACCCTCGACGAATGGTGACCTCAGACCGTGACGGGTTCCGGTTCCTTCGCCTTGGACGGCTTCAGCCAACCCGGTAGCCAGGAGGGTTGTTTGTCCGGCGCCTGATCGAGAACACCGCCCGCGGGATCGTCGATGAACCCGTACCGCACGAGATCCTCCGACGGCCGGTAGATCTGCCGGAGCACCAGCGCGCACAGAACAAGTACCGCGATGTCGCGAATCACGACGGTGCCGGTGAACCACTGCTCGGGCAGCCCCTTGTTGGACACCCCGAGGTAGTACATCATTCGAGGAACCCAGACCAGGGCGTCGATGGTCATCCACGCGAGCAGAAGTCGGCGGTGCGGCAAGGCCAACACGGCCAGCGGCACGAGCCACAACGAATACTGTGGGCTCCACACCTTGTTGGTGATCAGGAAGCCCGCCACCAACAGGAAGCACAGCTGCGCAACCCGCGGACGACGCTGCGCCGTCAGGGCGACGTAACCGACACCAATGCAGACTGCCACGAACAGCAGCAGAGAAACGGCGTTGAGATTCGACGGCGACTCACCCTGTGCGAGAGGACCGTCGAGGCCCTTCCACGACGTGAACGACGCGATCACGTTGTAGAGGGAATCGGGATCGGCCCCGCGTTCGGAGTTGAGCCGGAAGAACTCGTACCAACCGTGGGGGTACAGCGCGGCGATCGGAAGGTTCACCGCAAGCCATGCCGCGACGGCGCTGAGAGCGGTCACCAGCCAGTCCCTCGTCTTGCCCGCGCGCAGACACAGGACGAAAAGCGGTCCGAGTAGGAGCAGCGGGTAGAGCTTCGCGGCTCCGCCCAGGCCGAGCAGGATTCCCGCGAGCACGGGCCGCTTGCGTGCCCACGCCAACAATCCGCCGGCCGCGAACGCCGTCGCCAGAGGATCGAAGTTCGTGAACACGTGCACGATCACCAGGGGCGAACAGGCGATCAGCGCGCCGTCCCACACCCGTCGTCCGGCCAGCAGGGTGCTCGCCCACACGGTGACCAGCCACGCCAATGCCAACCCGAACGCGACGACGTTGAAATAGAGCGCCACCTGAATCGCGCCCGGCAGCCAGGTGATCGAATCCCACGCCTTGGCGACCTTCATCGCCCCGTACTGATAGAGCCCCGAGATGACCGGATACTCCATGTACCGCATCTGGATCGAACCGTCGCCGCGTACTTCTTCCCACGACGTCTTGTACGGAAAAGCGCCCTGATCGAGGCGTTCGGCTCCGTAGAGCGGAACGGTGTCGGAGTAACACATCGCCACGTACTGACGGCTGCCACTCCAGTCGAGGCCGACCTGCCCGCTCTCGCCGACCGGAGCCTGCTGAATACAACCGGCCTTCGCGAACCAGCCGAAAGCCAAGAACACCACGGCGAGCAGAAGAATCACTCGCATCGGGGTGAAGAAGCGAGTGCGTCCGATCAGTGCGTGACGACCTACCGGACCGCCGACGGTTCCCGACAGCGCAGACACCATCGCGTCGTTGCGACTGGGAACGTCCCGCCAATCCGCCGAACGAAGATCTTCGGCCAGCGGAGCGGGGGAGGTCGGTTCGGCATCATCAGCATTCGCGGCCACTCCGCGAGGTTACCGTCTTTCGAACCGACCACCCTCCAACTACTGGCCGGGGCTCACACCTGCCGGTTCTTCCTCGGTGGTCTCGCCTGCCCCCGGTACCTGCGGCGCGGTTGTCGTCGGCCGGGAGATGCCAGGAATCGGGATCGTGATGCCCGGAAGAACCTCGACCTGCGTCGTCGTCACCACGGGCGGCGGAGTGGTTTCCGTCGTCGTCGGTGTGGTGGTCGGCGGCGCCGACGTCTTGGGCGGTGCAGGTGCCGTGTACTCCGGAACACCACCGGCTTGACCGTTGATCTTGCCGGGCGTCGGGAACTTCTCGTTGTCGGTGCCCTCGAGGGCGCCGTCCATCGTGTCCTTCCAGATGTCCGAAGGCAGACCCGAGCCGTAGATCATCGCGCCGCCCGAGTTGGTGATCGCCTCACCGTCGGGAGTTCCGACCCAGACCGCAGTCGAGAGTGACGGCGTGTAGCCGACCATCCACGCGTCCTTGTTGGCTCCGGTGTCACCGAGCTGCGCGGTACCCGTCTTCGACGCCGACAGACGTCCGCCGGCCAGGTTGTGACCGCGCGAATACGCCGCGATCGGCTGCATCGCGGCCGTCACGTTGTCCGCCACGGCGGCGTCGATGCGATCCTCACCCGCGGGTGCGCCACGGTCCAGCAGCACGGTGCCGTCGGCGGCAACGACCTTCTGCACGAAATGCGGTGCGTGATACGTGCCGGATGCGGCGAGCGTCGCGTACGACGACGCCATGTCGAGCACGCGGGCCTGGTACTGGCCGAGCACGATGCCGTTGTTGGGGCCGGAACCGTCAGCCTCGGTGAGCGACGGGCCGACGCCCGGGATGTCCTTCGGGATGCCTGCCTTGTGAGCGATGTCCGCGATTTCCTGCGGGCCGTTGCCGTCGAGGCTGAGCATCTGACGGTAGAAGCTGGTGTTCAGCGAACGCTTGAGCGCTTCGGCGATGGTGCAGGTGCCGCAGCTTTCACCTTCGACGTTGCCGATGGAGATGCCGTTGACGGTCAGCGGCGAGCTGTCGTACATCTGCGAGAGCGGGATTCCCTGATCCAGAGCAGCCGCGAGGCCGAACACCTTGAACGAGGAACCGGTCTGAAGTCCGGCATTCGCGAAGTCGTATCCCGCACCGTCTTCACCGCCGTAGTACGCCTTGACGGCTCCGGTCTTCGGGTCGACCGAGACAACTGCGGTGCGCAGGTTCTCCGGCTCACCTTCCATGTTGGAACGCGCGGCCTCGACTGCTGCGGCCTGAGCCTGCGGGTCGATGGTCGTGGTGATCTGCAAGCCCTCGGTGTTGAGCAACTGCTCGCTGATTCCGGCGTCGCCGATCTCCTTGAGCACCTGACGCTTGATCAGTCCTTCGGGTCCGGTCGAACCTTGACTGCTGTTGTCGACCTGAGCGAGCGGGACGTAGGCGGGGTACTGCATCGGCGTGCGCGCGGCCTGATCCAGCGTGCCGGCGGACACCATGCCGTCGAGCACGTAATCCCAACGGGACTTGGCACCGGTCGGGTTGGTCTCGGGATCGAGGAGCGACGGAAGCTGAATCGACGACGCCAGGACGGCGCCTTCTTCGATGGACAGCTGGTCGACGGGCTTACCGAAGTACGCCTTGGAAGCGGCTTCGATACCGTACGCACCACGACCGAAGTAAATGGTGTTCAGGTATGCGGCAAGAATGTCGTCCTTGGACCACTCGTTGGCCATCTTCGAAGAGAGAACGAGTTCCTTCATCTTTCGCGTCAGCGAACGCTCCGAGCCGACGAGCGCCGTCTTCACGTATTGCTGCGTGATGGTCGAGCCACCACCGGCGCTGTCGCGACCGAGGACGTTGTCTCGGGCTGCGCGCGCGAAACCGGAGATCGAGAAGCCCGGGTTCGAGTAGAAATCGCGGTCCTCCGCGGCCAGAACGGCGTTACGAACGTGCATCGGCACCTGATCGAGTGAGACCTCGACGCGGTTACCTTCGTCCGGCGGGACGACGGTAGCGATCACGGTGCTTCCGTCGGCGGCGAAGACCGTCGCCACCTGATTGGTCTTTTGGTCACCGGGCTTGGGGACGTCCTGCACGATGTACGCGGCCATGAAGGCAAGGACGGGCAGAACAAGACCGAGCGCCACCAAGACGTAGGCCGAGCGGCGAACTGTGCGCCACTTGGACTTCTTCTTCACGGTGCTCTTCTTTCCCTTCGGAGGTTGTCCGTCATCGCCACCGCCACCGGAGCCACCTGTCGGCGGCTTCGTCGGCGGAGGACCGACCGGCGGGCGGGTGCCCGCATTGGTTCGGGTGGTCGCTGCTGCTGCCGCGACGCGCTGGGTCGGTTCGTTGGCCTGAGCGCCTGCGGCTCGATCTCGAGGCGGCGGGCCGGCAGGTCGGGCTTGCGGGGGACGACCCTGAGGCGGGGGACCGGCGGGGCGGCCCTGAGGAGGCGGCCCCGAAGGTCGGGCTTGCGGGGGACGACCCTGAGGCGGGGGGCCCATCGGACGTCCTTGCGGCGGACGACCCTGAGGGGGCGGACCCATCGGAGGACGTCCCTGCGGTGGTGGACCCATGGGACGTCCCTGCGGCGGACGACCCTGAGGAGGTCCGGCGGGACGGTTGGGACCGACGGGACGGCCACCCGGGTTGTTGCCGCCCGGGTTGTTGTTGCTGGGGGAACTCACGAATCAAATCTCCAGTGGTCACGGACCGATCACGTGCAGACTTCGATCGGGCCCTTCTTCGGGTGTGGCGTTACTCGCTGGCGGTGCGCCGGCTTGGTGGGCGTGCTCGCCGCGGTCGCGGCGGCGCAGGTACTGCGCCGAGCACATAGGACTGCACCAAGTGGTTCCAACTGCAGGTACGGCACACCTCTACAACGTGCACCGTGAACTCCTCTGCTGTTTCCGCAAGCCGAGCGAGCTCGTCCGAGGTTCGGGCCGATCCCGAAACCTGACCGAGCTTGTCGCCGAACACCCAGGACACGAGCGTCAACTGTTCCTTGCGGCAAATAGGGCAGACGACGTCGCTGCCCCGGCCGTGGAACTTCGCGGCTCTGAGTAGGTACGGATCCGCGTCACACACTTGCTTGACGTCGGTCCTACCCGCAGACACTTCGGCCAGCACAGACCGACGCGCGAGCGCGTAGTCCACAACTTGCCGCTGTATCCGCACCTGACCAGCGTACGTGCGTCCGCTCCGCGACGGACGGTTCGGGAGGGTCACGATGAACACATTTCGGGGGCTGGAGGCATGGCGACCAGCCATTACGATCACTTCCTGTGAAGTCTTCCCGTTCTCCGATGACGCGCGCTCGTGATCTTGATCGCGTCGAAACGTGCAATGTGTTGGACGCCGCGTACGCCGAAGGGCAGTTGAGCGCGGACGACTACTTCGAACGGACCGAGAAGGCGAGGTCCGCGAAGACCCTGCTCGCACTCGCACGCCTGGTCAACGATCTGCAGGTGCCGAAGATCGCGACCAAAACGGTGCCTCGGACGTCGACGGCACGAAAGGCCGTGTTCATCGGCGGCGCTGCTCTGATCGTCGTCGGCGCGGTCGCCGCTGTGGCGTGGAGTCGCTCACCGTTGACGCCCTCGGAAGACATCACCGCCAGTTATGCCAGCAGCACCTCCCTCGCCCCACCGTTGGCGACCACCACCCCGGTGCCGGAACCGACCGTCGAACCGATCCTGATCGCACACATCGACACTTTGACTCCCGAGGGTATCGGCGCATTTATCGAGAGGTATCGCGACGAGTTCGGCGACATGTTCATCGATGACGCCAGCTTCCACGGCGACTACTCCCTGGTGAGCCGGGCGGCCTCCGACACTCCTGCTCTCACCGAGTCCATCAGTTTTCGCGACGGTTTCGAGCGGAAAGTAACGTCCATTCCGCGGCGAACGGGCCAGCCGACCTTCGATCTCGGTTCCATCCAGATCGACAAACTCGCGCCGTTCATGGAAAACATCGCCGAATACGTCAAGGTGCCGGACGCCACGATCACGCACTTGATCGTGGACGCGAACTACGGCGTCCCGGAGATCGCGATCTATGCCGAGAACGACCGCAGCGAGGGTGGCCGTATCGAGGTCACGCCGTGGGGCGAGATCTCTCGTTCCTACCCGTACGGGAGCTAGGGTGAGCCGGTGAGTGGGTCCCCGACTACTACCTCTACGCGCACCCGTGCGCGCGACGTCGACCGTTCCGATACCTGCGCCGTTCTCGATACGGCTCTGTCCGACGGACAGATCACGGTCGACGAGCACGCGAACCGGACGGCTGCGGCCATGACCGCGACCACCCTCGGCCAGCTCGATCTACTGGTCCGCGATCTGCAGAAAGCGACGCTGCGGAACGCCGTCGCGAAAGTTCGTCGTATCGACAAGATCTGGTACCTCGCGGCCGCGTCGGCTGTCTTCGCAACCCTGATCGGGTTCCTCACCTTGTCCGCCGACGATTCACCCTCACCGCCTCCACCGGCGGCAGCCGAACCGGTCGGACCGCTTGCCCCCATTGTTAGTTCGACGCTGAACACGCTCACCGCAAGCGGGATCGGGGAATTCATCATCAGATACAGCGCCAAGTACGGCACGACGACAATCGATTCCGTCAACTTCTACGACGGCTATGCAAGCGTTACTCGCGCCGCCACTATCTCGCCGAATCTGGAGGAAGACATCGACTTTCGAGGCGGCTTCACACCACGCGACAGCACCTCGACTCGAGCAGCCAGCACTGTCACCTTCGACCTCGCTGCCGTCGACATCGACAAACTCGCCGGGTATCTGGCGGGAGCGTCCGCAAATCTCAACGTCCCCGAAGCCAAGGTCACACACATCAGCATGAGCTCATCGGGTCAGGATCCACGCGTTTCCATCTACGTGAGCAACGACCTCGGCGCGAGCGGCTCGATGGAGTTGAGCCCGGATGGCCGCCCGATCCGCTTGTCTCCCTTCACTCCTCGATAGGCCCCGGACATGCCGAACGATCTGACCAGGACCACCCGCGCTCGCAATGCCGATCGCGAGGCCACCTGCGCCGTGCTGGACTCCGCCTTCGCCGACGGGCAACTCACGGCGACCGAGCACGACGAATTGACCGAACTCGCCTCGGTGGCAGTCACTCTCGGCGATCTCGAAGACTTGACGTCGGATCTGCAGACCGAGGCGTCTCTGCCCATCCTGCGGAAGGAACCTTCGCTCGACAGCCGTTGGATCGCCCTTGCGATCATCGCTCTGTCACTGGTGTCGGCAATCGGCTTCGGAATCAAATATGTGGCGTCGGACGTCACGATCTTCTCAAGCCCCGAGCCACAGCTGCACACCGTCGACGGCCTGGGGGCGATGTTCCGTGCCATCGAAACGGAGTACGGCAGCGGACTGGTCGACGAGATGACCATCTATCCCACTTATGCACGCATAACGCGCGCCGATCCTGCCGCACCGCGCAAGGCCCTCGACAGCTACTACCGAGGCGACCTCGAGGACACGACTTCGGGAGGATCGCGCGAACTCGACGTGGCACAGATCGACGTCACACAGCTCGATCCTCGCATCGTGATCGCCCTGCTCGACGGCGCCGGAACCACGACGTCGGTGCAGAATCCGACCACACGATACGTCTCTGTCGAGAGCACCGACACCGTGCCGACCATCGAGATTCACGTCGGCAACGACCTCGAAGAGAGCGGGTACCTGACAGCCGGCCTCGACGGGGAAATCATGTCGATCTACCCGTTCACCCCCTGATCTAGCCGTGACACCTTGGTACACGTATCGGGCCGCAGTGTGGTTTTATATATCGGCGCGATATAGTTGGTTATCGCATCAGGCGGTTAGGTTCAACGACTCGGGAGGTTTGTCAGTTGCTCGAACTCGCAATCCTCGGGCTGCTCCTCGAGTCACCGATGCACGGATACGAGCTGCGTAAGCGGCTCACTGGTCTGCTCGGCGCATTCCGCGCGTTCTCGTACGGATCGCTGTACCCGGCACTGCGGCGCATGCAAGCCGACGGATTGATCTCGGAAGACGTCGACACTGCCACCGGCACTCTCAAGCGTCGGGCGCGTCGCGTCTACCAGCTCACTCCGGAAGGTCGGCAACGGTTCACCGAACTGGTCGCCGACACCGGGCCGCAGAACTACACCGACGACGGTTTCGGCGTTCACCTCGCCTTCTTCAGCCGCACCCCCGCAGAAGCGCGGATGCGGATCCTCGAAGGCAGGCGACGCCAGGTCGAGGAGCGCCGTGAGGGGCTCCGCGAGGCCGTCGGTCGGGCCAGCGGATCGCTGGACCGCTATACCCGTCAGCTCCATCAGCTCGGACTCGAATCGAGTGAACGCGAAGTGCGTTGGCTCAACGAATTGATCGCAGCCGAGCAATCGACAACAGGAACATCCCGGAAAGAAGGAGAACCCGACCATGGGTGAGAACAGCACCGCGGTGCGCGTAGCCATTGTGGGCGTGGGTAACTGCGCCTCGTCCCTGGTTCAGGGCGTCCACTACTACAAGGATGCCGACGAGACCCAGACGGTCCCCGGCCTCATGCACGTCAAGTTCGGTAAGTACCACGTCCGCGACGTGCAGTTCGTCGCTGCGTTCGACGTCGACGCCAAGAAGGTCGGCTTCGACCTCTCCGAGGCGATCCTCGCGAGCGAGAACAACACCATCAAGATCGCCGACGTCCCGCCCCTGGACGTTCCCGTTCAGCGTGGCCCGACCCTCGACGGCATCGGCAAGTACTACGCCGAGACCATCGAGCTGTCCGACGCCGAGCCCGTCGACGTCGTCAAGGCACTCAAGGACGCTCAGGTCGACGTCCTCGTCTCCTACCTGCCCGTCGGTTCCGACGACGCTGACAAGTTCTACGCACAGTGCGCGATCGACGCGGGCGTTGCATTCGTCAACGCCCTGCCCGTCTTCATCGCTTCCGATCCGGAGTGGGCTGCCAAGTTCAAGGACGCCGGCGTCCCGATCGTCGGCGACGACATCAAGAGCCAGGTCGGCGCCACCATCACCCACCGCGTGATGGCGAAACTGTTCGAAGACCGCGGCGTCGTGCTGGACCGCACCTACCAGCTCAACGTCGGTGGAAACATGGACTTCAAGAACATGCTCGAGCGTGATCGCCTGGAGTCCAAGAAGGTTTCCAAGACCCAGGCCGTGACGTCCAACCTGACCGGCGCACTTGCCGGCAAGGTTCACGACCGCAACGTCCACATCGGTCCCTCGGACTACGTGGAGTGGCTCGACGACCGCAAGTGGGCATACGTCCGCCTCGAAGGCCGCGCCTTCGGTGACGCTCCCCTGAACCTGGAGTACAAGCTCGAGGTCTGGGATTCGCCCAACTCTGCCGGCATCATCATCGACGCCGTCCGCGCCGCCAAGATCGCCAAGGACCGCGGCATCGGTGGACCGGTTTACCCGGCTTCCGCTTACCTGATGAAGTCCCCGCCGGTCCAGATGGCCGACGACAAAGCTCGCATCGAGCTCGAAGCGTTCATCATCGGAGCCGACGAGGCCTGATTTAGGTTCACGCTGATTCGGGGTCTTGCGCCAACGGCGCAAGGCCCCGATTCTGTTATCCGCAGGGTGTTTCCGCATCCGCGCGGGTAGTCACGCCTGCGGCTGCCGAATCGCCGTGCGGGTCCGGGTGCCGATCAGCGTGGAATGATGGACATCAGAACCATCACACGGATCGAGGACCCCATGTCGATTACGTCGCTGCCAGTGCTCGATCTGTCGCTGGCGCAGAACCCCGACACCGCCGAGCAGTTCCGCACTCAGCTCCGCGAGGCCACCCACGAGGTCGGATTCTTCTATCTGGTGGGCCACGGAATTCCTGACGACCTGCAGCGACGCCTCCTCTCCGTCGCACGCGAGTTCTTCGCGCTTCCGACTGCCGAGAAGCTCGCGATCGAGAACGTCCGCAGCCCGCACTTCCGTGGGTACACCAGGCTCGGCGGCGAACTGACCGAAGGCAAGCAGGACTGGCGCGAGCAGATCGACATCGGCGCCGAACAGCCCGCGGCCGAGCGCACCGACACCTCACCGGCCTGGGAGATCCTGCAGGGCCCCAACCAGTGGCCCGATGCCCTTCCCGAACTCCGCGACGTCATCACCGAGTGGAACGACACGCTCACCTCGATCGCATTGAGCCTCCTGCGCGAGTGGGCGGTAGCCCTGGGGCAGGATGCGAACATCTTCGACGACGCGTTCGCTCACGATCCGTCGATCCTCATCAAGGTCGTGCGTTACCCGGGCCGCCCGAAAGGTGCCGGCTCCCAGGGCGTCGGCGGGCACAAGGACGCGGGTGTGCTGACTCTGCTCTATGTCGAACCGGGCAAGGGCGGTCTGCAGGTCGAGCACGACGGCGACTGGATCGACGCACCGCCGATCGACGGGGCGCTGGTGGTCAACATCGGCGAACTGCTCGAGGTCGCTACCGGCGGTTACTTGAAAGCGACTGTGCACCGGGTAGTTTCACCGGAGGGCGACGGCGAACGTATCTCGGTGCCGTTCTTCTTCAACCCGAACTACGCAGCGCAGATCCCGGAGTTCGACCTACCGCCCGAGCTGGCGGCGCGCGCCACCGGCGTCACCGTGGACGCGAACAACCCGATCCACGATTCCTACGGGGCGAACGCCCTCAAGAGTCGACTACGCGCGCACCCCGATGTCGCGGCCCGATGGTGGCCGGACATCGTTGCGGCACAAAGCGCTACCTGAAGCTGAACTACAGGTCCATCGCAACTTTCCACGCCGTGTGCATCGCACCCTCGATGTAGTCGACGTTCACCGCGTCACCGACCACGTGCACGTCCGAGACGACGCCGATCAGTGCGTCGGCCAGAGGCGCTTGTGCCGACACTCCCGACGCGACGACAACCATGTCGGCCGGAGCTGTCAGTGTCTTGTCTCCGGAACGGAATTCGACGTGCTCCTTGGTGATTCGCTGCACCGTTGATTTGCGGTGAATGTTCACACCGACATGCTTGGCGTGGCGCACAGCCGTCCAGCGGCGCGGCATCGCCATCGGAATGCCCAACTGCTGGCCTTCTTCGATCAGCGTCACAGTGCGACCGCGCTCGGCCAGGAACTCCGCAAGCTCGAGTCCGACAAGCGAACCACCGATCACGACGACGTTCTTGCCCATGGGCAGAAACTTGCGGGTCACCGCTCGGATCGCGGCGGGACTCTTGGTGATACCGGACAGCTTGCCCAACTTGGCCATCGTACGAAGAAACGGCGGCACTTGGGAGACGTCGCCGACTCCGGTCATCAAGGCGCGCAACGAGTCGCCGGTATGTACGTGCGGGAGATCGCCGCCCGGAACGCTCGGCCGCCCGCGGACTGCACCGGTAGCCACTACTACGGCGTCGGGGTTCAGTGCCCGGATCGACGCAACCGAGGCTTCGGTCTTCAGTCGAACATCGACACCGAGACGCTCGATTTCCACTTTCAACCAGTTGAGCAGACGCCCGTTGTCCGGGGTAGTGAGGCTCGAGAACCACAGGGTGCCGCCGAGGCGATCGGACTTGTCCAACAACGTGACTCGGTGCCCACGTTCAGCTGCCACACGAGCCGTCTCGAGACCGCCGGGGCCCGCTCCGACCACAACAACGTGTTTCGGAGTGCTCGTCCGAACGAAGGGGAGAAGCGCTTCGTTGCCCAGAGCAGGGTTCACCGCGCACAGCGGGGTCTCGTCCCAGAAGTTCTCCTGCACACAGACGTAGCAATTGATGCATGGCCGAACCCGCTCGGGTGCACCGTCTTTGAGTTTGTTCACCAGCTGTGGGTCGGCCAGGAGCTGACGGCCCATTGCGGCGAAGTCCGTGCGACCTTCCGCGATCATCTTCTCGCCGACCTCGGGAAGCATACGGCCGACCGTGATCACGGGGATCGATATCGCCTGCTTGATTCGCGTTGCATTGTCGGTGTAGTAGCCGACCTTGTCGGGCAGAGGTCCGTCGGTGAAGTTGGCAAAAGCATTCAGTGCGGTACCGGTGACGTGGATGGCGTCAGCGCCGGCCTCTTCGAACATCGTGGCGGCCGCAGCAGCCTCGTCGACGGTCAGCCCGTCGGTCTCGCCATACTCTTGACCGGCCAGACGCACGATGACGGCAAGCGAACCGCCAACCTCCGCCTTGACTGCTCGAATGACCTCACAAGCCAGGCGAGCACGATTCTCCATGGAACCGCCGTACTCGTCGCTGCGCTGATTCGTGTACCGACTCAGGAACGCCCCGAGGACGTAGTTGTGGGCGCAGTGAATCTCGACGGCGTCACCGCCCGCCGCCTTCACCCGTCCGGCAGCCTCGGCGAACATGCGGACCAGCCAATCGAGATCTTCCTGGTCGGCCTCGTGGTAGGTCGCCTTCTTGCCCTCGTTGATGGCAGCCATCTTGCCCAGTTCTTCGGGTGTGCAATCGGCCATCGCACTCATGTCACCCGGCGGCTTCGGCATGGACGGCACCAGCTGCGGTCGGCCGTCGAGAGTATCGATGCGCGCCACCTTGCCGTGGTGTGTCATCTGCACACAGAGCTTGCTGCCTGCGTCGTGCACCGCGTCGGCCAACGCTTTCAGTCCGGGGATGAACCGGTCTTCCGAGAGCCCCGGTTCCTTGCGGCTGGTGCAGCCCAGCGGATATGCAACAGCGCAGCAACCGGTGATGATCAGACCCGTTCCACCGGCCGCGCGCGCCACGAAATGGTCGATGTCGCCCTTTTCGATTTCCCCGTCTTCACACAGATTCATGTCCATGGCAGGGAGAACGACGCGATTGGGCACGGTCATCGGGCCGATGGTGCCTGGTGCGAGCAGGTGCGGAAAGGTCTGGCTTCGGATCGTCACGAGTGGACGCTAGAACTGGACGACGCCCATCCGTTGACGCACTCCCGATCAACGAGACTTCACGCGCTGTGACGTGCGAGGCACTCGGCTACCACCTCGAGCGCATATTCGAGGTCTGCGGAATCCACTCGCCCGTAGCCGATGACCAATCCGCCGGGGTCTCCGTGCGTTCGGGTGGACTCGACCAGGGTGGGCACTTCGACGCCGTGCTGGAGTGCCTCGCGAGCGACGGTGGCTGCCAGATCCGCGTCGAGCATGAGCGTCGTGTGCATGCCGGCGCCGAGACCCCGCAGTTCACCGAACGGTGACAGCGCTTCCTCGACCGCCCGATCGCGCTCGCGGTACCGGCGCCGGGCGGTACGTACCGCCCGATCCCATTCGCCGTCACGGAGCAGGGACACGAGTGCTTGCTGCAGCGGAACCGACGGGAAGTCGCCGATTCGCTTGCGGTGTACTGCTATGCGATCGACCAGGTCGAGAGGAGCCACCAACCAGCCCAATCGAATTCCGGCGCCGAGCGTCTTGGCAACCGTTCCGAGATACACCACCCGGTCAGGAGCCAGCTGCGCAAGCGCAGGCAAAGGCGCTACGTCGTAACGGAATTCGGAGTCGTAATCGTCCTCGAACAGGACGACGTCGCGGGCGCGTGCGAACTCGATCAACTGGTTGCGCCGACCTACTGGAAGCAGCCCACCCGTCGGATACTGATGGGAAGGTGTCACGTACACGCCGCGAACATTCTCCGGCGCGGATCCGAGTTGGTCTACACGGAGACCGTGCGCATCGACCGGTACGTCCAGCAGAGACCATCCACACGCTGTTGCAGCCGAGGACGCATACCGGTACCCGGGGTCCTCCATCGCCAGGACTGCGCCACTGGTACGCAGCGCCGACAACGCCAGTCCGAGGCCGTGGGTCGCACCCGAGGTGATCAGGATTCTCTCGGGCCCAACCGACATTCCGCGGGCTCTTGCCAGCAATTCCGATAGTGCCGAACGCAATTCGTAGTCGCCCGCAGAATCGGGATCCTCGAATGGTGGCGGTTTGGCCCCGACGTCACGCCACGCCCGCCGCCACGCTGCCGATGCACGCGGCGGCGTCCACGGCACGCCCGGCCGGAGCTGCACCCTGGGCGACATCTTGTCGGCGGGCTTCGCAGGTGTAGTCGTGGGAGTCACCACGGGGGAGGGCGCCTCGGCCACGAAGGTGCCCGAGCCGTGCACAGCGACAAGCCAGCCCTCGGCGATCAACTGCTCATATGCCCGTTCCACGACGCCCCTCGCCACCGCGAGTTCCGCCGCCAGCTTCCGGGAACTGGGTAACCTCAGTCCCACTGCCGCCTTACCACTGCGGATATCAGCTCTGAGGTGGTCGGCAATCTGGATCGGGAGCGCCCGCCGATCTGTCCGGTCGAGGACGACGGCTACCGCCGAAGGAAGAAACATTCAGAACCCTCTCGGAAGTGGCAAATCGAAGTGGCCTATCGAAGTCTCCCTTGATTGGACCATGACTTGAAGCCACTTTGCCAGCAGCATTGTCTGCATGACAGATTCCGTTGTCTTTGCTGCCCCTGCTCCTGCCCCCACCGCACCTGTTCCGCTGTCCCCGACAGCACGCACGACGCACAAGCGCGCCCGCCACCACGGCGTCGCAGAACGCGCGGCACTCGTCGACGTCTTGCAGTCCGCGAAGCTGTGCCACATGGGCGTGACCGTCGGCGGAGTTCCCATGGTGTTTCCTACCGCCTACGGGTTCGACCTCGCCGGCCCTGACCGTGGCGGGTCTATCTACGTCCATGGTTCGGTGGCCTCACGGAGCTTGGCTCCCGACAGCGAAATCTGCATCACCATCACGATCCTCGACGGGCTCGTGCTGGCTCGGTCGGGGTTCCATCACTCGATGAACTACCGCAGCGGTGTCATTGTCGGATCACCTCGAGTCGTGACCGACAACGACGAGCGGGTGAAGGCTTTGGATCTGATCGTCGACCAGGTGGTCCCCGGACGTTCCCAACACTTGCGGGATCACACGCGCAAGGAAATGGCGGCAACCGTCGTTCTTGCACTGCCGTTGTACGAGGCTTCCGTCAAGGCCCGCACCGGCGGGCCCGGTGACGATGCCGCCGACATTGGTGTCGAAACCGTTTGGGCTGGAGTAGTTCCCGCAGCTACGCACTTCGGTGAACCGATCCCGTCCGAGGATCTCGACTCAGGTGTCGCGCTTCCGGACCATATCTCGACGATGCTCTGACCGCACGCACCGCACGCACCGCACGCACCGGGGCATGGTGATTCCCCGGCGCGTGCGTATCCAGTTGTCGCGGTTCAGGCTGCTGTGTGTGGGCTGTTCCCGCCGATCGGGTGCTGATACGGGTCGATCGACATGGGTGGATAGAACACCGTCTTTCGATCGGAGCAGATTTCCACTCTCCACTCGGTGTGGTGCAGCGTCCGGTGATGGTGTCCGCACAACAAGATCAGATTATCGAGATCTGTTGGGCCACCATCATTCCAATGAACGATATGGTGAGCATCGCACCACCCCGATGGTGTTCCACACCCCGGAAACGCGCACCCACCATCCTGAACGGCCAATGCTCGCCTTTGCGGCACCGTCGCCGTTCTCGCTTCCTTACCGCAGTCGAGCGGAACACCATTCTCATCCAACAAGATCCGGGTGACCGTGCAGTCGCAGGCCAGCATCCGAGCCGTGTCGATACTGATCGGGCCCACCCAATCCGTCCACGCGAACCCCAGTTCCTGAGTCGACGGCAACAGATCCTTCAACGCTTTCAGGTCGGTCATGTCTTTGGCGCTGGCGGTGACCGTGATGTGCGGTTTCACCCCACCCTCGATCGGACCCAACCCCGCTCGCTCGTAACTCGTAACGGCGCAGTAGTTCGCAAAACCCGTCGGCCCGTCGTAATGCCGGCGTGCGGGTGTCTTTGACGCCGTCTTTTTCCGGTGTCGGAGCCGACAGACTCGAGAGCAGCGTGATCAACCGGGCCCCGTTGACCGCATCCAAATCACCCTTGACTGTCACCCGCCCGTACAGGCCTTTCGAAGCGTAGAACTCATTGCGCTCCGAGTCTTCCCCGACCGGGACCCCGTCCTCACGGTTTCCGTACTGCTTCTCGATCCGCCGAATCGCCGCCCGCACCGCATCACAATCCGCGATGTTCTTCGACGCCAGATCAAGCAGAATCCTGCGGGCCTTCTCCACATCCGCCGGGGTCATGTTCTTCGGTGGATGCTGACAAAACGACGCCACCTGACGGGCCTTCAACGCATCGACATCGCCGCGGTGAAACGCATCCGCGACAACAGGTTCGAGCATCAACAACCGCGCCAACCCGACCAGCAGGCTGCACTCACCGATCTCCAGATTCGTCGAACCGTGCAACCACTGCGTGATCGCCCGAAAACCCTTCCCGCCGAGAACCTCACGGGAAAACATTTCCACGATCAGCAACACCATCCGCGACTGCAACTCGTGCCGGGCGCGCACCAGATCCAGAACCTCACTCTTGAGGCCCTCGCCATCCAGTTGCCACGCTTCCCGACTGTCCATGCTCAAAGTTAAATCGAACATACTTTCGATAGCCAGAGACAAAACGGACAACTTCGAAGAGAAGTGGACTCGAGACCTACTGAAATACATGGCCTTTCAGGACACTGGTGATAATCGTTCTACCCGAGTCGCTCGCCGATCTCTCGATCGCTAACACGATCGTTCACACCGACATCACCGTTCACTGCCGTCGAACCTGTAGCAAAGTGGCCAAAGGCTCCGGTCGGGCGGACACGTTCCTCGGCGGCCGGAGTTGCCGCAACTCCGCCGCCCATGAAGGGCCGGACAAGATCCAGAGGCAAGGGGAAGACAACGGTGGAGTTGTTCTCACTACCGATCTCGTGAAGCGTCTGCAGATAACGCAATTGCAGAGTGGTCGGATTGCGGCTGATCACCTCGGCCGCCTCGGCGAGCTTGGCCGAAGCCTGAAATTCGGCGTCGGCGTTGATGATCTTGGCTCGCCGTTCACGTTCGGCCTCAGCCTGCCGGGCGATGGCGCGCTGCATGTTGGCTGGGATCTCGACGTCCTTGATCTCCACGGTGGTGACTTTGACTCCCCACGGCTCGGTCTGCTGGTCGATGACCTTCTGCAAGTCCTCGTTGAGGCGTTCACGTTCGGATAGCAGCGAGTCCAACTCGGCCTTACCGAGAATGGAGCGCAGTGTGGTCTGGGCGATCTGCGAGGTGGCGGCCAGAAAGTCCTCGACCTCGACTATCGAACGGTCGGCGTCGACGACCCGAAAGTACGTGACGGCGGTAACCTTCACCGGAACGTTGTCGCGGGTGATCACTTCTTGGACCGGTATTTTCAGCGTGACGGTTCGCAGACTGACCCGCTCCATGCGATCGATCGCCGGCACCAGAATGACCAGGCCAGGACCCTTCAAGGTGATCAGTCGACCGAGGCGGAACACCACCGCGCGCTCGTACTCACGCAGGACTCTCACCGACATACCCACAAGGACTGCAATCAGCACGACAAACACGGACAAGACGACAAGCACGGTGGTCATAGCGGCAGCTCCCACGGTTCACGACGGCGCACTTTCAGAGTCAGGCCTCGAACCTGCTCTACGACGACGGATTCACCCACGGCGGGAACAGAATCGTCGTACCCGAATTCCATTCGAGCACGCCATAATCCGCCGTCAAGCTCGACCTGACCCTGCGCACCAGCCCAGCTGCGAACGGTCGCGTCGGAGCCGACAAGTGATTCCGTCCCGGTACGCACGGGCGCGCGGCGCGCGGTGAGCGCTTTTCGGCTCGCAACCGCCACCACGCCCAGGCCGACCACCGCGACCCCCGCCGTCACCGGGATCGCGATCGATTGGCCGATACCGTCGGACGTGAAGAGCATCCAGACGCCCGCACCGATCATGAGTGCTCCGAGCGCACCGAGCACCCCCGCGGTTGGGGCATGCGCCTCGACCACGATCAACAGGACGCCCAGCAGCAGGGCAACGACACCGATCGTCGTCATCACTCGTCTCCACGCTCGCGAGGACGCGGTCACGTCGCGTAGCCATTGTGCGATCGCGCCCTCGACTTCAACGGTAATCACGTTCGGCCGGATCTGCCACAAACGCTTCACGCCAGTTCAGAGAAGCACTTCACCGATCTGTCGCGCAGTCACCTTGGCAAGGTCGGCGAGGAACGGAATCCGTTCGTCGATCATCAGCTCGACCGGACCACGAAGCCCGAGAGCGTAACGCACAGTGCCTGATCCATCGATGATCGGAATTCCGATCGTTCGGAAATCCGGGGTCAACTCCTCGTCGTTGAATCCGTATCCTCGCTCGCGGGTCAACTCCAGTTCCCGGCGGATACCGGCAACATCGGTGATCGCGCGCTGGGTGGTCGCTTCACGTGGCAGCGCGGCGAGCTCGGAATCGTCGACATCGGACCAAGCCAGAAAGGCTTTCCCCAGGGCGCTCGCGTGCAAGGGAAGTCGAACACCCTGCAGCACATGTCCGTCGGCCTCGCGCCACCGACTGAACCCGAGCAACACCACCTCACTTCCGCTTCGCACTGCCAGGGAGGCGGATGCTCCTGTCGTCGCGGCCAATTGCTCCAAATAGGGCTCGGACAGATAGATCCGATGCTGCCGGTAGGAGACCTGTCCGTAAGCCGCCAGCGCCGCGCCGATGCGATACCGACTGGTTGCGTCGTCCTTCTCGAGGAAACCCGCGTCGACGAGCGACTGCAGCAATCGATGCGTGGTGCTGACCGCAAGCTCTTGTCGCCGCGCAACTTCCGAGACTCCCAGTTCTTCGCCACTGCGAAAACATGTGAGCATGGTCAGGGCACGGGTTACCGTCTGAACTCCCGCGCCGCGTGCGTCCGTCACGAACGATCCTTTCGCTGTGGCCTGATCGACCTGAGAATCGGACGCTAACACGGACCCAGCAGTCCGGCCATTCTTTCCATCAGGTGGAAAGGAACTACGCGAGGACCTACAAAAGCCCAGATGAACAGACTTCCGATGTTGTCAAGATTTCCAATCTCCAGAAAACAAACGGGGGTAAAACGGACACGCACCCAATAGCGTCATCGTCGTCAGTTCTGACGAATCAACGCCTGAAGGAGCCACATACATGTCCCGCTTCCGCCGACTGCCACGAGCTGCCGCTGCGCTCGCCATGATCCCGCTGGCCGGGTTGGCGGTGGCGTGTGGGTCTTACGATTCCGACAGCGCCGCAGGCAATTCCAGCGCCGACTTCACGCTCAAGGTCTTCGATCCCGGAAACTCCGGTGCCATCGCCGTCGGCAAGCGCGACGGAACCTACGACGAGGCGCTGGCACCGCTGGGCGCAAAGATCGAATGGGTCAAGACCACGCCGGGATTCAGCTCCAACCTCAAACTGTTCAACAGCGGTGAGCTCGACATCCAAACCGGCGCATACAGTCCCGTCGTCGGCGCACTGTCCAAGGACGTGGGTGTCCGCATCTTCGCCACGTCGGACCCGTACAACAAGGACCAGGCCGGCATCATCGCCACTCCGGAATCCGGCATCAAGACCGTCGCAGATCTGGCCGGCAAGCGCATTGCCGTCAACCCTGCAGGTAAGGGCGAGTACATCACGCTCAAGGCCCTGACGCAGGCCGGAGTGCCGATCGATTCCGTCGAACGTGTTCCGCTGCAACAGGCTGACGCGGCGTCGGCGTTCTCCACCGGGCAGGTCGACGCGTGGGCATCGTTCCTGATTCCGTATCAGGAGGCCAAGGCCAAGGGCGCGGTCGAGATCGCGACCGAGGCGAGCATCGACTCCGTGGACAGCACCATCATCGCCGGCCGCACCGCGATTCTCGAAGAGCATCCCGAGGTGGTCCAGAAGTTCCTCGAAGTCACCCAGGAACTCACCGCGAAGCAGCAGGCCGACCCGGCAGCGTTCGAGAACGTCTTCGAACAGACCGGTCCGCGCGCTCTCTCCGGACAGCGACTCGACGACGCGATCACCCTGGGCGGCCAGATCACCAACTTCCGCTACCCGACTGCAGCCGACGCTACCGACCTCGAATCCATCTCCACGCTGTTTGCCGAGAACAAGGTGATCCAGCAGCCGCTCAAGGGCAGTGACGTGATCTTCGACCTCCAGGGCGCTGTGGCAGGTTCAGCAGCGGCAGCGCCCACCACCGAGGGGAAGTGACCCGATGGTGACGCTGACCCGCCCCGCTCGAACGGCGCCGCAGTCAGTGGAGCATCCACAACTCGAAACGCCGCGCTACCGGCGCAATCGCACCCGACCTACGTGGATTTCGATCCCCCTCCGCTTCCTGGTTCCGGCTCTGTTGGTCGCGGGATGGTGGATCGGGTCGGCTACCGGACTGATTCGAGAGGAGATCCTGGCCGGACCTCCCGCCGTGTGGACGGCCTTCGCCGAGCTGTACCAGTCGGGCCAGTTGGTCGACTTCGGTCTCGCGTCGCTTCAACGTGCTGCACTCGGTGTTTCGGTCGGCGTGATCGTCGGATTGGTGCTCGGGGTTCTCTCCGGCCTCTCCTCGCTCGGCGAAGAACTGATCGACGGGGCCATGCAGATCAACCGCGCGGTTCCGTTCCTCGCGCTCGTTCCGCTGTTCATCGCCTGGTTCGGTATCGACGAAACCTTCAAGGTGGTGCTGATCGCGGTCGCTACCGTCGCCCCCATGTACGCGTACACCTACCTGGGCGTGCGCGGGGTCGATCGCAAGATGGTCGAAGCGGCACAAGGTTTCGGCCTGACAGGTTGGCGACTGGTGTTCGGAGCAATTCTTCCGACCGCCCTCCCCGGCGTGCTGATGGGGCTTCGGATCTGCCTCTCCCTCAGCATCACCGGATTGATCGCAGCCGAGCAGGTCGGCACCCGCGAGGGCATCGGATATCTGGTGACCCTGGCGCAGGAATACAACCGCACCGACTACATGGTTCTGTGCATCGTCATGTATGCGGCGCTGGGCCTGATTTTCGACGCCGTGGTCAGGTTGATCGAGCGGTACTCCATGCCGTGGCGGAGATTGTCGGTGGCACGATGACGAACACAGCCATCGGCTCGCTGCCATCCACCGAAGCACCTCTGCCGCCGTTGGCGACCCGTGAGCGGACCGGCACCACTGCGGCCGAGCGACGGGCCGGTTCACCAGTAGCGGTCTCACTGACCGGGGTGCGTAAGTCGTTCGGCGACAAGACCGTTCTGGGTGGCATCGACCTCGAGATCACTCGCGGCGAGTTCGTCGTCCTCCTCGGCCCCAGCGGAACGGGCAAGACGACACTGCTGCGCGTGCTCTCCGGACTGGAAGCACCGGACAGCGGTGAGGTGCTGGTCCCGCGCGACCGCACAGTCGTCTATCAAGAACCACGATTGATACCGTCGAAGCGAGTTCTCGCCAATGTCACAGTCGGACAGAAGCGCTCACGGCAGGTGACCGACAACGCACGCAACGCACTCTCCGAGGTCAACCTCGCGGACAAGCACCGTGCCTGGCCGGCCACACTCTCCGGTGGTGAGGCCCAACGCGTCGCATTGGCTCGCGCCCTCGTTCGCGAACCTGAACTGCTGCTACTCGACGAACCCTTCGCCGCGCTCGACGCCCTCACGCGACTCCAAATGCAGGATTTGGTAGGCGATCTGGTCGCCCGCCACCGTCCCGCGGTATTGCTGGTCACGCACGACGTCGACGAGGCCGTACGACTTGCCGACCGGGTACTCATTCTCGACAAGGGCGGGTTTGCCGTGGACGTCGACATCGATCTGCCACGCCCCCGCGACCGGAACGATCCCGAATCATTGCGCTACCGAGCGAGCTTCCTGAAGGAACTCGGCGTCGGACGCACCTTCCCCGACGGACAGGACAGTCATGACATCGATCGCTGATTCCGCAATCGACACACTCTGGTACACCCGCTGCCCTGTTCCCACCGCCAGCGGCCTCGCGAACAGCCTCGGATGGCTCGACCGGACGGCAACCGAATCCGGAGTGCGTTTCGGCGTACTACAAGATGCCGGACCGGAATTGGCAGTACGCCATTTCGACCACCATCTCTCCGGACTCATTCGCGAAGGTGGCAACGTCCCGGCACTGGCCGCGCGTGCCAGTGGTTCTCCGACGAGGCTCATCGGGCTCACCTGGATCGACGAGGCCCAGGCGATCCTGGTGCGTGGAGACTCCGACATCCGAGAAGCAGGCCTGCTGGCCGGCGCCCGGATCGGAATCCCGGCGTGGGCGGCCGATCAAGCCAGGAGCTTCCCCCGCGCCATGGCCTTGCACGGGTTCGCCTCCGCGCTTCGACTGGGCGAGTTGAGTTTTGCCGACGTCACCCTCGTCGAGGTTGCAACGACGGCAGCACCTGAGGTCCGCACCGCCTCCTCGACCCGCAACACGACGTGGGGTGTCGAATCCTTGCTGCGCGGCGACGTCGACGCCATCTACGTCAAGGGCGCCCGCGCCCAGGAAGTTGCCCGCGAACACGGCCTCGCCGTGGCTGTCGACCTCGATTCCACTGCATCCCTTCGTGATCGCGTCAACAACGGCACACCGCGTCCGATCACGGTTCATGCCGATCTCCTCGAACAACGCCCGGACGTCGTCGTGGGCTTCCTCGCCGAGAGTCTGCGGGCGGCAGACTGGGCGGCGGCCAACATAGACGAGGTTCGAGCCGTTCTGCAGACCGAAACGCAGTCGGGGCCCGAGGGCGTCGTGGCAGCGTACGGCGAGAATTTCCACACCGGACTGCATTTGAGCCTGTCGGACGAGCGTGTCGATCTGCTCGGCGTCCAGAAGCAGTTCCTCTATGCGCACGGCTTCCTCGCCGCCGACTTCGACCTGCAGTCCTGGGTGGCGCACGAACCCCTCGAACAGGCACGCGCACTTGTCGCCGCTCAGAAAGACACACTCAAATGACCGAGGTCTACTGGGAGCTACCCTCGCGCGGCGACGGACGCCGGGCAGTGGCCGCACTGAACAGTCGAGGCGGATTCGGCGCACAACGCCCCACCACAATCGCGACCGATGTTCGCCCCGGAAACTTCGGGCCCTTCGACGAACTGGCGCAGATCGTTCTCGCCGCCGAACTGTCTGGCGTCGACGGCGTTGTCGCACCGTACGATCCGAATGGGGAAGAATCCTGGATCGTTGCCGCCGCCGCACTACGTCAGACGCGTCATTCGCGAGTGGTCGTGGAATTTCATCCCACTTTCGGCACTCCTGTCTACGCCGCCAAAATGTCTGCGACACTTCAGCGTCTGTCGGCAGGTCGTCTCGAGTGGCGAGTGAAGGTCGATACTGACGCCGAAGATGCCACCGCTCGCGGAGACGTAGTTCGAGGAACCGACCGCTACGCGCGCGCCGCGGAGTTCCTGACCGTCGCCCGTGGCGTATGGAACGAGGAACAAATTCTGCCAGGCGGATTCGGTGGCACGGGTTACGACTTCGACGGCGAATACTACGACGTGCTCGGCGGCGGATTCCGAGGCATCTTGTCGGGACTCCCTTTTCCCCGAGTGCATCTGACCGGCGATTCTCCGGAAGCTCTGG
The DNA here is from genome assembly GCF_003852455.1 of Rhodococcus sp. KBW08. NCBI lineage: Bacteria > Bacillati > Actinomycetota > Actinomycetes > Mycobacteriales > Nocardiaceae > Rhodococcus > Rhodococcus sp. KBW08. The sequence continues at coordinate 187,873 of NZ_QAJJ01000007.1, forward strand.
AACTGTCCGCCCACCACGGCGACGTCCATCAGTTCACGCTCGTCGGTGACGAGCTCTCGACGCGGATCACGGCCCTCGACGACCGAGCGTCCGAACTCGGCAGGACTGTCGAGAAGGTCCTGCGCATCCCGATCGTCGCGAGAGAGACAGCCGACGAAGCCTGGGCCCGCGTCGAACGGCAACTGAGAGAATCCGATTCCACTGCGTTCGAGATCGATCGGGGCGGCATCCTCTGGTCCGGATTCGACCGCATCGGTTACGAGCACAGCATCGGTCTTGTCGGAAGCTACGAGGAAGTGGCACAGCGACTCTCGTCGTATCGAGATCTCGGCGTGGACGGTTTCGTCCTGTCGGGTCGGCCACACATCGAAGAGCTGCACCGGGCGGGCGAACATCTCCTGCACCTGGTCGATCCCGAGGGTCGGATCCGCAAGGAAGAGAAGGCCACCACAGAAGAGAAGGCCACCGCATGAGCATAGATTTCTACTGGCGGATCGGAATGGAGGGCGACCACGCGTCGCTTCGTACACCGCGTCGCTACAACCGCGGTGACGCCGGTGGATACGGGCCGGGCAACATCGCTCCCGCGATCCGGGGCGGCGAATTGGACGGATACAGCTACATCGACCACATGGCCGCGGTGGCAAAGGCTTCCGAATCCGCCGGCTTCCTCGGTGGGCTGCTGCCGTCCTTCCCGATGACCGAGGATCCGTGGGCGACCGCCGCAGCGTTGGCCGCCGAGACCACCACGTACCGTTTCATGGTTGCGTTCCAACCGGGGTTCCTTCACCCGGTCCAGGCCGCGCGGATGTCGGCCAGTCTGCAGCGCGCAACCGGTGGACGTCTGGTCTACAACATCATCAGCGGCGGAGGTGGAGCGCCTCAGCTGTGGTGGGGCGACAAGGTCGACCACGACGATCGCTACACCAGGACATCCGAGTTCCTCGATGTCCTCAAAGGTGTGTGGGACGGTGAACCTTTCGACTTCGACGGTCGCTTCTTCCAGACCCACGGCGCCGCACTGCCACCCGGACTGGCCGGCCAACCATTTCCCGAGGTGTACTTCTCCGGATCTTCGGCCGCAGCCGTCGCCGCCGCCGGACTGCACTCCGATTACTACCTTTCCTGGCTGGAGCCGTACGCCGATCTCAGAGCCAAGATCGACGGCGTGCGGGAGAACTCGGCCAAACTGGGACGCACGCCGAAATTCGCCGTACGCATCGACGTCGTAGCCCGGCACACCGAAGAAGCTGCGTGGGCCGAGATCGAGAAGGGGTGGGCCTTCGTCGACAAGGGCGCCGCCGACCGAGCAGCGCAGGGCGATTCGGTAGGAGCCGCCCGCATCAAAGGCTGGGTACCCGAACACATCACCGGCTACCGGGATCTGGAGGTGCAGCCCAACGTGTGGTGCGGTTTCAGCCTCATCCGCGGAGGCCCGGCGTTCGGACTGGTCGGCAGCTACGAGCAGGTCGCCGAAAGACTCGACGAGCTCCGGGAGCTGGGCGTCGACGCCTTCATCCTCGCCGGCAACCCGCATCTCGAAGAGGCATACCGCGTCGGCGAAGAAGTTCTTCCCCTCCTGCAGCGCACCCCGATCACACCTTCTGGACTGGAGACTCGATGACCACCACCGAAACTCGACTCGACGCCGATACTGCGGCATTCGTCGAGGAAGCGCGCAAAGCAGCAGACAAAGCATTCGACGTCTTCCGTAAGACCGGAACAGTTGCAGCCAACGGGACCGTCAACTTCGTCGAACGCGTGCCCGGCACCGAAATCGCAGTCGCCCTGAACGATCCGGGACCGTGGGCGGACGATCCGTCGGTGTCACCGGTGGTCGCCACCTTCGACGGCGAAGTGCTGTCCGGCAACGGATCAGCCGGTTTCGTCACCGGCTACGCGTCCGTCTTCCGTCAGCATCCGGAAATCACCAGCGTTGTCCACATCCACACTCCGTGGCTCGGCGGCTGGGCACAGACTCATCGGACGCTACCCATCCGCTATGCGGCTTCGCAGAGGCTGACGCTCTCCCGAGAGATTCCGCCGCACATCGATCGGTCCCGTTCTGCCGGCGATTTCATTCTCGAGCGTCTCGAACACGATCCCGATCTGGTGGCGATCTTCGAAGCCAACGGCGGGGTCAACGTCATCGGCCGCAGCGGGTTGCTCGACCTCGCGAAGTTCGTCGTCCTCCTCGAGGAAGGCGCACAGTTCCAGGCGATCGCCGAATCCCTCGGCGGTTCGGTCGAATTCGATCCGTCCAACCTCGCCGTCCAGTGGGGCCGTAGCGGGCTCGCCGACGAGGCGCGCCGACGCGGCCTCATCTAGCCACCTCCATCACTGATTCAGAACAGGAAACCGTAGATCTCATGACCGTTCGCGTCGGATACTTCCCACACAACAATTCACTGTTCGTTCTGCGCCACACCGGGATCCTCGAACGTCGTCTCCCGGACGTCGAGTGGGTGGACCTGCGTGAGCTTCCCGCCAAGCCCGCAGTCAACCCGGAGAACGCCTTGCCGACCCTGCACTCGGACTGGCTGTTCGAGGAGGGCGGATACGACGTGATCGGAACCGGATTCACGCCGCCCGTAACCGGATTGGCTCAGGGCCGCGATCTCGTCTACATCGGAATTTCCGGCCCCCGCGTGGAGAACGGGCGCCTGGTAGTCAAAGCAGAGTCCGAGATCAACACGGTAGAGGACCTGCGCGGCAAGCGAGTCGGCATCGCGCACGGATCGTGGCAGACCACACTTTTGTTGTTCGCCTTGGACCAGGCGGGGCTGACCTGGTCCGACATCGTCCCCGTCGATACCGACGTGCGCGGTGGTGGAGCGGATCTCGTCGACGGCACCATCGATGCCTGGGTAGGTGCGTACCCGGGGCTGACGGACATCGAAGCGAACCACGAGCTGCGCACGCTGATTGCCACCGACGGGCTCTTCAGCCACCCCTCACTGTGGTTCACCCGGCGCGATTTCGCGGAGACCAATCCGGAGGCCCTTCAGGCGATCATCGAGGCTCTGCAGGAATCCGATGCGTGGATCGAAGCCAATCCCCGCGAAGCCGCGCAGATCTTCGTCGACGACGTCGAGAAGCGTGGTGGGTCCGCAAGCCTCGATGCCTGGGAAGCTGCACTGCGCGGACGTCCTTTCGGCGTCAACCCGGTCACCGACGAGTTCCTCGACGAGCAGCAGCGGGCGGCCGATCTCCTGCTGAGCAACGGACTACTGCCGAAGGCGGTCACCGTCCGCGAAGCAGTCGTGCCGTGGATCAGCGAGTTCGTCGGTTCGGATCGTTCGTCGATCTGATGACCCACACCTGACAGATCAGCTTCACACGTGACAGATACCGGACGCTCTGCCATTGTGAAGAGATGCGGCGGCGCGTGGGTGAGAGTTGGTCCACGCGACCAGTCTCAGGGGTAACCCCTGGGTCGGCCAGAAGAATTGGATACCGCGTCCACCGGCGCTCGGCACGCTCCGCGTGCTTGCCGCCGCTCCGGACAAAGGATTTGGTCACCCCACGCCGCCGCATCTCGGGCTCGATCCATGCGTGACTTCGAGCTCGATCCCGAGTTGGCGCGGCGTCTGGCAGTTGCGGCCGCTGACGCTCCATGGACACTCGGTGGACTCGAGGAGGCGTTCGGAACAGTCCGCGGTGTGTCGGCGACATCGCTGGCCGTCCGGGTGCTCGATCTCATGCCCGCTCCACCGTTCGAACCTCAGACTCTGTACCGATTGCTACGCGAACTGCCGCGGCTTCGACCCGTCCCGGTCTCGATGGACACCAACGAATCCTCGGTGTGGCGGTTCGACGTCCCGCGCTACAACACCAGTGCGGACCTGGCGCGTTCACTGGATCTGACGATCTCCGAACTCGAGTGGTTCTCCGACCGTGGGGAGTGGCTGCGCACGAAACCATTGCAACTGCGCCACTACCGGCCGATGCAGATCAGCAAGAAGGCCGGGGCTCGCCTCCTCGAGATACCCAAACCCCGGTTGCGGGAAATCCAGCGCAAGATTCTGCGCCGCATCCTCGACCAGGTGCCCGCACACGACGCAGCTCATGGGTTTGTTCGCGGACGAAGTCCGCTGACTTTTGCAGCGCCGCATGCACAGTCGGAAATCGTGATCGGCGTGGATCTCATGCAATTCTTCCCGTCGATCACCGGGAACCGTGTTCACGCGGTCTTCGCCGCTCTCGGTTACCCACCCGCCGTGGCAGGAGTTCTCACCGGATTGTGCACTGTTGCAACATCTGCCGATACTCTGCGCGGCCTACCGTACGCACAGGCCTCACAGCTACGCACCGCGCATCTGCCACAAGGCGCGCCCACTTCGCCGGCACTGGCGAATCTCGTCGCGCGCACATTCGACATCCGCTCGAGCGCACTCGCACAGGCGAACTGGCTCACCTACACCCGATACGCCGACGACCTCGCATTCTCCGGAATCGAAGTAGCAGACGTCAGCACCCTTCTCTGGACGATCAAGCAGATCGCCCAGGACGAAGGGTTTGCCGTACATCCGCGAAAGACCAAGGTGATGCGCCCTCATCGACGCCAACACCTCACCGGGCTGGTGATCAACGACCAACCGTCGTATCCGCGTGACGACTACGATCGCCTGCGCGCTCTGCTGCACAATGCAGCCAATACTTCTGCGCAGGAACAGAATCGAGCGGGAATCGAGCACTTCCGCGCCCACATCTACGGCCGGATCGCGCACATCGGCGAAACCAGCACTACGCGCCGACGCACATTGCTGCGCCTGGCTGAACGTGTGGACTGGGACGACTAGTGCCCGCGAGCAGTCAGACCCTCGGGGTGTACGCCATGCATTCGACTTCCATGTGCGCACCCAGCGCCAGTCCGTCTGTTCCGAACGCACTGCGGGCCGGCAGTCTCGACGCCGGGAAGTACTCGAGATAGACCTTGTTGAACTCCTGCCAGCGAGACATGTCGTCAAGCATGACAGTGCATTTGAAGATCGCTTCGACACCGGAACCGTAGGCGATCAGCGAAGCCACGATGTTCTCCATGGTCTGGCGGGCTTGCGCTTCGAAGCCGTCGGCCAAGGTTCCGTCGGGAAGCATGCCGATCTGACCCGACAGATACAGGACGTCTCCGACGCGAACTCCGGTGGAGAACGGTGTATCGAAAGCGGGTGGGATGAACTCGACGGTCTGAGATGAATCCATTAGATCTCCTCGGAAGTGGAATATGCGTGACGAGTAGGCGCTTCAGAGCACTGGACGGGCGCGCACATCGGCCAGGAAGTGCGCCACCAACTCGTTCCACGCGTGTGGGTCCTCGAAGTAGGGGGAGTGGCCGCGGTCGGCAAGTTCGACGACTTCTGCGTGAGGCAGGAATTCGGCGGCGCTGCGAATCCGATCGGGTGTCATCAGATCGTCCAGCTCGCCCGCGATCAACAGAACCGGTGCCGCCACCGCGGCAAGCTCTTCCGGCGAGTAGTTGTGGGCCTTGAGAATTCGGAAGAACTCGGTGTCCGGTGGCCGATGACCGAAGGTGCCGAGGGCTTGGTACAGGTATGCCCTCGCCATGTCCAAGCTCGGCAACCGTCCGCCCACAGCGGGATGTTCCCCCAGGGGCCGCGCGGTGACGGGCGCCGCGGTGAGGGGCGGTGCACTGTCCGGTCCGAAGCCGACGGGAATGCCGCCGGTCGTGCAGGCCAGGACTACCGACTCCACTCTGTCCGGAACAGCGATCGCTGTTCCCAATGCGGCCCAACCGCCCATCGACTGGCCGACCACATGCGCTCGATCGACGTCCAACAGGTCCATGATTTCGATCAGATCCGAGACAGCGGCTACCGGGCCGTGGTTGCCGTTCTCGTTGGTAGACCGGCCGAATCCTCGCTGATCCCAGCTGATTACCCGATAATGCTGAGCGAAGTACGGTACCTGTTGGTACCAGACCGCGGAATTGCCCCCGAGACCGTGCGTGAGAATCAGATCCGGGCCCTCGCCGGCAGTCTCGTACCAGACCCGTTCGCCGTCTGCGACGGTGATGAAGCCCTCGGTCCGTGGAATCATCCTTCTTCTCCTGCGTCGGACGGGCGCTTGCCCGAAGTGTGGTCAGTAAGGAGTTGCTGCACTTCATCGGTCGCCCGCAGCAGGTGTTCTTCGACCATGCGCGTCGTTTTCGCGTCGAAGTCGGTGTCGAAACCGATCACCGTCAACGCGCAGAGGGGAGAGCCCTTGCGAGAAGACACTGCCCGCGAGACCGAACCGATGATGTCCTGAGATCGCTTGTGGACGACCGCGAATCCGGTTTTCTGCGTCTCGGCGATATCGGCGAGGAACCCGGTGGGGCCTTCGAGTGGATAGCCACTCTTTTCCACCATTGCCAGGTAAGGCGCCCGGGTGTTGTCCTCGAGTGCCGCCACCAACGCGAGCGGTCCCGCGAACCGGTGCGGCGGAAGTAGATCCCCGAGCATCCGAGTGATCATCTTGAGTCGCTCGGGACGCAGCGCCGCGATGATCCGAGTCCCGCCACTCTCGAGAACCTGCAGATTCACCATCATGTCCGTGCTCTCGGACAGCACCCGCATGGTCGGATCGCACAAGGCCGCCAACGAATGCGCTGCCGCTTCGTGAGAAACCTGCAGTGCAGCCGGGCCGGGGAGATAGCGACCGTCGTAGCGGAAGACCCAACCACGGTTCGCGAGTTCGCCAAGTACTCGGTGCGCAGTCGGGCGGAGCATCCCGACTTCTTCTGCCAGCTCACTGAGCTTCATCGGCGTGGTCGAGCGCGCGATGGCCTCGAGTAGATCCAGCGCTTTGTCGACGGCGGACGCAGAACCCTTCGTCATCCGATCCCCTCCCGGTGCCGTGTGAGTACCCGGCGATCCGAAATCTCGTGTTCTTGGAAAACCCTTGGCATTCGCCTAGGAAATTACTATAGTCACAACAATCGTTCCGGCGTACGGAATTCTTTGAGCGTCTTCACCTTCCCACCGGATTACCGGCAAGGAAGTCCTATCTTTCCCAGCGAGAGGCTTTCGGACATGACGGTTGGACATACCCTTCGGTCGACACCACGGTTCAGAGTTGTTGCCCTGGCAGCGGTCGCGACGGCTGCTTTGGCACTGACCGGCTGTTCGAGCGACGCCACGGCCTCCGACGACGGGGGCACCCAGACCACCACGATTCGTATCGCACCTCAACCGATCGCGGACTTCGCACCGATCTGGCTGGGTATGGAGCAGGGATTCTTCACCGCTGAGGGACTCGACATTCAGCTCGTCGAGGGCGGGGCCAGCTCCTCGGCTCAGATTCCGTTGCTGCTCAGTGGAAATGCAGATATGGCAGCCACGACTGCCGCTGCCGCAATTCAGGCACGCAGCCAGAACATGCCCGTCACCATCGTCGGAGGGCTCACGAATTTTGCCGCGAATGACGATGTCGACCAATCCGGTCTCGTTGTCGCCAAGGACAGTTCCATCAGTGGATTCCGTGACCTCGAAGGCAAAACCGTTGCGATCAGCGGTTTGAAGTCTGTCAGCGAGGCGGTCATCTCTGCCGCGGTGGAGAAATCCGGCGGAGCAGCCGACAAGGTCTCGTTCATCCAAGCGCCCATGCCCAACCTCGGTGACCTCGTTTCCAGTGGCGGAGCCGATGCAGCATTCCTCATCGATCCGTTCCTGAGCAAGGCAACCGACTCCGGGCTGAAGATCCTCGGCCACCCCTTCCCCCTGGCCGCACCCGGCGTGCCAGGAACCTCGCTGGTCGCTTCGGAATCGTTTGTCAATGCAAACCCTGACTCTCTCGCTAAATTCCGTACGGCGCTTGCCAAATCGGTCGACTACGCCAATCAGAATCCGGGCGCGGTCAAGGCTGCACTCTCGACACAAGCCAAGATTCCGCTCGACATGCTGGCCAACAGCAAGAATCCTCAGTTCGTCGCAGTAGTGGAACCGGGCACTCTCGGGGCGGAGATCGAACTGTTGGTCAAGTACGGGGTTCTGACGGAGTCGGTCGATACCGAATCCTTGCTGACCCCGGCCAACTGAGTTGTCCGCCTTGACAACCCCGAAAACACGCCGCAGGCAGGTACTGCTCGGACGGCTGCTGACGCTCTTCGCGCTGGCAGCCGCCTGGCAGGTCTTCGGAATGCTGGGCGACGAGAATGTCAAGGGTGTTCCGAAGTTCAGTGACGTGGCAGTGGCGTTCGTCGACGAACTCGGTACCTCTTCGCTGTGGACGTCATTGGGACAGACGTTGACCACAACCGCCATCGGCTTGGCGCTGTGTCTGGTGATCGGAATCCCGGCAGGACTGCTGCTCGCCGCGCACCCGTTCCTGACAGTCTCTTCGCGCTTCGTCATCGACTTCTGCCGGACCGTTCCGCCGCTCGCGATCATTCCCCTCTTTCTGTTGATCATGGGCCCGACACAACGTATGGCGGTTGCGCTGATCGTGGCGGTGAGCGTGTGGCCGATTTTGCTCCAGACCATCCACGGAGTACGCAATGTCGATCCGGAACTACTGGCCACCGCACGATCCTTCCGACTTCCACTGTGGCGCAGACTCGCTCTCGTCGTCGCGCCCGCGTCGATGCCCTACATCTTCACGGGAATTCGTATCTCGGCAACACTGAGTTTGCTACTGACCATCGGTGCCGAACTGATCGCCGGGGTTCCCGGACTCGGCAAGGAAATCCTGCTGAGCCAATCCGTCCCCGACCGAATGTTTGCACTCATCGTCGTCGCCGGAGTGCTCGGCATGCTACTCGCGTTCGCTGTGATGGCAATCGAGAATCGTTTACTTGCTTGGCATTACATCCCGAGGAGGATGACGATGTGAAGATGATGTCCGGGATTCGACTCCTCGCGTGGGAGTTGTGGCTGCCGATCTTGATCGTCGTCGTGTGGTACTTCGGATCCGCGTCGAGTAAGTCGCCGTACTTTCCGCCGTTGTCACGAATCTGGAAAGCATTTGTGGACAACTGGTTCGGTGCAGGCTTTACTCGAGATGTCGTACCCAGCCTGACCAATCTTGCCTTCGGCCTCACCGTGGCGCTGGTGCTCGGCATCGGGGCGGGTCTGCTTCTTGCTCTGTTCCCACTGGCTGCCGAGATCGCTGATCCGTTCCTCCAGTTCTTCCGCGCCATACCCGCACTCGCTGTCCTGCCGGCCCTGTTCATCGTCTTCGGTACTGGTTCCTCGGGCAACGTCGCCGCCATCGCTTTCGGCGCGGTCTGGCCGATACTCCTCAACACCCTCGACGGCATTCGCTCCATCGACCCGAGTATCCGCTTGGTGGCGCGCAGCTATCGCATCCGAACGCCCCTGCTGGTCACGCAGGTACTCCTCCCCGGAGCGATGCCTCAGATAACGGTCGGCATCCGTACCAGTCTCGCGATCGGCGTCGTCATCATGGTCGGCAGCGAAATGTACGTCTCCACTGCAGGAATCGGCCACTTCGTGATCGTCGCGCAACAGACCTTTGCCATCGCAGACATGTGGTCCGGAATCCTCCTGCTCGGAATCATCGGGTACGTGCTCAACGTCGGCTATGGCGTGATCGAACGATGGTTGCTCAGATGGCAGCCTCGGACCCACGGCGCACTCGCAGTGAAAGGAAACTGATGTCATCCACAGAATCTGCGGCATCCACCCCCGCAGTCGAACTGAACGGCCTCGGGGTGACCTACGGCGGACCTACCGGCCGCGAAGTGCTTCGCGGGATCGATCTCTCGGTCGCCCCCGGAGAAATCGTCTGCATCGTCGGACATTCCGGTATCGGCAAAAGCACCCTGATTCGGTGCATCGCCGGTTTGCAGAAGCCGACCACGGGTGAGGTCCGCATCGCCGGGATCGCGATCGACGCTCCGCCCGCCACTCTTGCGCTCGTGTCACAGGATTACGGACGCACACTGATGCCCTGGCTTCGAGTGGGCGAGAACGTTCGCCTGCCGCTGCGGGGCAACGGCCTGGCACGCAAGGTTCAGAACGAGAGGGTAACCGAGGCGCTCGCCGTCGTCGGTCTGGAAGGAGCTGCGCGTTCCTACCCCTGGCAGTTGTCCGGCGGAATGCAGCAGCGGGTAGCGATCGCCCGCGCCCTCGCCTATCGGCCGCAGGTACTACTCATGGACGAACCCTTTGCCTCGGTCGACGCCCAGACCCGCGCGGAACTCGAGGACCTGCTGCTGACGCTTCAACGTGATCTTGGCATCACCGTCCTCCTCGTCACCCACGACGTCGACGAATCGGTGTACCTGTCCGATCGAGTGGTCGTCCTCGGCGGTACGCCGGCGTTGATGCAGGACATCGTCGACGTTCCGTTGATCGGTGCTCGGGACCAACTGACCACCAAGGCGGACCCACTGTTCATCGAGTGTCGTACCAGGGTTCTGTCCGCGATCCAGCAGTCGAAGGTGGTGGCGCCCGTGTAGTGGGCGCCTCGCTTAGGCTGGCTCCGTGATCCTTCTCCTCATCGGCCTCGCGCTGCTCGGATTCTGCGGCTACCGGTTCAGGCAGGATCGGCGGAGGCTGAGCAACGGCGTCTATCTACTTCTCGGACTGATCTTCACCGGTCTGTGGATGCTGCAGTCGGGTGCGCCGGGGACCGAGGTTCCGTCGTTTGTCATCGCGACGATCGCTCTGCTCTCACCGTTGCTGGTGCTCCTGCTCGCGGGATTCCTGATCGTCAACGGGGTCACGATGCTGCGACGCGAGGGATTCAGCGTCGCGAATCTGCTCTCACTCGTCGCGGGTCTCGGACTGCTCGTTCCCTACGTGTTGCTCGCATCTGCGTTGCTGACGCAGAGGTACTGGCTCGCAGTCGTTCTCGGATCGTTCAGTCTGGTCGCGTCGTACCTGGGGTTTCTGTTCACGAGCTTTCTGCTCTACTCCTACGTCTACGGACGCCAGAAGTACCAGCCCGGGATGGACGCGATAGTGGTGCACGGCGCCGGACTCTCGGGTGCCGACGTGACGCCCCTGCTGGCCAGCCGTCTGGACAAGGCAGCGGACGTCTTTCGCGCCGAGGTGGCCGAGGGACGTTCGCCGTTGTTGGTCGTCAGCGGCGGGAAGGGATCGGACGAGGTGGTCAGCGAGGCCGAGGCAATGTGCGTCTACCTCGTCGATCACGGGATACCGCGTGAGAACGTGATGCTCGAGGACCGCTCGACCACCACGCTCGAGAACCTCGAGTACACCAGGGACCTTCTCCGTGCCAACACCACGAAGCCTCGAATGGTTCTGGTCACCAGCAACTTCCACATACTGCGAACCGCGACGTTTGCCCGGAGCCTCGATCTGGATGCGGAAGTCATCGGTTCCCACACCGCTCGGTACTACCTGCCGAGCGCGACCTTGCGCGAGTTCGCCGCCGTCACGGTGGAGCACAAGTGGCTCAACGGAACGGTCTGCCTGATCCTCGCCGCCCTGCCACCGCTGGTGGTCTGGGCGGCAGGAGGCATCGCGTAGCAAGCGTCACCGAATCAGGCTCTCGACGCCCATCGGTCGGCGACCCAAAAGCAGTTCGACGGCAGCACTGCCCGCAAGGAAGTCGTGGTGATTGTAGAACTCGAACATCGCAGCCAATCGTGAACTGGCGTTGACGTCCAGACCAGTGCCGATCTGTTCGCGCCACCGATCCACGCTGATCTGATCTATCGCGACGGTACGTGACGTCTGCTTTTCCACCATCTGTGCCACCTCCATGACACTGAGCGATTCCGGGCCGCCCACTTCGTACGTCGCTCCGTGATGCTCGCCCGGGCCCTCGCTCAGAACAACCGCGGCCACGGCCGCCACATCTGACAAACTCACGAACGAGAACTTCGTGTCCGCGCTGTACGGCAGGACGATGGTGTCGGATCGACCCGTGAGTACCGCTTCGAAATTCTGCGCGTACGCACACGGCTGCAGCACAGTCCATTTCAAGGGCGAACGATGCAGTTCGTCCTCACACCTGGCTTTGTCCAGGTGATGTGGCATGGACGGGCTGAACGGCCACGCCACGGAATGATAGACAAAATGTTCCACTCCCGCCGACGCCGCTGCCGTCAGCGCATTGCGAAGCAGTGCGGGCTCGTCGGGATGGACGTTCGGGGCGATGAAGTACACCCCTCTGCACCCCGCAAGTGCCTTGCGCAACCCACTACCCGTTTCGAGTTCTACCTCGTAGTCGCCCTCGACTCGTGCCTTTCGCACCAGTCGCCGCACTGTCACGCTCGGCGGCAGTGCAGCGACGACGGCCTCACCGGTCTTACCCGCGGCGCCGATCACCGCGATGTCGGCGCCGCGAGCAATTCCGTTCTCCATGAGAGTTTTCCGTCCTAGACGTAGTCGTAGACCGCTGAGGTGGCGCCACCGGAAAGCTGCGCGTAGCCCGGACCCCGATCGAAGAAGGGTTCGTTCTCGCCGCGCTCCGAGCGCAACTGATCCCGCAGCTCCGTGGTAGCAGCCTCGTCGACGGACGGCTCGTCACCGTCGATCACGACTACACCGTAGTCGTCGCGTGCACCTTCGACGGAAACCTTGCGCCACTGAATGTCTCGCAACACCTCTTCGATCGGGCGCTCCAGTGGATCTCCCCAACCGCCGCCACCGGTGGTACGAATCCGTACGACCTCGCCGGCCTTGATCGGCTCGGCATCGGTCAGTGCGTCGAACTCACGCTCGTTCGGTCCACCCGGATCCAGGACGACGGAGAACGGCCGACCGGCCTTGCCGCCCTTGACTCCCCAGCAGGCGAGGATCGAACGGTCCGCGATGGACATGAAGTGCGCATCCTTGAGCATGCGGATGTGCTTCTCGTATCCCAGGCCGCCGCGGTAGCGTCCGGCTCCGCCGGAATCCATGGCCAGACCCAGCTTCTCGACGATGAAGGGGAAACGGCTCTCGGTGAATTCGGTCGGCAGGTTCCGTGAGTCGGGAACGACGTGAATCGTGTCCTCACCGTCGGCGTAGTAGCGTCCGCCGGAACCGCCGCCGAGCACCTCACGCATGAGGTACGAGTGACCCTCGAAGTCCTCGCCGTACACACCGGTGTACCTGATGGTCTCCTGATCGGCGGGCATGTTGCCGTCCACAGCCTTGGCGACGACGCCGGCCAGCACACCGAGCAGGCGGAGGATGACAAACGTGCGAGCGTTGGTGGGGGCAGGGAAGATCGGGGTGATCAATGTTCCCTTCTCGGGGAACTTCATCTCGATCAGCGGTACGACGCCCTCGTTGACATCCAGTTCGGCCATACGCTCCGGGGTGTCCGCGAGGTTACGCAGAATCGGAGCCAACCACTTGATGAGGAAGTTTCCGTCCGCGTAGTCACCGCAGTGGTTGATCGGACCCTTCGCCTGCGGTCCGGTTCCGTTGAAGTCCAGGATGAGTCGCTCGCCGCCCTCGTCCTCCGGCCGCGTCTTCGTGAGCGTGATGCGCTGGATGTGGAGCATCGGCTCGTCGACGCCGTCGTGCTCGGCGTAGTCCTCCCACGTGTACTCACCGACCGGGATCTTGCTGAGGATTTCGCGGCGGTACGTCTCGGTGGTCGCGTCCATCATCGCGTCGAAGCACGACTCGACGGTGTCGACTCCGTATCGCTCGAAGAGTTCGGTGAGTCGACGCGCACCCATCAGGCACGCCGAGCACTCGGCGTCGAGGTCAGCGGCGAGTGCATCCGGCATGCGGGAGTTACGCGTCATGATGCGCAGCGCGGCCTCGTTGGGAACTCCCTGGTCCCACAGTTTGATCGGCGGAACCATCAGTCCCTCTTCGTACACCGTGGTGGCACCGGACGGCATGGAGCCGGGGCAGCAACCGCCGATGTCGTCGTGGTGACCGAATGCCTGAACGAACGCAACAACTTTCGGCTCGGCATCGGGAGTGACGCGGGCGAAGACAGGCACCGTGACGCACAGGTCGGGGAGATGGCCGATGCCACCTTCGGACAGGTAGACGTCGTTGTGGAAGTACACGTCTCCCGGCTTCATCGTCTCGAGCGGGAAGTCCCGGGCGATCGGATGGACCAGCGCGGAATACGAACGGCCCGTGAGCTTGCGGAGGTTCCGGTCGTGAATACCCGCGCGGAAGTCGTGAGCGTCACGGATCATCGGTGAGCGCGAGGTGCGCGAAATGGAGGTCTCGACCTCCATTTCCACGCTGGCGAGGTAACCGGCGACGATCTCGACCAGAATCGGATCAGGTGACGCGCCGTCGGTAGCGGTGAGTCGGTACGGCTTGGCCGCGGTGGCAGCAGCAGCATCGAGAATGGCGGTCATCACTTCACTCCGTTCGAGTCGGAAGACTTCGAGATACGAATGTTCCCGAAGGTGTCGATACGTGCCGAGAATCCGGGATGGATCGGGACAGTCGAGCTGAACTCCTCGATCACGGCCGGTCCTTCGATGACGTCACCCGCACCGAGCAGCGTGCGGTCGTAGGTAGCCGTTTCGACCCAGCTGTCGAAATACGATTGACGCGAACCGGTTCGAGCCGAGTCGGCGCCGGTGCCGGCGGGGATCTCCTTGAGCGTCGGACGCTTGATCGGGCCGATGCCACTCACGCGCAGGTTGACCCACTCGACGTGCTGCGACGGGTCTCCCCGGAAGTCGTAGCCGTACAGCTCGCGGTGCGCCTGGTGGAACGCCTCGGCCGCGTCGTCCATGATCTGCGCCGTGACGGTACCTTCCGCCACCGGGACGCGAACCTCGAAGGCCTGACCGAGGTACCGCAGATCCGCAGTACGGGAGTACTTGCGCTGCGTCTCGTCGAATCCTTCTTCGGCGAGCGCGATCTCGGCTTCGCCGGCCAACGCGTCGAACTGGCTCTGCAAGTCTTCTGCCTTCAACCGGTCGTGACGACTCACATGCGTCTGGACGTAGTCGTTGCGGACATCGACCGTCAGCAGACCGAATGCGGAGACGTTACCCGGATTGAGCGGGACAAGAACGTCTTTCAGTCCCAGGATGTCGACGAGACGGCAGGCGAGCAGGGAGCCGGAGCCGCCGAACGTCACGAGGGTGAAGTCACGAACGTCGAGGCCACGCTTGACCGTGATCTGACGCAGGGCGTTGGCCTGGTTCCACGCCGAGACCTCGAGGACGCCGACCGCACACTCCTCGAAGCCCAGACTGAGCTGTGTTGCAAGCTCTTCGAGACCCTTGCGTGCCAGTTCTGTGTCGAGAGGGATCTCGCCACCGAGCAGGTGGGGTGGGATGCGTCCGAGCAGGACGTGCGCGTCGGTGATGGTCGGTTCGCTGCCGCCCTTGCCGTAGCACAACGGGCCGGGATCGGCGCCTGCCGACTGAGGGCCGACTCGGAGGGTGTGTTCCGGCGTCATCCACGCGATCGAGCCACCGCCGGCACCGACGGTCACGACGTCGATCATCGGGATCTTCGACGGGTAGTTGCCCACTCGTCCTTCGGTGGTCAGCGCGGGCTCGCCCCGAACCACGACGGTGACGTCCGTCGATGTTCCACCGCCGTCACAGGTCAATACCTGCTCGACGCCGGCCGCATCGGCGATCAGCGCGGCACCGAGAGCACCGGCAGCCGGTCCCGAAAGTACTGTCGTAATAGGCTGGTGAACAACCTCTTTGGCCGAGAGAACACCGCCGTTGGACTTCATGACATAGAACGGAATGTCGCGGGGTTCGCCGTCGGTGGTCGAGAACTCACGCAGGCGATTCGCGATGTTGTTCACGTAGTTGCGGATGTTCGGCTTGACCGCGGCGTCCACGAGTGTGGTGATGGACCGCTCGTACTCGCGGTACTCACGCAGCACCTGGCTCGAGATGCTCACCGTCGCATCGGGGAAGACTTCGAAGAGGATGTCGCGTACGCGCTCCTCGTGCGTCGGATCGGCGTACGAGTGCATCAGGCAGACGCCGATGGTCCGGATGCCACGGTCCTTGAAGAACTGCGCTGCGCTGCGGACGCTCTCTTCGTCGAGCGGACGAATCTCGCTGCCGTCGAAGGAAAGGCGTCCACCGACGGTGCGTACGCGATCGGCGGGGACGATGCGTTCGGGCTTGACCCAGAAGTACGAGTTGCCGTAGCCGTCCGGCACCGACTGACGAGCGATTTCGAGAACGTGCTCGTAGCCCTCGGTGGTGATGAAGCCGAGATTCTCGACCTTGCCTTCGAGCAGCTTGTTGGTCGCAACCGTCGTGCCATGGCTGACCGCGCCGATCGAGTCGCCACTCTCACCGAGCTTGGCGAGTACCTTCTCGATTCCGGCGAGAAAGCCCTCGGCGGGGTCCGCCGGGGTGGACGGGGTTTTGGTGGTGACGATGGCGCCGGTTTCGTCGTCCACTGCCACGATGTCGGTGAACGTTCCGCCGGTATCGATACCGACCCGAATCTTCCTGGGTTCCACGCTTCCTCCTGGGATCTTTGGCTCGTCTCGTCTGGTACCGATCGACGGTTGTGGCCTAGCCGGTAAGTGGCTCGTACCTGACGTGTAGTGCTATTCCACAGGTTCGGAAGAGCGGATTCTTTGTCACAATTCGCCGAATCGGGGGACCAAGGTTCGGCGCACGATCACGAGCGGATCTTCGCCGGCGCCCATGTGGGTTACGCGGACGTGAAAAACGCCCCGAACCTGGTCGGTTCGGGGCGTTTCCCTCATCGTGAAACAGCTGCTGACACTCCGGTGAACTACTCGCGACACCCAGAACGGGCCAGGAATCCGCCTATAGCAACACCTGACAAAGCAATCGCCGCACCGACGACGGCGCTGACTATCACCGTGCGAGCATCGGTGCCGCCCGCTGCCGGCACACCGGCCGGAAGAACCGCTGGCGCCGTGACGGCGCCGGAAACTACCGGCGCCCCCTCGACCGCAACTGCCGGTACGGCCGCCGCCACGGCGGCAGTGACCTTCTCGGGGATTCCGTTGGCAATGACGCCGTCGATGCTCTTGAAGAACACCCCCGCCATTTTCTTGGCGACACCGGTGATCATGCGCTGCCCGACGCCGCCGACCATCCCGCCGACCACGGCGTCGGCGTCGTACGAAAGCAGCGTGCCACCCTCGTTCTCCGTCAAGGTGACCGTGACGTCCGCCTTCACTGTGCCGGGAGCACCAGCCCCCGAAGCCGTCATGACAAACGAATTCGGCCGATTCTGTTGCGACAGAACAACCTCGCCGTCGTACACGCCCTTGATCGACGCGACTCCCGCCATGATGGAGAGCTTGTAGTGATTGTCCGTGAGCTGCTCGAGCGACTGCACACCGGGAATGGTCGCGGCCAGTACACGACCGTCCTGGAGCTTGTCGTAGACCTCTTCGCGAGGTGCCGTCAGCTGCGCGGTGCCGGCGATTCTCATGCATTCTCCTCTGATGACGAACCCGCATGTGCGAGTCGAAGTTCGAACAGTTCGGACGGTGAAATGGGCATGGACGTGATCGAGATTCCTTCGGCGTCCTCGATGGCGGCCGCGATGACGGCGCTGGTCGGGATCACACCGGCTTCACCGGCGCCCTTCATTCCGAGTGGGTTGAGTCCCGACGGCGTGACGGTGTGATCCATCTCGAGCGAATCCGGCATCTCGGTGACGAACGGCATCAGGAAGTCCATGTACGACGCGTTGAGCATCTGGCCGTGCTCGTCGTAGACGATCCGCTCGTAGAGTGCGCCGCCGATACCCTGCGCGACGGCGCCCATGACCTGGCCTTCGACGATGCGGGGGTTGATCACGTTTCCGCAGTCGTGGATGACGACGTAACGACGGACCGTGATCTCGGCTGTCACGGGATCGGTTTCGACGATCGCCGCGTGCACTCCCGAAGCGAAGGTGGAACTGGGCGGCGAGTAGTAGCCGGTGGCTTCCAGACCGGGCTGCTCACCCTCGGGAATCGGCGGCTTCGACATGTCCGTGTCGGTCTTGGCGAAACCGGTAGCCAGCTTCGACTCACGGTCGAATGCATATCGTAGCGGGTTCGACAGCACGGCAACAACACTCAGCGGAACGGATGTACCCTCCACGCCGGCCTCGGTGCCGATCTTGCACACGTGGCCTTCCCGGAGTTCCAGGTCGGTTTCCGGCAGATCCAGGATTCCGGACGCGATCTTCTTCGCCTTCTCCGCGACCATCTGCGCCGCGACATGGAAGGCCGAACCAGACATGACCGCACCACGCGAGGCGAAAGTGCCGACGGCATAACCGAACCGGCGGGTGTCACCGGTGACGATCTCGACGTCGGAGACCTTGACTCCGAGGTCGTCCGCAACGATCTGGGCGAACGCGGTCTGGTGGCCTTGGCCCTGCGTCGTCAAGCCTGTTGCGGCCTTGACCTTTCCGGACGTCTCGACCACTACGTGCGCGCCTTCGTAGGGTCCGGGTCCGGTTCCCTCGACGTACGCACCGATACCGATGCCGACCGACCGACCTTCGGCGCGAGCCTTCCTCTGGTACTCGGGAAATCCGTCCCAGTCGATGAGCTTCTTGAGCTTGTCGATGCCTGCCTGGTAGTCACCCGTGTCGTAGATCAACGGGCGTCCGTCCTGGAACATCAGGCCGAAGTCGTACGGCATGTCCTCGGGGCGAATGAAGTTCGCCTCCCGCACCGCGATCTTGTCCTTGTTCAAGTACTTGGCGATGGCGTCCATGGATCGCTCCATCGCGAAGACGGCCTGCGGACGTCCGGCACCGCGGTACGGGGTCACGATGACCGTGTTGGTGTACAGCGAATAGGCGTTGACCCGGAACGACTTCGGCTTGTACGGCCCGAGAACCTGCGTCGCGGTGTTGATCATGACGATGATCCCGTACGGCAGGTAGGCGCCGTTGTCGTGCCAGAACGTGAAGTCGAAGGCCAACAGACGGCCGTCGTCGTCGAATCCGATGTCGACCTTCTGGATCTGCCCACGCTCGTGCGCACTGGAGATGAAGTGCTCTCGGCGATCCTCGACCCACTTCACCTCACAGGAGATGCCGGCCTGGCCGAGGCGTCGAGCGGCCCACGTGATCATCACTTCTTCGGGCCACGGGTGAACGATCTTGACACCGAATCCACCGCCGACGTCGGGAGCGATGCAGTGAACCTTGTTCAGTGCCATACCCAGTCGCGCGGCAATGGCGGCGCGGGCGGAGGTGGACGTCTGGGTGGAGGTCCAGAACGTGAGGGTGTTCTCGTCGCCGTCCCAGCGTGCGTAGACACCCTTGCCCTCCATCGGCATGGAAGCCGAACGCTCGATTTCGAGATCCAACGTCAGTCGGTGTGGCGCGGCGGCCAGTTCGGCATCGAGATCTCCGAACCCGTGCTGCAGGTGAGCGGCGACGTTGTCCGGAACGTCGGCGTGGACGGCGTTGGCGGCGGTGCGAGCGACGTCGATCCCCACTACCGGCTTCAACGCCTCGTAGGTGACGTCGATCTTCGCGCACGCATCCTCGGCGATGTACCGGTTGTCGGCGACGACCATCGCGATAGCTTCTCCGACGTGCTTCACCTCGTCCTTGGCGAGGGGATACCCGTTGCGCGGAGCGATGATTCCCGGATGCGGAATGAGCAGTGGCAGGTTTTCTGCCATTTCCGGAGTGTCGGCCAGGAGATCTTCGTAGGTGTAGATGGCATGTACGCCAGGCACTTCCAGCGCCTGATCGATGTCGATGTCGATGATTCGCGCATGTGCATGCGGCGACCTGACGAATGCCGCGATCAGTGCGTTGTGGCCCAGATCGTCGAGATACCTCCCCTGACCGCTGAGCAGACGCGTATCTTCTTCACGCGGAATCGGTTTGCCGAAGAACTTGCCGTCGTCGGCAACCGAATGATCGGCCGTCGAATGATCGGTAGCGGGGTGCTTCGCCCCGTTGCGCTTTGCTGGTTTGACCGGAGTACTCATGCTTTACCCGCCCGTCCTCCGACGGGATTCGTCGTTCCCCGCACCTTGCGATCCAACGCCTCCCGAGTGGACGCGTCGTCGATTCCGAGCGGGAACTGCCCGGCTCGTTCACGCTTGATCTCGGCTGCGCGCAGAACCGACGCCCTGATGTTCTGGTATCCCGTACAACGGCAGAGGTTTCCGGCTATCGCGTCCGTTGCTTCCTCACGCGTGGGATTCGGGTTCTCCTCGAGAAACGCCGCGATGGTCGTCACGAATCCCGGTGTGCAGAATCCGCATTGCAAGCCGTGACAATCCTTGAAGGCCTGCTGAACCGGATGCAAAGTACCGTCCGGCTCGACGAGGCCTTCGACGGTGGTGATCGATCGACCTTCGAGGCTGGCGGCGAGGACGAGGCACGATCGCACCGGCTTTCCGTCGAGCAGCACGGTGCACGCACCACACACGCCGTGTTCACAACCGACGTGCGTGCCCGTCTTACGGAGGTGGTGACGAATGGCATCCGAAGCCAGAGTGCGGGAGGGAAGAACGACGGTGCTCGTCACCTCGTTGAGCGTGAACGTCACGGCCACATGGTGTTCACCGGTATCTGCTGCCAACTCGGCAAGTTGATCATCGATGGAGCGATCGTTTTTGGACATAGTCACCACTTTCCTGCCAGTACTGCGTTCTCACTGAGGGCGTCCGTTGCTGCCGCGAAGCCGACCCGCGCCGTGAGCGCGGACACCAATTGCGAGCGGTACGCCGCCGTCCCGTGAATGTCTGCCTCGGTATCTATCTGCGCGCGGGCGCATTCTCCGAGAGTGCGCCATCGCGGGTCTCGCTGATCCGTCGCCGACGCCCCCGCCAGCACGTCCGTGTAGTCCACGACCTGACCCAACTCTCCGGCGGACACGTACGTCATGTGTGCTTCGGCCACCAGACCGTCGACCACGCGAATACGCGCAACGACGCCGACCAGTGCGTAGTCACCGTGACGACGCGCGATCTCGTCGATGGCGGTTCCCACGCCGGGCTCGGCGGCCGGCACCGACACCGACACCGCGATCTCGTCCGATTCCAGGCTCGACTCGAGAGGACCGGCGAAGAGATCCGTCGACGCGATCTCGCGGGTGCCACGCACCGACTGGACGGTCACGCTGCCCCCGAGCAGTGTCAGGACTGCCGGCATCTCCGCCGACGGGTCGGCGTGGACGATGGAGCCGACGCTCGTCCCGCGGTTACGGATCGTGGGGTGCGCTACCAACTGCAGAGCACGGTTCAGTAGCGGCTGAACTCGACGAGCACCTTCGTCAGCCGCCAGCACCGAGTGCGTGGCCAAGGCCTGGAACCGCACTCCTGTGTCTTCGGACGAGGTCACCGAAGCGAGGTTCGGGATCGATCCGATGTCGACGATGTGGGCGGGGGCGGCGAGGCGCATGGACAGCAGCGGCACAAGCGACTGCCCGCCGGCGAGCACCTTCCCCTCGTGAGAGACCTCGGAGAGGATTCGGCACGCGTCCTCGACCGAGGACGGTCGGTGATAAGTCAGCGGCGACGGTTTCATTACTCAATCCTGCCTCTATGAGTCACTTCACGTTTTGTGCAGATGTGACAACGGTCACGGGTCATACCTGGCATACATTCAACTTGGCATCACGTGAGCTGCGCCACGGGCTCTTCCTGTTCGTCATCTGACGCATTCGCCCCCGGGGTCGTGCTCGGCCGTCGGCCGGACGTGGGCCGGTTCAGTTCGGGGTTCCAGGACCCTACGAGCTGGCAGAAGTGGTACATCACGATCACGACGATGGTGCCGAGCGCGATGCCTCCGAGCGAGAAGGTGTCACTGAACTTCAGAGCTGTATCGCCGATACCGATGATCAGGCCGGCAGCGATCGGCATCAGATTCAGCGGATTCCCGAAGTCGACACCGTTCTCTTTCCAGATCTTGGCGCCGAGCAGACCGATCATGCCGAACAGAACCACAAGAATTCCGCCGAGAACGCCGCCGGGCGTCGCTGCCATGACTGCTCCGAACTTGGGCGAGAAGCCGAGCAGGATCGCGATGAAACCGGCAATCACGTACGCGGCGGTCGAGTACACCCGGGTCGCTGCCATGACACCGATGTTCTCGGCGTGTGTCGTCGTGGGGGAGCCGCCTACTGCGCTGGCGATGGCGGTGGCAAAACCGTCACCGGCAATTGCGCGTCCGATGTACGGGTCGAGATCGTCGCCCGTGATCTCTGCGACTGCCTTGACGTGGCCGGCGTTTTCCGCGACCAGTGCGATGACACCGGGAAGGACCAGGACGATGAACGTGAGACTGAACGAGGGAGCGTGAATACCGACGATTCCGTTGGCTTCGTCCGAGAACGGCGGCAGGCCGAACCAGGACGCCGAGTGCACCGAATCCCAGTTGACACGAAAGTGCTCGGTGGGTGCGCCACTACCACTGGCGGACGTGATCGGACCGGAGACCCGGTCCAGGACCCACGAGAAGATGTAACCGAAAACCAGCGCGACCAGAATGGCGATACGTCCCAGGAAACCGCGTAGCGCAACGCTCATCACGATCAGTGCCACCATCACGATCAGTGCCACCCACTGGTCCTGCGGCCAGTACAGCCCCGCGACAACCGGCGCCAGGTTGAAACCGATCAACATCACCACTGCGCCGGTGACCACCGGCGGTAGCGCTTTACTGATAACGCCACCGCCGAGAAAGTGGATGGCGATACCGACGAATCCCAGAACCAACCCCGACACCAGAATCGCACCGGTCACTTCCGCCGTCGTTCCGCCCTGGGCACGAATAGCGGCGACACCGCCGACAAAGGCCGCGGACGTACCGAGGTAACTGGGGACGTGCCCCTTGACCACCAGGAGGAAGAAGAGCGTACAAAATCCCGACATCATCACGGCAAGTTGAGGATTGAGGCCCATGATGATCGGGAACACGAACGTCGCGCCGAACATCGACACGACATGTTGACCACCCAACCCGATGGTTCTCGCCCAACTGAGTCGCTCGCCGGGAGCAACCACTTCACCGGGCCCGATGTTCTTTCCATCTCCGTGCAACGTCCAGATCGGCATGACGAGACCTTTCGCGAAGGAGGAAGGTGTTCGAAATGCTTTGTGCCCCAGCTCACAAACACCGTGTCTGGAGTGAAACGCTAATACAGCACCAAGATTTGGACGTGATGACAATCTGCCAGAACCCGCTCACCGAGATTGGCAACAATGGTGACAGATGATGCGGGCAGGGGTCATCGTCAGTGCTGGAGACAGTTTCGACGAAAATTGGGACCACGATAGGACGGGCCCCAACATTTTCGTCGGCTTAATGATTCCGTAACACGATGTCTGTCAACGGAAAACGAGGTACCTAACCGAGGGCTGCGAGGATCCCTGCTGCCATCTCCGCGACCTGATCATCGGTCATCACGAACGTCGGCGAAATCTGCATCGCACCCTGACCCGCAGCACGCCCCGAAATACCGTGCTCACGCAACGTCTTCACAAACGGCAACGCCTCCGCCGGATCAACCAACTGCACCGCAGCGACCGCACCGAGCCCACTACGAACCTCCGCCACCCGCGGATGCTCCGCCAACGGCTGCAGATGCCTATGCAACGACGCCTCCAGACGCTTCGACTCCCCAAGCAAATTCTCACGCTCGACAATGTCGAGGTTCGCCATCGCCGCCGCAGCAGCACCGGCATGCCCGCCGTACGTGTAACCATGACGCCACCACGAACCCGCATAGAACGGCTCCGCCACCCGCGGCGCGATGAACACCGCACCCATCGGAACATAACCCGACGTCAAACCCTTTGCCGTGGTCATCATGTCAGGCTGCAAATCGAAACGAGTGGACGCGAACCACTCGCCGCCGATACGACCGAAACCGGTCACCACCTCGTCGACGACAAACAGAATGTCGTGCTCGCGGCAGATGTCACGCACCTCCGCCAGGTACCCCTCCGGCGGAAGATACACCCCACCCGCACCGATGATCGGCTCCGCGAAGAACGCCGCGATCTTGTTCGCACCGACCCGCTCGATCAACTCGAGCAGACTCTTCGCATCATCCCAACCGACCGTCGCCGCATCCGCCATCAGCTCGCCGTAACCCTCACGGTTCACCGGAATACCCGCCAGAGCCGTTCCCGCAACATGCATTCCCTGATACGCCTTCTGACGACCGACGATGATCGCCTTCTCCGGCTGCCCCACCTCGTGCCAG
>NZ_QAJJ01000069.1:0-319 GCF_003852455.1 Rhodococcus sp. KBW08
CCTCCTTTCTAAGGAGCATCTCTTTCGCTCGCTGCACACAGGTGTGGTTGAGGAAAGCAGAGGCCATTTCGTTCCCGTATGTGGAACGGTGGTTGCTCATGGGTGGACGCTGACAAGCATTCGTTTTCGTTACTGCCGGCCTCAGTGCTGGTGGGAGAACAAATTATATCGGCATACTGTTGGGTCCTGAGAGAACACGCGAGTGTTTCCTCTAGGAAGTAACGACAAATGACTGCTGCAGTCATACCGCAAGAATTATTCGTGAGAATGTTTTTGTTGGTGTCTGCGTGAGGTGGTTGTTTGTGTGTTGTTTGAGAAC
>NZ_QAJJ01000070.1:0-277 GCF_003852455.1 Rhodococcus sp. KBW08
ACATCGAAACCAGCCGACAAAAACTCCGTCACCGCACCAACGACACCGGACTCCGACACCCCAACCGGCGACAAATCCAACCGCACCCGATCCGCCGACAGAATGTCCTGGAACCCGACACCATCAACCTCCGGATACACCGTCCGCAAAATCTCGTGCCGCGCAACAACATCCGAGACAGCAGCCTGCAGAGCCGCCACATCCAACGATCCCGACAACCGAATCGCCACCGGAATATTGTTCGCCGACGACGTCGTATCGAAACGGTTCAAGAACC
>NZ_QAJJ01000071.1:0-1414 GCF_003852455.1 Rhodococcus sp. KBW08
GTTCGCGTGCGGCGTTGACTGCGCAGGTGCGTCCGGCGCAGGTTCCGTTGTCGTTGGCGCAGCAGCGCATGTGGTTCCTCAACCGATTCGACACGGCGTCGGCTGTCAACAATGTCCCTGTTGCCGTTCGGCTCACGGGTGCGCTCGATCTGGCCGCCCTGAATTCGGCAGTTCACGATGTTATCGGTCGCCACGAGGTTCTGCGCACGGTCTACCCCGAGGTCGACGGCGTCGGCTACCAGAAGATCCTCTCGGCAGGAGATGTCTCGATCGATCTCGGTGCAGAACGCGTCACCGACGACCGAATCCAGGCGGAGCTGTATTCGTTCTTCGCCCAGGGTTTCGATGTCACTGTCGAGGTTCCGTTGCGTGCCAAGCTTTTCCAGGTCGCCGATGACGACTTCGTGTTGTCGTTCGTGATGCATCACATCTCGACTGACGGTTTCTCGATGGGCCCGTTGACCCGTGACGTGATGACCGCCTACTACGCGCGAACCAACGGCCAGGCTCCGACCTGGACGCCGTTGCCGGTGCAGTACGCGGATTACTCGTTGTGGCAGCGTGAGGTTCTCGGGTCCGAGGACGATCCGCAGTCCGTCATCGCGCAGCAGATTGCGTTCTGGTCGGATGCGTTGGCTGATCTTCCGGAGCAGTTGGATCTGCCTGGTGATCGTCCGCGTCCCAAGATTGCTTCAGGGCGCGGCGCCAATCACAGTTTCACCATCGAACCGCAGCTGTGGTCCGAGCTGGACGAACTGGCCAAGGGAACGAATGCAACTCCGTTCATGGTTGTTCACTCGGCTCTGGCGGTGCTGTTGGCACGACTGTCCGCGACGACTGACATTGCGATCGGTGCCCCGATCGCGGGTCGTGGTGAAGCTGAGCTCGATGACGTGATCGGTATGTTCGTCAATACTTTGGTGTTGCGTACCGAGGTTGATCCGTCGAGGTCGTTTGCGGAGTTGTTGGCTTCTGCGCGTGAGGTGGATCTGCAGGCGTTCGCGCATGCGGATGTTCCGTTCGAGCGGATCGTGGAAGCGCTCGATCCGGTTCGTTCGCAGGCTCGTCATCCGTTGTTCCAGGTGGCGTTGACGTTCCAGAACCTCGGTCAGACGTCTCTCGACATGCCCGGCCTCAGTGCTGCTGCAGTCGAGTTCGACGCCGCACTGGCCAAGTTCGACTTGCAGCTCACTCTCGAAGAGGCTGAAGCCGGAATGTCTGCGACCATGACGTATGCGACGGATCTGTTCGACGCGTCGACAGCGGCCGAGTTCGCTGATCGCTTCGTGTCCGTCCTCCGTGGCGTTGTCGCGAATCCGACTGCTGCCGTTGGCGACGTGGATGTTCTGACCGCCGGTGAGTTGGATCGCGTTCTGTCATGGAGCGACACGGGTGTCGATCGTGGTGTGGATTC
>NZ_QAJJ01000072.1:0-207 GCF_003852455.1 Rhodococcus sp. KBW08
GGTGGACGCTGACAAACTTGATCGTCGTACGGTTTCTCCTCTGTGGGAGGCCGGCGAACAATATATCGACATACTGTTGGGTCCTGAGAGAACACGCGAGTGTTTCCTCTCTAAGAAGTAACGACAATGTTCAGGCGCGGTCATACCGCAAGAATTTTTTCTTGTTGGTGTCTGCTTGGAGCCTGAGTGTTGTGTGTTGTTTGAGAA
>NZ_QAJJ01000073.1:0-277 GCF_003852455.1 Rhodococcus sp. KBW08
GGTTCTTGAACCGTTTCGAACCTGAGTCGACTGCCTACAACTTGCCGGTGGCGATTCGGTTGTCGGGATCGTTGGATGTGGCGGCTCTGCAGGCTGCTGTCTCGGATGTTGTTGCGCGGCACGAGATTTTGCGGACGGTGTATCCGGAGGTCGACGGCGTCGGCTACCAGCAAATCGTCGCGGTCGATCACGTAAGGCTGAACCTGACACCGGTTCCTGTCTCGGAAGCTGACGTGATGTCTGTCGTGGTGGGATTCATGTCGGCTGGTTTCGATGT
>NZ_QAJJ01000073.1:419-1252 GCF_003852455.1 Rhodococcus sp. KBW08
CGTCGTCGTTGATTTCGCGTCAGGTCGAGTTCTGGTCTCGGGCGTTGGCCAGGGTGCCGGACCAGTTGGTGTTGCCGTGGGATCGTCCGAGGCCCGCAGTTCAGGCATTCGACGGCGGGCAGGTTCCTGTGGCGATCGGTGTAGACCTGCATCGGCGTCTCGTCGATGTCGCGCAGCAGAACAATTCGACGTTGTTCATGGTGGTGCATGCTGCCTTGGCGGTGGTGTTGGCTCGTTTGTCGGGAATCAACGACATCACCGTCGGCACACCGATCGCCGGCCGAGGTGAGAGAGCGCTGGACGATTTAATCGGGATGTTCGTCAATACGTTGGTGTTGCGGACATCCGTTGATGGCGGCGTTTCCTTTGCTGATCTTCTCTCGCGTTCGCGTGAGGCGGATTTGGCGGCGTTTGCACATGCGGATGTGCCATTCGAGCGTTTGGTGGAGGTGCTCAATCCGGCTCGGTCGACGGCGTATCATCCGTTGTTCCAGGTCGGCTTGTCGTTCCAGAATCTCGGCCAGAGTGCTTTCGAGTTACCGAGTTTGACGCTTTCGGGCGTTGAATTCGACAGTGGAACTTCACAGTTCGACCTTCACTTGATCGTGACCGACCACTATGACGGTGGGGCGGCGAGTGGAATTTCCGGCATTATGACGTTTGCGTCTGCATTGTTCGACGATTCGACGGTGGCCGGGTTTGTGGATCACTTCGTGCGCGTTCTGACTGCGATTGCAGACGACGTCGAAACTGTGATCGGAGATATCGATCTGCTCACCGATGCAGATCGAAGCCTGGTCGCGCGAGCAGGGCACGGGGTGTCTCGTGCTGGT
>NZ_QAJJ01000074.1:0-366 GCF_003852455.1 Rhodococcus sp. KBW08
CAGTGCTCTGACCTGGCGATTTGGTGTTGTGTTGATCTTCGCGTAACTTTGTCCAGGTCAGAGCGACACGGACACCGACTCCCACCTGCGAGGGTGAGTGACACGAGGTTGTACGCAGTGCCTGGCGAACACAATCCAGTTCGATTTCGACGGGGTTCCGGTTTGCGCCGGTGACTTGGTTGGGATAGGCTGGAAAAGTTGCCCCGGAGCGGCGGCCATAGGGTCGTGGTGATGGTGTGTGCGTGTTCTTTGAGAACTCAACAGTGTGTCGATGAATGTCAGTGCCAAAAGTGATTTGGTAGTTCACATCCGCGAATGATCAACAGCCTCTTGGGGTTTGGTTGGTTTGTGTGTGGTGTGAGTATT
>NZ_QAJJ01000075.1:0-288 GCF_003852455.1 Rhodococcus sp. KBW08
GGAGACCTGCTGCGGATATCGGTACGGCTTGAAACGAAATTTATAACTGCTCCCTCAGATTTTCAAGGGCCATCAGGGGCGCTTCGGACACCACAAGAACCGCGGTGCTTTTGACATTTCACATCCCTTTCTCCAGATGACCTGATTCTAGGGACATGGTTATGTATACAAAGAAAAGAGAACTCTTCCCGAAACACTTGATGACGTCTCTGAGATCGCTTGTGTTGCCACCTTGTGTTGCCGAAACAACCAAATTTCCGTATTCAAGTTCAGGAATGTTAACCTGAT
>NZ_QAJJ01000076.1:0-271 GCF_003852455.1 Rhodococcus sp. KBW08
AAAAAAAATGAAATAGAATTGGGCTGTTTTGATTCTGTTTTGGGGCAACTTAAAATGGAGTTGAAATGGAACTTTTTCGACTCGATTGATAGGCGGGTTAGGCTATGATTTGTGGATTTTCGGATTCATGGTCGTCATTGTACAATTAACGGTCAACCTAGAACTGGCATGGACTAGGGGAATCCGACTGTCTAATTAAAACAAAGCATTGCGATGGCTGGTGAACGGCTTTGACGCAATGTGATTTCTGCCCAGTGCCATGAATGTCAAC
>NZ_QAJJ01000077.1:0-252 GCF_003852455.1 Rhodococcus sp. KBW08
AAAAAAAAAATTTCACTGTCGACTTGCGTCTCCCACTTATACTACACCTCTAATGTCTCCCTACAAAGTCGGACTAGAGTCAAGCTCAACAGGGTCTTCTTTCCCCGCTATATTTTCCAAGCCCGTTCCCTCGGCTGTACTTTCGCTAGACAGTAGATAGGGACAGTAGGAATCTCGTTAATCCATTCATGCACGTCACTAATTAGATGACGAGGCATTTGGCTACCTGAAGAGAGTCATAGTTACTCCCGC
>NZ_QAJJ01000078.1:0-314 GCF_003852455.1 Rhodococcus sp. KBW08
TCAGCAATGCACTTTGGCCGCGTTGGCGCAGCGAGAGGTGAACTCCTCTGTCGAGGAGTACGTACGTGATTGGGATCTGGCGGAGGCTGTGGCGCGGGACGCGGTAGCCGCTGCCTTCGCCGCAGATTTTTCGAGCGACGAGAGCGGTGAACAGATCGAGATATTGGCACGAGGTCTTCAGATCGTTCAGGTCCCGAGCGAATTCGATCCTGTTTATTTACTGACCAGATTGGTGGATCCGTACGAAAACCTGCACCCGGAGGAAGCCGAGCTTGTCAAATTAGAGGATCCACTGATAGAGGGTGAGTGAGCCC
>NZ_QAJJ01000008.1:0-233237 GCF_003852455.1 Rhodococcus sp. KBW08
GCGTAGAACTCATTGCGCTCAGAGTCTTCCCCGACCGGAACACCGTCCTCACGGTTTCCGTACTGCTTCTCGATCCGCCGAATCGCCGCCCGCACCGCATCACGATCGGCAATATTCTTTGACGCCAGATCAAGCAAAATCCCGCGGGCCTTGTCCACGTCCGCCAGGGTCATGTTCTTCGGCGGATGCTGACAAAACGACGCCACCTGACGTGCCTTCAACGCATCAACATCACCCCGGTGAAACGCATCGCCCACCACGGGTTCGAGCATCAACAACCGCGCCAACCCCACCAACAGACTGCACTCACCGATCTCCAGATTCGTCGACCCGTGCAACCACTGCGCGATCGCCCGAAAACCCTTCCCGCCGAGAACCTCCCGGGAAAACATCTCCACGATCAACAGCACCATCCGCGACTGCAACTCGTGCCGGACACGCACCAGATCCAGAACCTCACCCTTGAGGTCCTCACCATCCAGCTGCCACGCATCCCGACTGTCCATGCCGAAATCTTAATCGAACATACTTTCGATAACCAGAGACATAACGGACAACTTCAAGAAGGCCCACAGCTCGAGAGCTGTTGAAATGCATCGCTATTCGCGCTGCCGGCCACGCGATTCGTTGACAGAGACTCGCAACTCGCCGAGCGGCACTTCACGCCCCGATTCACTGCGGACCTCGACGCGAACGGGCTCACCGGTAGCGTCGTCCGCCACCGCCAGCGGTCCACCCTTTCCGCCGTGCAGGTACTTGTCACCCCACTGCATCAGCGCAAGAACCGCCGGCAGCAAGTCACGACCCTTCTCGGTGAGCACGTACTCGTGCCGCGTCCGCTTTCCAGGCTCCTTGTACGGCACACGCTCGAAGAGGCCCGCCTCCGTGAGCTCCTTCAGCCTCGCCGACGCCACCGCCTCGGTAATGCCGACCCGCGACGCGAAGTCGTCGAAACGAGTTGTGCCGTAGTAGGCCTCTCGCAAAATCAGCATGGCGGAGCGAGTGCCGACCACTTCCATGGCCCGCCCGATCGAACAGTGCGTGGCCCGCCAGGCGTCGCGATCTTCGAGTACCCCGGTCAGTCGTACAGCGTCCATGAGTTTCACAATACCCCCTGGCTTGCCATAACCATAGCCAGAGTCTAGATTGCTGACTATGGAACTTCATAGCCAGCCGGTGCGGACCGGACCCCTTCTCGCGATACTGTCGGGGGCGCCGTTCGTCGCCAGCCTCGACCTCTTTGTGGTCAACGTGGCCTTCGGCGACATCGCCAAGAGCTACCCGGGTCACTCGCTGGGTGAGTTCAGTTGGATCCTCAACAGCTACGCGATCGTCTACGCCGCGCTGTTGATCCCCCTCGGACGCTGGGCGGACAGGATCGGACACAAACGCGCCTTCATCGCCGGTCTCGCACTGTTCACCCTCGCCAGCGCCGCCTGCGCCTTCAGTCCGTCACTGTGGGCGCTGGTGGCTTTCCGCATCGTCCAGGCGGTCGGCGCCGCGGCGCTCACCCCGGCCAGCCTCGGCCTCCTGATCAGTGCCCTCCCGGCTGCGAAACGTCAATCCGGCGTGCGCATCTGGGCGGCGGCCGGTGCGGCTGCCGCGGCATTCGGCCCCGTCGTGGGCGGCATTCTCGTCGAGGCGTCGTGGCGCTGGGTCTTCCTGATCAACGTTCCGGTGGGGATCGTGTTGCTCTACTTGGCAGTCCGACTCGTACCGGACACGACCCACAAGGACCCAGATGCCGGGATCGACGTCGTCGGCGCTGCCCTGCTCACAGTCGGAGTCGGCTCCCTTGCACTGGCACTCGTGCAAGGACCTGACTGGGGGTGGACCGACAGTCGCGTTCTGATCGCCTTCGCGGTGGCCGCCGTGACACTACTCTCGTTCTGGTGGAGCAACTCTCGTCACCGAACTCCGTTGATTGCTCCGGATCTTCTGAAGATCCGCTCATTTGCCTGGTCCAACGTCACCGCCATTCTGTTCAGCGCAGCGTTCGCCGCCGGCCTGCTCTCGAACATCCTCTGGCTGCAAGAAGTTTGGGGATACTCGGCATTGCGTACCGGCTTCGCCGTCTCACCGGGTCCGCTTCTGGTTCCGCTGTTCGCCATCGCCGGTGGATCGCTTTCGCGCAAGTACTCGGCCGGCCGCGTCGCCGCACTCGGCAGCCTTCTGTGGGCCGTCGGAACGGTATTGGTCCTCGTCTCGGTCGATACGACGCCCAACTACGCGACCGGACTTCTACCAGGCTGGATCATCGCCGGGATCGGTGTCGGTCTTGCCCTGCCGACCATTCTGTCGCAGGCCACGGCGGATCTGGCACCGGCTCGATCGGCCACCGGTAGTGCAATCGTCAGCATGAGCCGACAGATCGGAACCGTTCTCGGCGTGAGCGTTCTGATCGCGGTTCTCGGTTCTGCTGTCGACTACGACACCTTCCGCCAGGCCTGGTGGGTGATCTTCGCCGTCGCGCTCGCGTCTGCTCTGGCATCGCTGGGAATGACACCTGTGACCACACCCACCCCAGTTGTCCCTGCTGAATCCGCCGTCCCTGAAAGGAATTTGTCATGAGAGACGCAGTTATCGTCGAAGCCGTTCGCACTCCGATCGGCAAGGGAAAGGCGAACGGCGCCCTGCACGGCATCAACGCCGTCGACCTCCTCGCCCACAGCCTCGCAGCGGTAGTCGAACGCACTGGAATCGATGCAGCACTGATCGACGACGTCATCGGTGGTGCGGTGAGCCAAGTCGGTGAACAGAGCCAGAATGTCACTCGCACTGCCCTTCTCGCCGCCGGCTACCCCGAGTCGGTGCCGGGCACCACCGTCGACCGCCAGTGTGGAAGTAGCCAACAAGCAGTTCATTTTGCCGCTCAGGGCGTTATTGCCGGTGCATACGACATCGTTGTCGCGGCCGGAGTCGAGTCCATGAGCCGAGTGCCGATGGGCTCGAGCAGCATCGGGCGCGAATCGCTCGGCGTGGGTTTCGAAGAGCGCTATCCGCACGGTCTGGTACCGCAGGGCATCAGCGCCGAATTGATCGCCGCCAAGTGGAGACTGAGCCGCACCCAACTCGACGAGTTCTCGGCGTCGAGTCATCGGAAAGCCGCGCTGGCAACCGAAAGTGGGTACTTCACCAAGGAACTCGCAACTCTCCCGCAGCTGTCGGTCGACGAGGCCATCCGCCCCGGCACCACCGTCGAGACCCTTGCCGGCCTACGGACCGCCTTCGAATCCGACTATTACGCAAAGCGATTCCCACAGATCGACTGGTCCATCACCGCAGGCAACAGCAGCCCCCTTTCGGACGGCAGTTCGGCGGTGATGATCACGACCAGTGAGATCGCCGCGAAACTCGGACTCACCCCGAAGGCACGGTTGCACAGTTTCGCGGTCGCGGGCGACGATCCGCTGTACATGCTCACCGCGGTCATCCCCGCTACGCAGAAGGTCCTGGCCCGTGCGGGTTTGACGATCTCGGACATCGATCTGTTCGAGGTCAACGAAGCCTTTGCCCCAGTGGTCCTCTCGTGGGCAGCAGACACCGGCGTCGACCTGTCCAAGGTGAACGTCCACGGCGGTGCCATCGCGCTCGGCCACCCACTAGGCGGCAGTGGAACGCGGATCATGACCACCCTGGTCAACGCCATGGAACAGCGCGGCGCGCGCTACGGACTCCAGACCATGTGTGAGGCAGGTGGGTTGGCCAACGCGACCATCCTGGAACGCTTGGGCTGAGCACTCTCCCCGATGGACGGCATTCCGACATCAGTGACCGAGTGCCGTCCATTCGGGGTCCGGCTTGCGCGCAACGACCCGGAACACGATTCCACCCCGTCCGGTGCGCTGCACCTCGTCGATCAGGAAACCGGCGTTTTCGAGGTATCCAATCGGTTCACGGGTGAGATGATCGGCACCGAACCGAACAAAAAGCGGTTCGACAACCTTCATCAATGTACGAGCCACAATGTTCTTGCTCGGTCCGTGCTCGGCGAGAACGAATCGACCGCCAGGCACCAGGACTCGAAACGCTTCGCTCGCAACTCGGTCCGGATCGGGGATCGTACAAAAGGCGTAGGTGGAGACCAATGTGTCCACGCACTCGTCGGGAACATCGAGTGCTTGCACGTCTCCGAGTCGTAGGTCGACTTCGGTCTTCACTCCCTCGGAGACCTTGAGCCTGGCCTGATCGAGCATCGCAGTCGAGATGTCCACGCCGATGACGTAATCGACGTCGTCCCCGTAGAGCGGCAGGTTCAGTCCGGTTCCCACGGCGATCTCGACCACGCGGCCATGCGCCTGGTCCACAGCCCATTTCCGGGCGTCACCGAGCACAAAGCGTTCGAAGCGCCCGATCTGTCGGTCGTAGTGCGCCGCCATTGCGTCGAAAGTCTTGGCGACCTGTGCAGTGTCTGGTTCACGCATAGTGCCCCGTTTCGATCGATCTTCTGTGCAGTCTTACACGCGAGCACCGGGTCGGGAAGACCTTTCGTGACGAAGGGCAACCGGCCGAGCGAGGTCGTCCGTGACGGATGCCCCCGGTATCGTTCCAGGTGACCTGACCTCACCTACGACGATCATGGATAGAGACCTCGTGCGATCAAGTAACTGCGTCACCGGTTCGGTCCGGCCACCTTTTCTCACTGATTCCACGGGAGGTCTGTGATGGCCGGCGGACTGTTCGCTCTGCTCGACGACGTCGCGGCCCTGGCTCGCATGGCCGCGGCCTCGATCGACGACGTTGCTGCCGCAACCGGTAAGGCGACGGCCAAAGCTGCAGGTGTCGTGATCGACGACGCAGCCGTCACACCGCAGTACGTCCGTGGACTCGCGGCCGAGCGCGAACTACCGATCATCAAGCGCATCGCCATCGGATCGCTGCGCAACAAGCTGCTGATCATCCTCCCGATCGCTCTGCTGCTCAGTCAGTTCCTTCCCTGGCTCCTGACGCCACTGTTGATGGTCGGTGGCTGCTACCTCAGCTATGAAGCAGTGCACAAGATCTGGGGTGCGATATTCGGCCACGGTGATCACCACGAAACGGCCGACGAGCACCCTCGCGACGAAGAGGCCGTGGTTTCGGGTGCCGTCCGCACCGACCTGATCCTGTCCGCCGAGATCATGGTGATCGCACTCAACACCATCGCAGGCGAAGGCTTCTGGAGCCGGTTGGTGATCCTTGCCGTCGTGGCGGTTGTCATCACCGTGGTCGTCTACGGCGTCGTCGGACTGATCGTGAAGATGGACGACATCGGCTTGAGAATCGCCGAGACGTCGTCGGGCTTCACCCACAAGGTCGGCCGTGGACTGGTTCGCGGTATGCCTCACGTGATGTCGGTGCTCTCGGTGGTGGGTACTGCCGCGATGCTGTGGGTCGGTGGCCACATCCTGTTGGTCGGCATCGACGAACTGGGCTTCCACCCGCTGTACGACGCCGTTCATCACGGGGAAGAAGCAGTCAGTGACATCGCCGGAGTCGGTGGCGTACTGGCGTGGATCGTCAACACCCTTGCCTCGGCAGCGCTGGGTCTGGTGGTTGGCGCCATCATCGTCGCAGCTCAACTGGGTATCACCCGCCTGTTCGCAAAGCGTTCTGCGACGGCCTGATCGCCTACCTGTGGCGGAGCACCATCTGCTCCGCCACAGTTCGCATCCCTTCACGCAACGACGAGGGTTCGAGCACCTCGACGTCGGCTCCCAGCCCGATCAACTGTGAGAGCGCGACGGCTTCGCTCTCGAGTTTCAGCCCGGCGCCCACCCATCCGTCGTCGTCCTCGGGTCCCACTTCGACAGCAGCCGCAAGCTCGCCCACCACATCGGGGAGCCGGCGCCTGCCCTCTGGCGACAACCGCACCTGGCAGTCGAAACGAAGCAGCGACCGGTCGAACTCGGCCATCGACGCAGCCCACCACGACGGCAGATCGAAATCCACCGGCCGGGTGAACGAATCATCTTCTACCACCGTATTTTTGATGCGGCCGACTCGAAACGACAGCGTTCGACCGTTCATCCCCGCCACCAGGTACCAAACGCCGGCTTTGATGACCAGCCCCAGCGGTTCGACCGTCCGCTCCCGATCGCGGTAGACGAAGCGCAGTCGACGCGAGACCAGCACAGCGGATGTTATGAGCGGAAGCGCAGAGATGTCGTCGACGCCGCCGAACCAGCCCGGGACGTCCACCAGGATTCGGTCCTGCCACAAGCGCGCACTCTCGCGCAGCGGACCGGGCAGGGTGCGGAGTAGTTTGGCCCCTGCCGAACCGACGGCGTCGGATCGCCCGAGGTCCGCAGCGATGGACGGTACGCCCAACAGCATGAGTGCCGATGTCTCGTCGTCCGTCATGCCGGACAGCTTGGACTGCCAACCGTCGAGCAGATGGATGCCGCCGCCGGGACCGCTCTCGGTCCAGATCGGCACACCGGCAGCCGACAACGAGGCCACGTCGCGGTAGATCGTCCGCACCGATACACCGAACTCGTCGGCCAATTGAACTGCGACGACGCCAGGGCTGCCCTGCAAACGCAACATGAGTTGGAGCAGTCGCGCAGATCTCATGGTGCGAACATTACCGAGAATCACTGACAGAAGTTGTCAGGAATAGGGGTGCACAATGACCGTCATGGTCACCTGGAAGCAATTCTCCGAAGAAGTTCCCACCCTTGCCGACGCGGTTCAAGCGCGGTTCACAGCCCACAAGCATCACGTCCTCGCAACGCTGCGCAAGGACGGTTCACCGCGGGTCAGCGGCACCGAAGTCGAAATCCTCGACGGACGGTTGGTGCTCGGTTCGATGTTCGGCGCTCTCAAGGCGAAGGACCTCGTCCGTGACGGGCGCTACGCCCTCCACAGCAATCCCGGCGAGCACACGATGGAAGGCGGCGATGCGAAGATCGCCGGAATTGCACGCGAGGTGACCGGCGACGAGTTCGAAGCCGTTCTGGAAAGCTACACCTACGAGGTTCCGAAACCCCTGCACCTCTTTGTCCTCGATATCGACGAGGTGGTGCACACGACCGTCGACGGGGAACACATGTACGTCGACCTCTGGAAGCCGGGCAAGGAGATCACCCGCTTCACCAAGTGACGTTCTTCTCGCAATGCTCGCCGTTGGCACACGATTCCACCTGGACAGTGGCGTGGGAAAGACCGTGACTTTCGAGGACGGTGCGCGCGGATTCCAGAACATTCGACGAATTCGCGTCACTGGTCAGGTGGACCGTCGCGACATCCATCCCGGTGGTGAGCGTCCAGACGTGCAGGTCGTGGACACCCATCACGCTCGGCAGTGCGGCCAGGTCGGCCTCGACAGCTTCGACGTCGACGTCGGCGGGCGACGCCTGCGTCAGAATGCGAAGCGATGCTGCAGCCAGTTTGATCGCACGCGGCACCACCCACAGCGAGATGAGAACACCGACGACGACGTCCGCCCACGTCCAGTTGAACACCAGGACAAGGCCGCCGGCGATCAGAACGCCGACGCTACCGACCGCGTCGGCAAGCACTTCGAGGTACGCGCCACGCACCGCGAGACTGTCCTTGGAATCGCCGCGCAGCATCAGCATCACGACGATGTTCGCGGCCAGACCGGCGGCAGCAGTGATGATCAGGGCGCCGCCGGGAATCTCGGGTTCGTTTCCGATCCGGCCGATTGCCTCGTAGAAGACCCAGGCCGCAACGGCCAGCAGCATCACCGCGTTGGCCATGGCGGTCAACACCTCGGCGCGGTGCCAACCGAAAGTCCTGGCCGCGGTGGTGCTGCCCTTCTTCGCGAGCAACAACGCTGTCAGTCCCATGGCCATACCCACCACGTCGGTGAGCATGTGACCGGCGTCGGCGAGCAGAGCCAACGAGTTGATCAGGATGCCGACCGTGGCTTCGAGCACGAGGAATGCAACGAGAATCGCAAGCGCGATCGCCATTTTCCTGATGCGTTGCGGTGACGGTCCTACGCCGACCGAATCTGCTGCCGAGTGGCC
Source organism: Rhodococcus sp. KBW08 (assembly GCF_003852455.1). Lineage (NCBI taxonomy): Bacteria > Bacillati > Actinomycetota > Actinomycetes > Mycobacteriales > Nocardiaceae > Rhodococcus > Rhodococcus sp. KBW08. Next base: position 7,977 of record NZ_QAJJ01000008.1, read on the forward strand.
ATGTGAATGACCGTGCCCTGCTCCCATTTGTCCTGTTCCCTCCCAAGTCCTTCTCAGAGCATATGCATACATTCGCATACATACAATGAGTTGCTCAGTGAGCGGGAACCGGCAGAGGTCAGTGATCCGGCTCGTACGCGGGATGAGGCACAGTGGGCGGCAGAGTGGCGATCGACGAGATGCGCTTCATGCCTGCTACCTGCAAGAGGTCGACGACCAGCGAACGGATCTGGGCGAACACCACGGTCGAGGACAGTCCTGCGTTCTCGACTATCGCCGGTTTCAGCTCCTTTGCGACCGAGCGCAGGACGCGCGCTGCTTCGGCCTGATCAGGCTGCTCCCCCGGCTCCGCCAGGATCATCTCCTTCAGAACTTCGACGGCTTTCGACAAGCGCTCGACCTGCGCCACCAGACGCGGATCGAGGATCTCGTCGTCCCTGACCAACGTCAACGAACGACGCGCGAGCACTCGAATGTTGCGCATCGCGTTGTCGATGGGATCGGCTGTCGCCATGAGCCTTTCGAGGCGCGGTCGACTGTTCCAGTACAGCGGGGAGATTCGGCTGATCTCGCGCCCGCCGAGAAGGTTGCTGCGCAATCCGTCGATGGCACCTTGAGTTGCGCGCGCCTTCTGCAGCGCCTTCACGATCGGGTCAGGGTCGTTCGCAACAAGCCCGTCTGCCACCAATTGCAGTACCTCGGAAGCGGTTCCGAGAATCGATGCAGCATCCTTGCGTGCGCGTCGTACCGGGTGGGTGGGGATGATCGCGACCACAGCGATGCCCACCAGGCCACCGACCAGGGCATCGATCATGCGATCGGGTCCGCCACTGCCGCCCGGCGGGATCAGCGTCGCCACCAGCACCGCCGAGTTTCCCGCCTGCATGGAGAAAATCGGTCCGCTGTTCAGAAGCACCGCGACGGACATCGCCAGCACGACGACCAAACTGATCTGCCAGGGCCCGCTCCCGATGCCGGAGATGATCAGGTCACCGATTCCGATTCCGACCGTGACTCCCGCAACCAACTCGAACGAGCGTCGGAGTCGGGCGCCCAACGACAGACCGAGCGAAACCACGGCGGCAATCGGCGCGAAGAACGGCGCATGGTGCCCGATCACCGTGGTGGCAACCCACCACGCCAATCCGGCCGCCAAGGCACATTGAATGATCGGTAGCGCCGACGTCTGAAGCCGACGCACCGATTTGCGAGCCCGGTCCTTGATACCGGCCCGGCTCGGACGGAAACTGCTAACCGAGGCCAAGCGCTTCGGCGGCGTTGGGATCGCAGTCTTCGAGCAGATCGAGGCAACGCGCGTACTCGTCGGCTTCACCGATCGTCTTCGCGGCCTTGGCCAGGACGGCGACGCAACGCAGGAAGCCACGGTTCGGTTCATGGCTGTACGGCACGGGACCGAAACCCTTCCAACCGTTTCGACGCAGTTGGTCGAGTCCGCGGTGGTAACCGGTACGCGCGTAGGCGTAGGCCGTGATGGTTTCGCCCTTGTCCAGGGCAGCCTCGGCGAGGTAGGCCCACGCGATGGAGGCAGTGGGATGGTCGGCCGCGACCTGGGCCGGGTCAGCGTGGTTGAGCAGTGCCGATTCCGCTTCGTCGTCGCCGGGAAGCAGGGTGGGCTTGGGTCCGAGCAGGTCACCGAATTGGGTCATGCGCTCATTGTGCCCGCTACGCCTTTCTGCCACAGGACCGCCTCGCCGACGGTCGGAGTTATGCAGGCTACATACCGGTCGTTACCCTGACATGGTCATTGCTGCATAAGACCGAAGGGTTACCCGTGCCGGACTCGAAAGACGACAACTCGACAAAGAGCGCAGCCCCGAAGGGTGCGCCCGAGAAGTCGGCCCCGACCGAACCTGCGACTGTGGCGATCCAGAAGGCAGACAAGAACTCGAAGGCCGGCAAGGATTCGAAGGCAGACGGCGACGCCAAGGCCGCTAGTGCGCCAACGGTCGCGATCCCCAAGGCAACTCAGGCTCCCACGGCAACTCCGGCACCCACAGCAGCCCCGACACCCCAGCCGAAACCGGAGCCCGCCACCGTCGCGATTCCGAAAGCCTCGCAGCCGACACCACCGCCCCGGCAAGCTCCGACCCCACCACCGGCGCCGCAGCGCGCCGCGCCTCAACCGCCGCAGCGCGCCGCGCCTCAACGTGTTGGTGTCGCAGCGACCCCACCTCCGGCCCAGCCGATGCCGACCCGTATCGAGCCTGCCGCGCCGGAAAAAACCAAGCGCAGCGGCAAGGGCTGGTACATCGCGGCAGCAGCGGCCGGCGTCGCCGTCCTCGCGGCAATCGGCATCGCAGTCTTCGTCTCGTCCAACAGCGGTAGCGGCGAAAGCTCACCTGAAGCCCAGGTTCAGACCGCCATCTCGACGTACGTCGACGCTCTTCAGACCGGCGATCTGGCAACGCTGCGGACGTCGACGTGTGGCGCGCTGGGCGAGTACTACCGCACTATTCCGGACGCGGCGTTCGCTCAGGTCCACGACAATGCCGTCGCTCAGAAGACGATCCCGCAGGTCGGAGCCGTCGATGCGGTGCGCATCACCGACGACACCGCGATCGCTCAGGTCCAGGCAAGTTTGCCAAGCACCGGCGAACAGTCGTGGCGCACGTTCGACCTCGAGCGCCAGGACGGCACGTGGAAGGTCTGCGATCCCAGCAAGTAAGTACCTGAACAGACAATAAGTACCTGAACAGACAATAAGTACCTGAACAGACAATGCGCGCCGGCGAGAATTTCGCCGGCGCGCATTTTGTTCTGTGTAGCTCAGTTGTGAAGCCGATCAGCCTGCCGAGACCGAGCGTCCGGCCGACTTCAGGTCGTTGCACGCCTCGACGACGCGAGCCGTCATGCCTGCTTCGGCCTTCTTGAGGTAGCTGCGCGGGTCGTATGCCTTCTTGTTTCCGACCTCGCCGTCGACCTTGAGGACGCCGTCGTAGTTGGTGAAGAAGTGTCCTGCGATCGGACGGGAGAACGCGTACTGGGTGTCGGTGTCGACGTTCATCTTGACGACGCCGAAGTTCAGCGAGTCCTCGATCTCCGACTTCAGCGATCCCGATCCACCGTGGAAGACGAAGTCGAAGGGCTGCGAACCGGAAGCCAGGCCGAGCTTGGCAGCGGCGACCTTCTGGCCCTCTTCGAGAACCTCGGGCTTGAGCTTGACGTTGCCCGGCTTGTAGACGCCGTGGACGTTGCCGAAGGTGGCAGCGAGCAGGTACTTGCCCTGGTCACCGATGCCCAGAGCGTCGACCGTCTTCTCGAAGTCCTCGCTCGAGGTGTAGAGCTTGTCGTTGATCTCGGCCTCGACGCCGTCTTCTTCGCCGCCGACGACGCCGATCTCGACCTCGAGGATGATGCGTGCAGCCTTCGAGAGGGCGAGCAGTTCCTTGGCGATGGCCAGGTTCTCGTCGATCGGGATAGCCGAGCCGTCCCACATGTGCGACTGGAACAGCGGGTTACGACCGGCGTCGACGCGCTCCTGCGAGATCGCGAGCAGCGGACGCACGTAGGTGTCCAGCTTGTCCTTCGGGCAGTGGTCGGTGTGCAGCGCGATGGTGACGTCGTACTTTGCGGCGATCACGTGTGCGAACTCGGCGAGCGCAACAGCGCCGGTGACCATGTCCTTGACGCCCAAACCGGAACCGAACTCGGCGCCGCCCGTCGAGAACTGGATGATGCCGTCACTGCCGGCGTCCGCGAAGCCCTTGATGGCTGCGTTGATGGATTCGGAGCCGACACAGTTGATGGCGGGGAAGGCAAAGGAATGCTCCTTGGCCCGACCAAGCATCTCGGCATAGACCTCGGGAGTTGCGATAGGCACGGCGGGAGTCCTCCATATACGTGTCGTTCGGAGCGCTCGGCGATGTGAAAGCGCTTCGTGTGGTCCTAGCAGTATGGCAAGTCCGACTCGTCACGTCTCTTTGCGGTCTCGGCCACCACACAAGCCCGGTATCAGTCACCGCCGCCGACGCGATGACCTGCGGTGGTGGGAAACACTCAGATTCGGCCGGTACTCTGGCCCCCGTGAATGTGCAGGCAGCAACTGAATCCGTGACGAACCTGGCCTTGCTGCCCGGCTTCCTCGATCCCGTGAACCTCTTGAATTCCTTCGGAACGTGGGTTCTGGTGGGATTGCTTCTGGTGGTCTTCATCGAATCCGGCCTGCTGTTTCCGCTCTTGCCCGGCGATTCGCTCCTCTTCACCGCGGGGCTGATCGCGGCTTCCAAGTCCACCGAGATCGAACCGTTCGCACCTCTGTGGGTGCTCTTGGTGACCATTCCGATCGCCGCGATTCTGGGCGACCAAGTCGGGTTCTACATAGGCGCCAAGGGCGGAACTGCCCTGTTCAAGACGGACGACGCGCGGTTCTTCAAGAAGAAGTACATCGACGAGTCGCACGCCTTCTTCGAAAAGCACGGCCCGATCACCATTATCCTGGCTCGGTTCGTGCCGATCGTGCGTACTTTTGCACCGGTGGTCGCCGGTGCTTCGAAGATGAAGTACTCACTGTTCCTGACCTACAACATCGTCGGCGGCATCCTGTGGGGTGCCGGCGTGACTTTGCTCGGCTACCTCCTGGGGCAGATCGAATTCATCCGCGACAATGTCGACTACATCTTCATCTTGATCGTCCTGGTGTCGGTTCTGCCGATCGTCTTCGAAATCGGAAAGCGAATTCTGGCGTCGAGACGTGGTGAAACGGCGAATACTTCCACTACGGACAATTCGACGGTGACAGTCCCCGAAGACCCCACCCCCTGATTGCAGAACGAGGCGAAGAACTGACCACGATGACGCTCGCATCCGGCAGTTTCTCCCCACTCGAGACTGCCGGGCCTCTGTTGGTCTGGATCATCGTCGTCACGTTCGTCTTCATCGAGTGCGCGATCATCCTCGGATTGTTTCTGCCCGGTGATTCGCTACTGATCACAGCCGGAATCGTGCTTGCCGGTCACGAATCCGGTGCAGGCCACGTGTGGGCACTGTCGGTGGGCGCGATGATTGCCGCCATTGCGGGTAACCAAGTCGGGTACGTCATCGGCCACCGAACCGGCAATCACATCAAAGCCCGCAAGGGCGGCAAGTACTTCACCGAGAAGAATTTGCACCGCGTCAACATCTTGTTGGAAAAACACGGGTTCTGGGCGGTCCTGATCGCCCGCTGGGTTCCGTGGGTGCGCACCCTGTGCCCGATGGTCGCCGGCGCAGCCAAAATGAACCACACGCGCTACACCATCGCGAGCACCATCGGCGCGATCATCTGGGCGCCGGTGCTCTTGCTGCTCGGTTTCTACGGTGGCTCGTTCCTCGATCGCGTACCGTGGTTGCTACCCGCCGTGCTGATCGTGATGATGGTCAGCTTGGTCATCGGTACCGCGTTGGGTATCTGGCAGTACCGCAAGGAGATGGCCCGCCCCGCCGAAGACGTCGAGGTCGAAGAAGTCCTCGACTAGAAGCGCACGGCTCAGTGCCCGTGGCTCTGGTCCCACGCCGGCAGCGGGTCCTCGTAGCGCGTCCAGGCCCGCGGCCCTTCGCGTAGTTCGTCATCGGTCAGCAGGGCTGGATCGAGGATTCGTGACGGCGCTGCCGGGTCGAGTTTCACTCCGATGAACACGATCTCCTGCCCCGGTACCTCCGCTGCCGACGCCCACAGTTGAGCCGGTTCGATGACGAGGTTGGGGCCTGCCTGCGACCAGATCGCGGCGAACTCGGGCCGACTCGCGATCCAGCAGAAGCCTTTGCTTCGCAAGAGGCCCGCGAACTGACCGAGCGCAGCCTCGAGTCGCGCAGGATGAAAGGGGCGCGAGGCGCGATACGTGACGCTGCGTATTCCGTATTCCTCGGTTTCCGGAGTGTGCCCACCGGCCAGTTCCTCGTCCCAACCGGGTACTTGCGCAGCGAGTTCCGGGTTGTAGAGGCCGGTTTCGAGGACGCGATCGAGGGTGACTTTGCCGTGGTCGGTGCGGATCAGTTGCGCGGTGGGGTTGAGCCTGCGAAGCGTTGCCTCGACGGTTCCCGCCGCCCGCTGGCTCACCAGGTCGGTCTTGTTCAGCAAGATGACGTCGGCGAACTCCACCTGATCGACCAGGAGATCGGAGATGCTGCGTCCGTCCCCCTCCCCGGCTTCGAGGTTGCGCTCGTCCAGTCGCTCGCCTTTTGCCAGCTCGCCGAGGAAGGTCGACGCGTCCACCACGGTCACCATCGTGTCGAGCTTCGCGAGCGAGCCGAGGCTGAAGCCGTCCTCGAATTCCCAGTCGAAGGTGGCTGCCACCGGCATCGGTTCGGAGATGCCGGTGGATTCGATCACCAACTGATCGAATCGCCCCTCTCGGGCCAGAGCGCCGACGGCGTCGATCAGATCCTCACGCAGCGTGCAGCAGATGCATCCGTTGGTCAGCTCGACCAACTTCTCCTCGGTGCGATCGAGGTGGCCCTGGCCTGCGACCAGTGCCGCGTCGATGTTGATCTCGCTCATGTCGTTGACGATGACGGCGACCCGCCGACCGTCGCGATTGGCGAGGATGTGGTTGAGGAGTGTGGTCTTGCCTGCGCCCAGAAATCCGGACAGCACGGTTACCGGTAGCTGCTTCATTCCTTAATGATAACCATTGTCATTATCGACAACGGGAAGCGGGCCTACTGCACTGCGGACGCACTCCCGGAGAACTGGCTCTCGGGCCTCGGCAAACCGAAATGATCGCGAAGCGTCGTACCCGAGTATTCAGTCCGGAACAAACCGCGATCCTGCAGGATCGGAACCACACGCTCGGTGAAGATCTCGAGCCCACCCGGGTAGTACGGCGGCATGACGTTGAATCCGTCAGCAGCACCGCTGGTGAACCACTCCTCGATCGTGTCGGCCACCTGCTCGGCGGTTCCGGCAAATACCCGATGTCCGCGCGCACCCGCCAAACGATGAAGCAGACCCCGAACCGTCGGACGCTCACGCTCGACAATGCCGGCAATCACCTGCAATCTGCTTTGCTTGTTGTCGGTGACATCACCTGCCGCCGCGAACAATTCGACAGGAACCGGAGCATCCAGTTCCAGATTCCGAACATCGGTTCCGGTGAGTGCACCGAGCTGCGCGAGCCCGTACTCCGGCGAAGTCAACTCGTTGAACTCGCGCTCGAGTGCCTTGGCCTGCTCTTCGGTGTCACCGATGAACGGGCTGATTCCGGGCAGGATCTTGACGTGATCGGGGTTGCGCCCGAACTGAGCGGCCCTCGACTTGATGTCGGTGTAGAACGCCTGAGCATCGGAAAGTCTCTGGTGCGCTGTGAAAATCGCCTCCGCGTACTGACCGGCAAACGCGCGACCGTCGTTGGAGGCACCGGCCTGCACCAGCACCGGGTATCCCTGCGGCGTTCGCGGTGCGTTGAACGGTCCCCGCACCCGAAGATGCCGGCCGACGTAATTGATCTCGTGAATCTTGCTTCTGTCCGCGTAAATTCCGTTCTCCCGGTCCAGCCTGATCGCGTCGTCCTCCCAGCTGTCCCACAAGCGCACCACCGCGTCGACGAATTCCCGTGCACGCGAGTACCGGTCACCGTGGTCCGGATGCTTGGCCAGTCCGAAGTTGGCTGCTGCCAGGTCGGTGCCGGTGGTGACGATGTTCCACCCCGCGCGTCCGTTGGAGATGTGGTCGAGCGAGGCGAACAGCCGAGCCAGGTTGTACGGCTCGTAGTACGTCGTCGACGCCGTCGCGATCAAACCGATCCGCTCGGTCGCCACTGCGATGGCTGTCAACAAGGTGATCGGCTCCAACGTCCCCGCTGGACCGTGCTCGACGTCGCTGCGCAACGCGGGACCGTCGGCGAAGAAGATTCCGTCGAACTTCGCTGCCTCAGCGGTGCGCGCGATCTCCTGGAAATAGGTGACGTCGAACAGTCGTTCCGGGGTTGTCCACGGATGACGCCACGCCGCTTCGTGATGGCCGGCGGGGTGGATGAACGCGTTGAGGCTCAGTTGGCGCGGAGAATCAGACATGCCTGAATGCTGGCAACTGCCGCCGCCGTCCGACAGGGTTAGGGTTCGCGTGATTCCAACTCAGGGTGGGCAGCTCGGTATCGTCACAAGGGTGAGCCGCGTAGTCGTAGCCGAGTTCGTACCGTCCGAGGACTCGGCACCTGTTCTTCGGCAATGGTGTGAGGTGTTCTCCGAAGGTCAACGCCGGCTCTCCGGAACTGCGCCGACAGCGGCGGTCCTGGCGGACATGATCGAGGCCGAAGGCGATTCGATCGATGTGTGGCGTTGGATCGCACGCGACGACGACACCGACGAGGTTCTCGGTATCGCCCAGGCACGACGAAATTCAGCCGAAGCCGACCTCGCAGAGTTTCGGATGTACGTGACGCCCCATGCGCAGCGACGAGGAGTAGGACGAGCGCTTTCCGAACTCGTCGAGGTCGACATCACCAGGTTCGGCGTGCGGAGAATCAGGGTCACCGCGCTCGTGGGAAGTGCGGCCGAACACTTCCTGCACAAGTTCGACGGCCATCGTGTGCTGCTTCGACTGGCCAACCAGGTGCAGCACCTCAGCCCTCCCACCGCAGAAAGCGATCGCCCCGGCTATCGAATCGTCAGTTGGCGCAACCGAACCCCCGACGAGCTTGTCCACTCCTTCGCGGAGGCATTGAATCGACTTCTCGACGCACCGGGAGCCGAACTGCAGATGCCCGAACGTAATTGGGGAGCCGACGAGGTCAGATCCTGGGAACAGAAGATGACGGGTGGCTCTCAGGTACTCCTGGTGTGCTGCGCGGTCGACGGCGTCGGCGAGGTGGCCGCAGCGACAGTAGTGACAGTGGACGAGCACGACTGCACCCACGCTTCGCAGCACGACACCGTGGTACTTCCCCAACATCGCGGGCATGGCCTCGCTCAGTGGGTCAAGGAGCAACAAGCGGCTGTGTTGGCAGCTGAATTTCCTTTGCTGCAAAAGATTTACACGACGGTGAACACGGAAAATCACCCGATGCTGACCGTCAATCGGAGCCTGGGATATCAGACCGTTGCGGAGCGGATCCTGGTGGAGATCAGGAGAGTCGAGAGTGCGTCGCACAAGCCTCGGTGACGATCGTCCTCCACAGGCCCGGGTGAGACTGCCAGAAGTTGTGCGCGACACCGTCGACGACCTCGAAACTACCGTTCGGCACCAGCGCGGCCAGTTGCTGCAACGGCCACGACGGGCGAATGTCGTCGGCTGCCGCGAGAAATGTCATGGGCACGGGTGAGTCGGCCAACTGCCGAAACAGCTGTGGTTCATGAATCCATTCGACGAACGATTCTTGAAGCGATTGCCAGACAACAGGTTCCCAAGGTATCTGCGGGTCCGGCTCGATCCCCGCTTCGTACTGCTTCGACCAGGTCCGGTCCTTGTGGAGGCCGTGCCCCGCGATTCCGACGACCCCGGACACCGATTCCGGACAGTCGAGTGCGTACCGCACTGCCAAGTCGGATCCCCACGAGTGCCCCAGCACGACCCAGCTGTCGATCTCGAAGGTGCGCCGGACCAGTTCGAGGTCCGTAACCGCCTGCGTCATCGAATGAGCGCCGCCACCGGACCGGCCGACTCCGCGCGGCTCAGGGCACCACGCGCGCATTCCTTCAGGGAACAGCTCGTCGTGAGCAAGATAGTGAACGCATCCCGGGCCGCCGGAGAGAACCAGAACGTCCGACCCCGACCCACCGACGTCGATGTGAAGACGAACGCCGTCGGTGTCGATCACGTGCCGGGATTCCATGACGGAAAAGCCTAGCGCTTACGCGGGTATCCAGCCGCCGAGACGACAAATGCCGCTTCCATGAGCATCCACCCACCCACCTGCACCGAGAGGTCTCGCTCGGGGACGCTCGACGAGCGCACCGTTCCAGCTGCGAAGGTGGCGATGTCGCCGGACAGACTCGGCAACTGAGCATCCTTGGTCCAGTCGTGCCCGAACAGCGGCAGACCTTCGATCTGCAGCCTGTTGTTCCAGGCGGCTTCGGCGGAGGACAGAACGATCTGCGCTGCGAGTTCGCGCGCTCGCAGGTCCTCGTGCGTCTCCCAGGACAGGTTCACCACCACGAACGCGAGGTAGCGGGCCAGGATTGCGTTGAACAATCCGCCGTCGCCTCCGCCGCCGCCCGTGATGACTCCGTACTCGGTCATGCCGTCGTACACGGCGTCGACGAGTTTGTGGACTCGCTCGCGGTGACGCGGCTCGCCCAATCGCGTCGACAACTCGGTTTCCAACCCCAGCGTGACGCCTTGACAGTACGAGTAGATCGCGCGCTCGAGGGTGCCGTCGCGGCGGATACCGTCGAAGATCAGTCCGGAGTCCGGATCCCGCAGCGTCTCGTCGATCCAGTCGGCCGTTGCTTGCGCACGCCAGAGTTTTCCGGTGCGCGCCAGCATGATTCCGGCGGGTCCGTTTGCCGGGGTGTTGTAGAAGTCGGAACCTTTGCACCACGGAATGCCGCCGCCGTCGGCCGGGGACCACGAATCGAAAAGTTGCGATTCGAGCGCCTGGACCGCGGTCCGGTGATCGACCGAGAACATGCGTTGAGCACGTTCGAGCGAGAGGCCCAGCCACGCCATGTCGTCGTAGTAGTTGTTGGTCCACGCCGAGACGTTGCGGACCCGCACACTGCGGGCAACCTTGGCCACCCGGCGACGACGCTTGGGCGTCGGGTCACGTTCGAGTGCGTCGATTGCAGTATCGAGCAGGTGCGCCTGCCACCAGTAGTGCCAGGGCTTGAACATCCGCTCGCGCCGAACTGCAGGCCAGGCAACCACGCCGAGTGCTGTCCGGGGCATCCCCCACAGGCGCCGAAGGTGACGACTGACTATCGCGCCCTCAGCCGCATCGGCCCGCTCTGCCCACACTTCCTGCATAACTACCTATCCTGTCTGGTCGAGCCGCTACGCGCTAGCCGGAATACGAGAGCGAGATCAGCGGGAATCGGCGAGATCGGCATGCTCACGGACCCACGCGTGCATCGCGATACCGGCCGCGACTCCGGCGTTGATGCTGCGGGTCGACCCGAATTGCGCGATCGAGACCGTCATGGACGCAACCTCTTTCGCATGATCGGTCACTCCGGGGCCTTCTTGGCCGAACAGCAGGATGCACTCTCGCGGCAGGCTTGCCGTTTCCAGCGGCACCGACCCCGGAGTGTTGTCGACGGCCACGATCGTGAGTGAATTCTCACGGGCGTACTCGACGAGTTCGCCGATGTCGGCGTGGTGAACGATGTGCTGGTATCGATCGGTCACCATGGCGCCCCGCCGATTCCAGCGCCGACGCCCCACGATGTGGACGGCGGCTGCGGCAAACGCGTTGGCCGTGCGGACTACCGTGCCGATGTTGGCGTCGTGCGCGAAGTTCTCGATGGCGACATGCATCGTGTGACGGCGCGAGTCGATGTCCTCGACTATCGCTTCCCGCGTCCAGTACCGGTACTCGTCCAAGACGTTTCGACGATCACCCTCGGCCAGCAGTACCGGGTCGTAGCGCTCGTCGGTCGGCGGTTCCGTGTCGTGTTCCTCGGCCCACGGTCCGACACCGTTGGGATTCTCGCCCCACTCGGTGGGTCCCGGTTCACCGGCCCCGCCGGAGACGTCGTCGGCTGCGACTTCGGTCATCAGAACACCTCGTTGGAATCTGCAGCCACGGCGAAGCCGTGCGTGGTCTGATCGTTGACACACGAGACGTCTGTCGCGGTGGTCGTGCAGGTGAAACCCAGTTTGCTCAGCGGTTGACCGGCGGCCAACACCGGATCGGCGTCGGGGCCGCCGGAGGTGTACACCTCACCGCCCGAACACATGAAAGCACCCTCACCCTCGTCGGTGACGCGAATGCCGTTGCCCCAGTTGACCATGCAGCTTTCCGGCCGCGGCGGGACCGGGGTGGTCGTTCCCTCGCACCCGGCTTCGATTCTGGTGGGCAACTTGATGATGCCGCACTGGAAGTTACCGTCGGGAGTGGTGAAGTAGTACGACTCGTTGCGCTCGAACTGCACGTCCGTGAGCGTCGTCGTCGGCGGCAGCGTCGTGGTCGGTGGTTCGGTGGTCGTGGTGACGACGGGCGCGACGGTGGTTGTTGTCGTCGGTGTCGCGGTCGTGGTGGTCGAACTGGGCTGCGCCGCTACGGTCGGTGCCGAATCCGCCTCCCCGCCGCACCCTGCGAGCACGAGCACCGATCCGACGCCCAACAACACGAACCCCACCCGAACACGAACCACCCGACTACCTCCACACACGTCATCTTGGCCCAGCAACAGCCGACAGTGCACTCTATCGTGCGGCCGACTAAGTGCTGGTGACGCGCTTGTTCATCAGCCGTGAGAGCCACGCGGGCGAGAACCGCGACGCACTGAGGAAGAGCTTCGCCTGAGTTCCGACCGGGTAGTGAACCTTGTGTACGCGACCGGCGCCGCGTGTGGCCGTCCACAGCTCCTGCGCGACGTCGGTGGCAGTCAGCTTGATACCCAGAGATCTGGTGGCACCGGTGTCCATTCCGGTGACCATCGCGGTCTGGACGAACAACGGCCAGAGCGCTAGTACGCGGATGTCGTGCTGTGCCCATTCCAAATCGAGCGCCTCGGTCAGGCCGCGAATCGCGAACTTGGTTGCGCCGTACGTCGCGAGTTCGGGTTGGCCGTAGATCGCCGACGCGGAGCACAGATTGACTACCTGCGCCCCGGCGGTATCACGGAGGTACGGGAAAGCCGTGTGCGTGCCGTTGAGCGTGCCGGTGACGTTGATGTCGACCATTCGGCGATGCGCCGCAAGAGAAATATCCTCGAACCGTCCCGAGGAGAGCACGCCCGCGTTGTTGATCAGGATGTCCAGACGCCCTGACTCCCCGGCAAAATCGGCCAGACACCGCGCCCATCCGGCCGGATCGGTGACGTCCAGGACACCCGTCAAGACGCTGCCGCCGAAGCCGTCGATCTCGGCCTTCACAGAGGCAAGGCCGACGTCGTCGATGTCGAATGCGCCGACGCGGTATCCGTTGCGCGCGAACAACAGCGACGTCTCCCGCCCGATTCCAGCCGCAGCACCGGTGATGAAGACGTTCGGTTCGCTCATCCGGTCAGGCTATCCTGGATGTGGAGGAAATCTGATGAATCACCGTCGCGTCGTACACACCGTGTGTTTCATCGCGGTGGGGTATCTGATCGTGCTCGCGGTGTGGCTCGGATGGCTGGTCGAGCACACCCCACCCGGCACGCTGCCCTATCAGATCGGCGGGCTGCTCGCCGCTTTCGGCTCGGTTCTCGGATTCGGAATGGCCTGGGCCAACCGCCCGACCCGTGCCGAGCGCAAACTCGAGAAGCACGGCCTCGAAGGATGGGCACGAATCGACAAGGTCACACCCCTGCGCCGAACCGTCGACGGCGAGTTGGCCAAGCTCGCACTCCACCTCACGGTTCCAGGTTCCGATTCGTACTCGGGCCGGATCGAGTACGAGATCCGGCCCGAGTTCAAAGACAAGATCACTCCGGGATCCACGGTCACCGTCATGGTGGACCCGAAGAACCGGGACCGAATCATGCTGTGCCCGTGAAAAACTAGACGCTCTTCTTGCGTCCCAGCGCCAACATGCCCTCCACCAGCATCAGTTGCGCTCCCGCGTACGACGCCAGGATCACACCCTCGGCAGCAGCGCGGCCGGCGGTGCCGCGGATGAACAGTCGACGCACCACGATCAGCCCGTCGGACGCGGTGAAGAGCACTCCGCCCAATCCGAGCCACGAGCGTCGATCCTTGTTCGGGACGACCACGTCGAGCACGGCCTTCGATTGCGGTGCCAGAGCGGGGTCCGCCGACAACGTCGAGGTGGTTCCCAACATCAATCCGTATCCGGTGAGCGGCGTCGACACGCTCGGCGCCTTGGCACGCAACAGACCGGACGCCGTCGACCAACCGCTGATGCGGGGCCTCAGGGCAGCGCGGGTCGGGCGAGCGCCACGGCGCAGCAGCAGCGCCGAGTAACTGGCCTGCATCACCGCAAACGAGGACGCGCCCTTGATCAGACGAGCATCGTTGTCCGGGTCGATCATGAACACGTCGCCGACAGTTGCAGCGGCGAGGCCGGCCAGAAGCAGTGCGGTATCGGCAGTTTCCGTCTCCGAACGCTTGCGCAGCACTCGGGCAGCGAGGGCGGGTGCAATCAGGGGCTTCGCGATCTGCTGAACCCGCTCGTTACCGACTACTGCCCCGACCACGGTCGCTGCCGTCGCCGCCGCAAAAACTGCGTGCTCGATGCCCCACTTGCCCGCCATCACAATCCTCCTGTTGGTTACACGTCCAACAGCGACCGTACTGGGTCACTCAGGCGGCATCGCCGGATTTGACGTCCGCGCCGTAGACATCGACGTATTCCTGCCCCGATTGCTCACAGAGAACCGTCATCAATTCGTCCGTCGCCGCGCGCACGACGGCCTGGTAGCCCCGAAGTTCGCGGTACCGCGAGAAGTCGATCGGCTCCCCTACCGTGATCCGGACCTTGCTGAAGCGCCACATCCGCGTCCCCGGCGGGTTGACGGCGTCGCCGCCGTGCACGACGACGGGAATGACCGGTGCCCCGGTTTCCAGGGCAACGCGAATCGCTCCGGTCTTTCCCTTGTACAGGCACCCGTCGGGTGATCGCGTTCCCTCGGGATAGATCCCCCAGACCCCGCCCTTGTCGAGAATTCCGATGGCCGTGTCCAACGCCGCACGGGAGGCGTCGGCGCCGCTACGATCGATCGGCACCTGACCCGCCCCACCGAAGAACCAGCGCTGCATCGCGCCCTTCACACCGGTCCCGGTGAAATATTCACTCTTCGCGACAAAGGTGATGCGTCGGCGCACCATGAGAACCAGGAAGAACGAGTCGACGACTGCCCGATGGTTGCCGGCGAGAATCACCGGCCCCTTCTTGGGGATGTGGTGCTGGCCCTCGATCGTCGGCCGCCCGAACAGCCAGAGGACCGGGCCGATCAGGACGTATTTGAACAGCCAGTAGAGCACAGGGCATCACCTTTTCCGTCTAGTAGACAGTGTCTACGTTCAAGATAGTAGACACTGTCTTCCATGACTGTCAGCAGCCTTCGCGAAACACTTGTCGCCACCGGCGTCGAGATTCTCGATGTCGACGGCGCCACGGAACTGACGCTACGGGAGATCGCGCGGCGCGCGGGCGTGTCGCACGGCGCCCCGCGGAGATACTTTCCGACCCACAACAGCCTGCTTGCCGCAATCGCCTCACACGGCCTGCGCGATCTCACCGACAGACTCGATCCCATCCTCGCCGGCAAACAACCCGCTCGTAGCCGATTGATCTCGGCAGCAATCGAATACGTGTCATTCGCCCAGGAGCGACCCGCAATGTTCGAGTTGATGTTCCGCCACGACCTCCTCGAGGGCGCAGGCAGCAACCTCCGGGAGTCTTCACTCCCACTCTTCGCCGCCCTGCAATCCCTGACCGACGAGGCCGACGCCTCCGATCCCACCACTTCTGCACTGAACATCTGGACGGGAACCCACGGCATCGCAGTGCTGGCGACAAACCGAAGCCTCACGCTCGTCTGCCCCGACCTCGACATCGCGGCACTGGTCACCTCGACTGTGACGAACCACCTTCCGCACACCCGTTGATTTACATAGTTACCCTATGTAATAATATTTCTCGTGTCCGATGACCAGCAGCAACTGCACGAACTACTCGTCGACCTCGTGAGCAATACACACCGCTTCGCGAAGCTGGCAGGTTCGTTCGCGTCCGAGCAGTACCCACGCGCCTGGCTGCGCGCACTCTCACTTCTCGAGGAGTACGGCGAAATGCGCATCAGCGATTTCGCCCGGCTCGACAGATGCTCGCAGCCCTCCGCCACCGCATTGCTACGCAAACTCGGCGAACACGGTTACGTCGAACGCCGGGCCGACCCGGAGGACGCCCGCGCAGTGCGCGTCGCCATGACCGAGAAGGGTCGAAAGATATTGAACGACGGCCGAAACGAGATCGCCGACGCCCTGGTACCTCACTTCGTCGAACTCGAGCCCGAGCAGATCAAGAAGCTGGCTGACGGATTGGCCGAATTACGGTCCATCATCAAGACTTCCGACCCCAGCTGAACTACCCACCACTGAAAAAGGAGGTGGCCGTGAGCAACACGACCGCGACATCAACGCACCAGAACGAGGCTCCGCCGAGCCTCCTGAAGCAACCGAAAGCGGTGTGGGCGGTAGCTTTTGCCAGCGTCATCGCCTTCATGGGCATCGGTTTGGTCGATCCGATCCTCAAGCCGATCGGCGAACAACTCGACGCCACACCGTCGCAGGTTTCGCTCCTGTTCACCAGCTACATGCTCGTCACCGGCGTGGCCATGCTCATCACCGGTGTGGTGTCCAGCCGCATCGGCGCCAAGAAGACACTCCTTGCAGGCCTTGCCATCATCATCGTGTTCGCTTCTCTGGCAGGCGCTTCCAGCACCATCGGGCAGATCGTCGGATTCCGTGCGGGCTGGGGACTCGGCAATGCACTGTTCATCGCAACGGCACTGGCGGCCATCGTCGGCGCGGCCAGCGGCGGCGTCGCACGTGCGATCATCCTGTACGAAGCTGCACTGGGCATCGGTATCGCGGTCGGACCGTTGGTCGGCGGCGTTCTCGGTGACATCAGCTGGCGCGCACCGTTCTTCGGCGTCGCAGCTCTGATGGCGGTTGCCTTCATTCTCATCGTCGTGATGCTTCCGAGCGCACCCAAGCCCGAACACCACACATCCATCGCTGCGCCGTTCCAGGCTCTGCGGCACCGCGGGCTACTCACCGTTGCCATCACCGCGCTGCTCTACAACTACGGATTCTTCACGCTGCTCGCGTACACACCGTTCCCCCTCGACATGGGGGCGTACCCGATCGGATTCATCTTCTTCGGCTGGGGCCTGATGCTGGCGATCTCGTCGGTTTTCCTCGCCCCTCGCCTGCAACGACGCTTCGGCACCCTACCGATGATGATGCTGGCGCTGACACTGTTCGCACTCGACCTCGGCATGATGGCGCTCTTCACCGAGAACAAGATCGTCCTGATCGTCGGCGTCGTCCTCGCCGGTTTGTTCCTCGGCGTGAACAACACACTCATCACCGAAACCGTCATGATCTCGGCTCCCGTGGAACGGTCGACCGCCTCGGCTGCCTACAGCTTCGTTCGATTCGTCGGCGGCGCCGCAGCCCCGTGGGTTGCCGGCAAGCTCGGCGAGTCCAACGTCCACATGCCGTTCTGGGTCGGCGCGGTGCTCACCCTCGCCGCCGTGTTCGTCCTGTCGAGCGGACGCAAGGTCCTCGCGCACGTCGACGACCACGATCCCGCGCCGCACAGCGTCGACGAAGCGCTCGCCGTCACCGTCGGCGACTGACCCCTGTGAGTGGTTAAGGAGTGCAGGGACCCCTTAACCACTCACGGGGCGTCAGCTCAGGTTCAGATCTTCCAGGCCCAACAGCGAGCGGTACTCGACGCCCTCCGCACCGATCACCGCATCCGCACCCGTCGCGCGATCGACGACCGTCGCGACTCCGACCACGGTGGCCCCCGCCTCGCGCAGGGCCTTCACTGCTGTCAGCGGCGAATTGCCTGTCGTGGTCGTGTCCTCGACAACCAGGACACGCTTGCCCACGATGTCCGGGCCCTCGATCTGACGCTGCATCCCGTGTGCCTTGGCAGCTTTGCGAACGACGAACGCGTCGATCGGGCGTCCGGGAGCGTGCATCACCGCCATCGCAACCGGATCGGCGCCCATCGTCAAACCGCCGACGGCGTCGAAATCCCAGTCCGCGACCAGTTCACGCAGCAGCGAGCCGATCAGCGGCGCCGCCTTGTGGTGAAGTGTCGCGCGGCGAAGGTCGACGTAGTAATCGGCTTCCTTGCCCGAGGACAACGTCACCTTTCCGTGTACAACAGCCAATTCGCGCACCAGCGCAGCCAAATCCTCACGATCGCTCATGAGTGCTCAGCCTACCGACCACTGCCTTGTGTTCGGCTTCTGCCTCTGGGCTAGGTTCGCCCGCGGCCTCGGCCGACGATGTTCGTCAGCCGACGAACCAGACCCTTGGGAACCAGACGCCCAGCCGTAGTGAGGACCTTGTACTGGACTCCCGGAATGCTGATGACCTTGTCGTCACCGAGATCCTTCATCGACGCCGCAACCACCTGGTCGACGCTCAGCCACATCGGCTTGGGGATCGTGGACATCTCGATACCCGCACGCTCGTGGAACTCGGTGCGGATGAAGCCCGGGCACAGCGCCTGCACGCGCACTCCCGTTCCGGCCAACCCGCCGGACAGTCCCTCCGTGAACGAGATCACGTACGCCTTGCTTGCCGAGTACGTCGAACCGCGCCCGGACAACAGCCCCGCGACGCTCGCGACGTTGACGATCGTTCCGTGCGCCGACGCGATCATGCTGGGCAGCGCCGCGCGGGTCAGCCGCATCACGGCGGTGACGTTGACGTCGAGTTGCGACTGCAGCAGCGCCGGATCTGCGGTCCAGAACTCGCCGGACGTACCGAATCCGGCGTTGTTCACCAACACCTCGACGCCCTTCTCCAATCGAAGCGCGACCGTGTCGCGTCCGGCCTCGGATGCGAGATCGGCAACCAAAATCTCCGACTCGGTGCCGAACATCGTCTTCAGCTCGGACGCGAGGTCATGCAATCTGACCTCGTCACGCGCGACGAGAACCAGGTCGTATCCAAGGGAGGCGTATTTCTTGGCGAAACCAGCGCCGAGACCAGAGGTAGGTCCGGTCACCAGGGCAACGGGACGCACAGGGCGATCCGAGTGGGAAGTCGACATACCGGCCACGCTAGTGGTTATCGGGACGGGACGGGAACCTGAAGGTCAGTCGACGGGGCGAATTGTGCCCGAGCGCTGCGACGCCGGACGCTGAGCCGGCTTGTCGGCCGCCTCGGGCTTGCGCAGCGATTGGTCCTGACGTGGCGCAGATTCACGCGGTCCAGATTCACGCGATCCAGATTCACGCGGCGCGGACTCGCGCGGCGAAAATTCACGAGGTGCAGCTTCACGAGGCGGCTGCTCCTGACGCGAACGGGGCTGCTCTACCGGATCCTGAGCGGGGCGAGACTTCTCGGCCCCCGGCCGCGGACGGCTCGGATCGTGATCGACCTCGAGTTCGTTGGGATCGGTGACGGGGGGCAGTACGTGCAAGATGCCGGACAGCCGCGCAACCGACTCGATTGCTGCGTCCCAATCCCGGCCGTTGCTGGTCACCGGCAGCGAGCCGAGCGTCCACGGCCCTTCGCTCCACAGCATGCTGATCGACGGCGGAACGGATTCGGTGAACGCCACCATGCGCTGATCGCAGACGCGACGAGCAATCTCGAGGTCCGTTGCGAAAACCACCCGGGAACCGATCGCACCCAGCAGGTTCAGGTCACCGTCTTTGGGCGGAGCTGTCGACTTCAACCGGAGATCGATGTCGACGTCGGACCCGATCTCGCGGCGAACGGCCACGATGGTCGCGGTCTCTTCCAGGTCGAACAGCACGAACTGCTCTCCGCGGCGACGGCCTCGGACGACGTCGGTGGCTGTGAGGTAGTCCTGCTTGGCCATGACCGCGCGATGCCATTCGCCTGCCAGCTGATCGTCGGTAGCCGTGTACGTGTAGCCCTGAGCCTTCGCCCAGATCTGACGCACTCGCCCTGATTGATCTCGCCTCGTCCTGTCGACGTACAGAAGCGCACCCGCGCCTGCGAGTGCAATTGCTGCCAGTCCGAACCACATTCCAGTCATCACCCTCCAGGGTAGCGACTCGCGGCTTCAACCTCCCGCGACACCCTGGTGGACTCGCCCGATGTGTCGTGAACGACTCAGTTGCCGAACTTCGGCAGCGACGTACTCAGAATCGTGTTGGCGGTCATCGTCCCGTTCTCCACCGGCGTTCCGTCGACGACGATGTTGTCTCCCGGTTGCAGATCGGCGATGGTGGCGCGGTTGAGCGCGATGAGCGTGGTGTCCGCAGTGGTCAGGATCGTCACCTGCGAGCCGCCGATCGAATCGATGACCAATGTGCCGCCGTCATTCGACTTGACGGTGCCGACGGCTCCCCCGGCGTCACCGATGACTTCGCCGAGCCCGCCCGGAAGCTGGCTGAGCGGGGAATCCGTCGTCGGAGTCGGTGCCGTGGTGCTCGCCTTCGGCGGTGTGGTGGTCGGCGCCTGCGTCGTGGTGGTCGGGGGAACGAAAGCGGTCTGGGTGCCCTTGTCGTTCGAACCGAACGCCGAGAACGCGACGATCGCGATCACGGCGACCAGGATCCCGACCACGCCGGCGGCCACCCATGTCGCGAGCTTGCGCTTCTTGCCGCCTCCCGACGACCCGTCCTCGATGAACGGCTGTTCCGGCGGGACACCACCGCCACCACCGGCAACCGGATACTGCTGTGTATTTCCGTACTGCTGCGTATTTCCGTACTGATCCGTGGTCCCGTACTGCTGGGCCGTGTACGGCGGATAGGCCTGCGTCGCTCCGGGCGGCGGCGCCTGCGGATCGAACTGCGGGTTGTAGGCAGGGAACGCCTGAGTGGGATTCGGCTGCTGCCCCTGCTGCCCCAAGTACTCCGTGTTCTGATCCGGGCCACCGTAGGGATACTGCTGTGCCCCCGGCTGCTGACCGAAATACTCCGTCGGCTGGTTCGGATTCTGGCCGGACACCGTCCCGTACTGCTCCGTCGGCTGGTCGGGCGTACGCCCCCACACCTCGGTGGCCTCGGGATCCTCACGGCGCGGCCCACCCGAGTTACGCGGATCGTTCTGATCGGTCATGCCTGGCTCACCTTCGGTTGGGACGAAAGAGCGTCGAAGTCGTTCGGAGAGGCGCGGGTGCACTCATCCCCGGTTCGAGCATCCAGCCATCCAGGGTAGAACAAAATGCGAATGCCCCGCCGATCCAAGTGGATCGACGGGGCATTCCGCTTACCGAATCAGGAGAGAACCAACTGATCCGCGTCCTCGCTGACACCGACGTGCACGGTGTCGCCGTCCTGGACCTTGCCTGCCAGGAGCAGCTTGGCGAGCTGGTCGCCGATCGACTGCTGAACGAGTCGACGTAGAGGCCGAGCGCCGTACAGCGGGTCGTAGCCGCGCACTGCGAGCCACATCCGAGCCGCACCGTTCACCTCGAGGGTGAGACGACGCGCAGCCAGACGCTTCTGCAACTGCTCGAGCTGGATGTCCACGATGTGCTCCAGCTGCTCTTCGGAGAGCGAGTCGAAGATGACCACGTCGTCGAGACGGTTGATGAACTCCGGCTTGAACGCGTGGCGTACCGCATCCATGACCTGCTCACGTGTTCCACCGGATCCCAGGTTGGAGGTCAGGATCAGGATGGTGTTGCGGAAGTCCACCGTGCGGCCTTGACCGTCGGTGAGTCGGCCTTCGTCGAGCACTGCGAGCAGGACGTCGAACACGTCGGGGTGTGCCTTCTCGACCTCGTCGAAGAGGACCACCGAGTACGGGCGTCGCCGGACAGCTTCGGTGAGCTGGCCGCCGGCTTCGTAGCCGACGTATCCCGGAGGGGCGCCGACGAGTCGGGCCACCGAGTGCTTCTCACCGTATTCGCTCATGTCGATGCGGATCATCGCGCGCTCGTCGTCGAAGAGGAAGTCCGCCAAGGCTTTGGCGAGCTCCGTCTTACCGACGCCGGTCGGGCCGAGGAACAGGAAGGAACCAGTGGGCCGATTGGGGTCGGCGACACCTGCTCGGGCGCGGCGAACCGCATCCGAGACGGCGACGACGGCGTCGGTCTGGCCGACGACCCGCTTGCCGAGTTCGGACTCCATGCGGAGCAGCTTCTCGGTCTCGCCTTCCATCATCCGGCCGGCGGGGATTCCGGTCCAGGCTGCGACCACGTCTGCGACGTCGTCTGGCCCGACCTCTTCCTTGAGCATCACGTCACCGTCGGAGGCGGCTCCGGAAGCGGCTGCTGCCTCTTCCAGTTCCTTCTCCAGCGCCGGGATGCGGCCGTAGCGCAACTCGGCTGCCTTGCCCAGATCGCCGTCACGCTCAGCGCGTTCGGACTCTCCTCGCAGGTTTTCGAGCTGTTCCTTCAGCACGCGCACCGAGTCGATGGCCTGCTTTTCGTTCTGCCAGCGGGTGCTGAGCTGATTGAGCTTTTCGCGGTCGTCGGCGAGTTCCTGACGCAGCTTCTCGAGCCGTGCCTTGGACGCGTCGTCGGTTTCCTTCTCGAGTGCCACTTCTTCGATTTCGAGTCGGCGAACCGTGCGTTCCACCTCGTCGATCTCGACGGGCCGCGAGTCGATCTCCATACGCAGTCGCGATGCGGCTTCGTCCACGAGGTCGATGGCCTTGTCCGGCAGGAACCGCGACGTGATGTAGCGGTCCGACAGCGCGGCAGCAGCCACCAACGCGGAGTCGGTGATGCGCACGCCGTGGTGCACTTCGTAGCGCTCCTTGAGGCCGCGCAGGATGCCGATGGTGTCCTCGACCGAGGGCTCACCGACGAGCACCTGCTGGAAACGACGCTCGAGTGCTGCGTCCTTCTCGATGTACTTGCGGTACTCCTCGAGTGTGGTGGCACCGACCAACCGCAGCTCACCGCGGGCGAGCATCGGCTTGATCATGTTGCCTGCGTCCATCGCGGATTCACCGGTGGCTCCGGCGCCGACGATGGTGTGCAACTCGTCGATGAAGGTGATGACCTGTCCGGCGCTGTTCTTGATGTCGTCCAGAACTGCCTTGAGACGTTCCTCGAATTCACCGCGGAACTTGGCACCGGCGACCATGGACCCGAGGTCCAGGGACACGACGGTCTTGCCTCGCAGCGATTCCGGGACGTCACCCGCGACGATGCGTTGGGCCAGGCCCTCCACGATCGCGGTCTTACCGACGCCGGGCTCACCGATGAGGACCGGGTTGTTCTTTGTACGACGCGAGAGCACCTGCACGACACGACGAATCTCGGTGTCGCGACCGATCACCGGATCGAGCTTGCCGCTTCGCGCGGCTTCGGTGAGGTCGGTGGAGTACTTCTCCAGCGCTTGGTAGGTGCCTTCCGGCTCCGGGCTGGTGACGCGAGCGCTGCCGCGGACGGTGGTGAAGGCTTCACGCAGTGCGTCCTGGGTGGCGCCGTGGCGCACGAGCAACTGGGCGACGTCGGAGTCGCCGCCGGCCAGTCCGTAGAGGACGTGCTCGGTGGAGACGTATTCGTCGTCCATCTCGGTGGCGAGGTGCTGAGCAGCGGTCAGTGCCGCGAGTGCCTCGCGTCCGAGTTGCGGAGTGGAGCTTGCGCCGGTTGTCTTGGGCAGGCGGTCGACGATTGCCTGAGCTTCACGGTGTACGACCGTGGGGTCGACGCCTACGGCTTTGAGTAATGGGGCAGCGATGCCGTCGGTCTGGTCGAGCAATGCGACCAGCAGATGGGCGGGCCGGATATCGGGATTACCCGCCGACGACGCCGACTGCAGTGCAGCCGTCATCGCAGCCTGGGTCTTGGTTGTTGGTGTGAACGAGTCCACTTGTCACCTTTCTGGCGAAGTCGAACGGGAAGAGCCGCGACCGGTTGGTATTGCGACTGTGTCACTATGCTCAACGCGGACAAACTTGAGTCTATTCCGCTCAAGTTTGTTTTCGCCAGACCGAGTTGGTTTCGTAGGTCACATTTTCGGCCGTACTAGAATTGTGGCGAGAGTTGCAGCTGGTGCGAAAGGGGGATGGATTGGATCCGACAGTGATCGCCCGTCTGCAATCCAGCCTCGATTCTCTGACCGACGACGAAGAGAGCCGCGCGCACTTCTCGGCAGTGTTCTACACCGGTCTCTTTGCGGAACATCCTCTGTACCGCTCATTGTTCCCCGCCGGGATGGAATCGCAGGGCCACCGTTTCTTCAGAGCCGTCGAGTTCGTCGTGAAGAATCTGCCTCAGCACCGCCGGATCCGAAAGTTCCTCACGCAACTCGGCCGCGACCACCGTCGCTACGGTGTCGAGCGTGAGCACTACGAGGCCGCAGGCGTCGCTCTGAAGCGCGCGGTTCGGTCGATGTACGGCACGAGCGCGCACAGCCGCTACAAGTGGACGCCGGAACTGGACGAGGCCTGGTCGCAGTTCACCGACCTCGTCGTGAGCACGATGGCCGACGGCGCCGAATCCGATACGACCCCGGCGCTCTGGGGCGCAACCGTGGTCAGCCACGAACGAGTCCTCGACGATCTGGCGATAGTGCGCCTCGAAGCCGACCCACCCATTCCGTACGGGGCGGGACAGTACGTCGGCGTTCAGATTCCGCAGCGCCCGAAAATGTGGCGGTACTACTCACCGGCGATTCCGACCAACCCTTTCGGTCAGCTCGAGTTCCACATCCGCAAGGTGTCGGGAGGATGGGTCAGCCCCGCGATCGTCAGCGAAACCAACGTCGGTGACCGCTGGGTCATGTCCACTCCCCTCGGCGGTCTCGAGGTCGACTTCACCAGCGACCGTGACGTTCTCATGATCGGGTCCGGCACCGGCATCGCCCCTCTGCGGGCCCAGGTGATGGAAATGTCCCAACGCGCGAACAACCCGCGCGTGCATCTGTTCGTCGGCGGCCGCTACCCGTGCGATCTCTACGACCTCGAAACCCTCTGGCACATCTCGCTCAGCAACCCGTGGTTGACCGTCGTACCGGTTTCCGAAGAACCCGAAAACCCTTGGTGGCACAACGGACCGGTGCTCGAACCACCCTTCGGAATGCACAGCCGGCTGATCGGACCGATCGGAAAAGTGGTCGCGCAGTTCGGCTCGTGGGCCGACCGTCAGGTGCAGATCTCGGGGTCACCGTCGATGATCAAGACGACCGTCTACGCCTTGCGTGCCGGCGGAACTCCGCTCGACCAGATCCGGCACGACCCGCTCTACTGACTACAGGAGAACTTTCATGGCCCAGCGAACCTGGTCGAGCACAGTCGTCGAACATCACCGTCTCCGTGAGGATCTGGCGGTTGTCCGCCTGGTCGGCGATGTCGTCCCCTTCCGCCCCGGCCAGTACGTCGATGTCAGCGTCCCGCAGAATTCGCGGTTGCTCCGTCGGCTCTCCCCCGCCCTGCCTCCCTCACACGACGGGAAGCTGGAGTTTCACGTCAAGACGGTTCCCGGCGGTTGGGTCAGCGGTTCGATAGTCAAGGACACCCAGCCCGGTGACGTCTGGCAGATCCTCGACCCGCGCGGCAACCTGTCCGTCGACGAGAACGGACCCACCGTCGTCATGGTCGCGGGCGGAACCGGCTTGGCTCCGCTCCGGTCGATCATTCTCGATCTGGCTCAGACCCCGAACCCGCCGCAGGTGTACCTCTTCTTCGGTGGCAGAACGCTTCGCGATCTCTACGCAGCGGACATGCTGTGGCTACTCGCCGACCAGTTTCCGTGGTTGCAGCCCATTCCTGTCGTCGAAGATCTCTCCGACGGCGGCCCGCCCGACGGATGGTTCGACCGGTTGAACGTCGACATCGGATTCGGCGACGATCATCTCATCGAGGGAACGCTCGCCGACGTCGTCGCGTCGTACGGTGCGTTCACCGAACATCAGGTCTTGGTGTGCGGGTCAGCAGCAATGGTTCGATCGACGCGTGATCGATTGATCGAGGCCGGAACGCCGGCCGAAGTCATTCAGTTCGATCCTTACTGACGGTCAGTACGTCGGATCATTGCGAACGGTGTCGACGTCGATGCCCACTGCGCGAAGCCTGAATTTGGTGCTGTTGACCATGGATTCGCTGCCGACGACCTGAATGTCGTAGCCCGCCCAGTCACCGAACGAGGTCACGACCTTGCCGACCTTGCCGACGATGCGCCTGGCCATGCCGATCGGGGGCAGCGGTTCCGCTTCGGTGTGCCACCACGGATTCTCGTCTTCTTCGGAGACCGGGACAATCGTGAGCCACGGGTGCTTCTCTGCCAACTTCCACAGGTATGGAAGGTCGTACAGATCGCACGGATGCTGTCCGGAGTAGAACAGTTGGACCTTGCGGGTGTTGCCGCGTCGGATCAGCTCGAGTATCTGAGCGCGCAGCGGAGCCACTCCGGTTCCCGACGCGATCATCAAGAGGTCCTTGGAGTTCTCCGGAATCCCCAGGGCGCCGATGGGCGAACCGACCACCCAGGTGTCACCGACAGCGGTCTGGTTCACCATGACCGGGCTGACCCACCCACCGGTGACCTGCCGAACGTGGAACTCGAGGATTCCGGTCCCGTCGTACGGCGTGGCCGGCGAGAGGTAGCGCCACATCCGCGGCCTCGCGGCGACCTGCACGCTGACGTACTGACCGGCGCGGTACTCCATCGTCTGGTCGAGCTGGAGCCGCACGACGGCGACGCCCTTGATGACCGGACGGCATTCGACGACCGTGGCACTCCAGGCGGGCGGTCCGTCTTCCGCGTTGGCGGCATCCATCATCGCGGCCGAGATGATCGCGAGCGCGTTGCGCCACGCGCTGTCCACCTCGTCGGTCCACATTTCTGCGCCACCGAAAGTTTCGAGTGCTTCGATCAACGCGTTCCCGACTGCCGTGTAGTGCTCGTCGGTGACGCCGTACTTACGGTGATCGCGGCCGAGCTGCGCGAGGTACTCGAGTATCGCGTCGGACTCGTCGAGGCGCTCGACGACGTGGGCGATAGCGCCGACAAGCCGGTCCCGCTGCACATCCATCGCTGCCGGAAAGAACTCCCGGGTTTCGGGCGATCGAGCGAACAGGATCGAATAGAAGGTACGGGCGAGCCGTTCCGGACCATCTTCCACCGCAGCGACGGATTTGAAGCTCGACCGGACCAGAGAGATTGCTTGCGAATCCACGCTCATCCTCGTCCCGACTAGACGCGGCAAGACCCGCCGCGGAATTTCGTCTGCAGCTTATGTCACAAATGTCTGACTCGTAAATCATTCTGGACAAGTGTCACAATGCGACCCCATTTCGCGGTGTGACCGTCCCTTTCTTATTCTTGCGTGCAAGATAAACAAGAGCTTCGACACTCTCGATCGCCGAGCTAACGTTCAGCGAAATCTCAACCAGCCAAACAGGAGTCGTGCCGTGGATTTTGTTCGACAGGACGAATTGCCCACCGATAGCGGGCTTACGTCCCAGATCGCCTCCACTACCCCGACGCTGACCGAGCTTCAACGTCGGGAACTCGAGTGCGTCGAATTTTTCGACTCTCCGGAACTGGGCCACCTCCCGACGTCTCGGCGGCGCGAGGCCTTGCGTGAACTCCATCGGACCGGCACCTACACGCACACAGCGGAGGAATTGCTCGTCGGCGCCAAACTCGCCTGGCGAAACCACGCCCGGTGTGTCGGTCGCGCCCATTGGCGGACCCTCAAACTCATCGACGCCCGCGATGCCGTCACCGCTTCCGCTCTCGCAGAAGCGTGCTGGGAGCACCTGCGTCTGTCGACGAACGGTGGCGCTCTGCAGTCCGTCGTGACGGTCGGCCCTCTTCCCCGCGAGGACGGCCAGGAGTACCGCATCCTCAGCCCGCAACTGATCCGCTATGCCGGCTACCGTCAGCCGGACGGCAGCATCCTGGGCGACCCCTGGCACGTCGATCTGACCGCTCAGGTCACCGCGATGGGATGGAAGGGCGCCGGTACGGCGTTCGACGTTCTCCCCGTACTGATTTCGGTTCCCGACGAGCCCTTGCAGTATTTCGACGTTCCGACGGACCTCGTACTCGAGGTCGAGATCGAACATCCCGAATACAGCTGGTTCGCTGATCTGGGGCTTAAATGGCACGCCGTTCCCGCGGTCTCGGACATGGATCTCGACATCGGCGGAATCGTCTATCCCTGCACACCGTTCAGCGGTTGGTACGTCAGCACCGAGGTCGGCGCACGCAACTTCAGCGACACCGATCGCTACAACATGTTGCCCACCATCGGAGCGATGATGGAGCTCGACATGAGCCACGACCGCACGCTGTGGAAGGACCGCGCACTGGTCGAACTGAACCGCGCAGTTATCCACAGCTACCGCAAGGCCGGCGTCATCATGGTCGACCATCACACTGTCGCAAAGCAATTCATCGATCACATCGCGCGCGAGGACAAGGCCGGGCGCAAGTGCCCGACCGACTGGTCCTGGGTGAACCCGCCCATGTCCAGCTCGCTCACACCGACGTTCCACCGCCTGTACGACGAGCCAGATCTCGACATCCGGCCCAACTTCGTCACGAAAAAGAAGAAGGGCACCGACCAAGGCCGGTGCCCCTTCCACAACTGATCGCGCTCAGAAGGGGATCTGCCCCAATCCGACGCCGACCACGAGCATCGTGATCGAGATCAGTCCGGCTCGCCACAGGACCTTCTTGTGGTGATCCGCCAGGGACACACCCGCGAGCGTGACCAGCAGCAGGATCGCCGGGACCAGCGGACTCTGCATGTGTACGGCCTGCCCGGTAATCGACGCGCGCGCCATCTCCACCGGCTCGATGCCGTACTGCGCTGCAGTCTCGGACAGTACCGGGAGCACCCCGAAGTAGAACGCGTCGTTGGTCATGAAGAACGTGAGCGGAATGCTCAGGACACCCGTGATGACGGCAAGGTGCGGGCCCATGGCGTCGGGGATGACCTGCAACAACCACTCCGCCATTGCCTCGACCATGCCGGTTCCCTGGAAGACTCCGGTCAGCACGGCCGCTGCCAGGACCATCGCGACGACCGAGACGATGCTCGACGAGTGGCGGGCGATCGCTTCGCCCTGATCCTTGACCGCCGGGAAATTCACCGCGAGAGCGATCGACGACGCGATCATGAACAGCACCGGGATGGGCAGGATGTCCATCACGAG
Source organism: Rhodococcus sp. KBW08 (assembly GCF_003852455.1). NCBI lineage: Bacteria > Bacillati > Actinomycetota > Actinomycetes > Mycobacteriales > Nocardiaceae > Rhodococcus > Rhodococcus sp. KBW08. Next base: position 36,817 of record NZ_QAJJ01000008.1, read on the forward strand.
CACCACGAGAAGGATCGTCGTCAGCGCGGCGTTGAACCAGAGCAGCTTCGGTCGCAAGGTGTCCCGCTTGGGGTCGAGGCCGTCGATGAAGCGTCCGGTATCGCCGCCGTCGTCTTCGGAGTCGTTCGAGCCGCCGGTGCCGGCGCTACCGGTGCTGGAACTTCTACCGTTTCCGACCTTTTCGAGGATGCGCTCAGAAGTCAGGACCAAAGTCCCGATCCTGCGGCGTTCCATGATCCCGAGGTGAATCGCGAATCCGAGCACCATGATCAGGCCGACGATCAACGACGGCACCATCGGGACGAAGACGTCGGACGGTGAGAGTCCCAGCGCACTCGCCGCTCGGACGGTCGGGCCGCCCCACGGAATGATGTTCATCGTCGCGTTGGACAGGCCGGCGATCACCGTCAGGACGACGGGGCTGACACCGAGTTTGAGGTAGAGCGGTAGCAGCGCGGAGGTCACGATGATGAATGTCGTCGAACCGTCGCCGTCCAGGGACACCACCATCGCGAGCACCGCGGTTCCGACCACGAGCCGCATCGGATCGTCCCGCACCATCCGCAAGATGAGTTTGACCAGCGGATCGAACAGTCCGACGTCGATCATGATTCCGAAGAAGATGATCGCGAAGAACAACAGAGCCGCGGTGGGTGCAAGCGACTTGATGCCGTCGGTGATCATGTCGCCGATTCCGAGCCCCGCCCCGGCAAGTAGTCCGAAGGCCACCGGAACCAGGGTCAGTCCCACCACCGGGGTCGCGCGTTTGGTGAGGATCAGGAACATGAACACCGCAACCATGAGGAAGCCGAGTGTGACGAGCATGATGAACTCCTTTTGTGCTGAGTTGCCGAGAAAAACGGCACGGCAAATCGAGCCGGTGACCTTCGTGGAGGTGAAACGAAACTTTCGGTTGTGCTCAGTTCGCGCCGGGCGGATCGAGCGTCGCGTCGACGAACTGGGCTTGATCGGCGAGGAAGGCGGAGAACTCTGGTTCGGTGAGAACCGCACTGTTCCAACCATTTCGGCGAGACAGCTCGTTCCACCGCGGGCTTGCCGCCAGATCCCGCACCAAATCCTGCAAGCGCTGACGCTGATCGTCGCTCAGACCCGGCGGCGCCATGAGCCCTCGCCAGTTGGTGAACGTGACGTCGACGCCCGACTCCGCCATGGTGGGCGCATCCACCGCCGGGGTGCGCTCCGGCGAGCTGACCGCAAGAACCCGAACCGTGCCTGCCGCAATCTGATCCAGGTACTCACCGATTCCAGTTGCAGCGACGTCGACCTGCCTGGTGAGCAGCGCGGGGAGCAGTTCTCCGCCGCCGTCGAAGATGCGATAGGGAGACAGCGACGGATCTATCCCGACTGCCCGTGCGAACAGAAGGCGGAACAACCCGTCAGGTCCACCTTCGCTCGAACCACCACCGATCGAGATCGACGACGGATCCGCCACCCAGGCCTGCGTCAGATCCGTCAGAGTTTTGTACGGCGAGTCTGCCGGAACCAATAGGGCTTCCGGTTCTTCGACCAGTCTCGCGATCGGCGTCACGTCGGCAAGAGTGTGCTCTGACGGCAGAATCTCGAGCGAACCCAGAACACCGAGCCCCATGACCATGAGTAGATCGGGATTCCCGCTTTCGAGAGCCAACCGGTTGAGTCCGACGATGCCGCCCGATCCGGGCAGTACAACGACGTCGGAGTCGACGGTTCCCTCGTCGGCCAGTGCCTGCACCATGGTCCGGGCGGTCAGGTCGTAACCACCACCGGCCACCGAGGGCACCAGTACTCGCAGTTCTTCGGAACTCTCACCCGCTCGGCCACCGGCGAAGAAGGACTCGACCGGAGTGCATCCGGTCGAGAGCACGAGAGTCATCGCGCAGGCGCCGAGCAGGGCGATATGCCTGCTCAGCCGCTTCGATGCCTTCATGTCGCTGCCCTTGTCTGCTGGTTGTCTGCTGGTACCGCTGTGTGAACAGGTTTCATACTGACGCACTTTGTGACTGGGGTCACCATTGGGAAAGCAAATTGATTTGTGCTCATTGTGCTCACGAACGGCCGCTTTCCCGACGTCGAACCGAAGGCTAGGGTCTGGCTGGTGTCCTCAGGAAACGAGCAGGCCGAGCGAGAGCGCAGGTCTCCACTGCGTGCGCGCTTGCGCCCGCGCCGGCACACTCTGGCGTCGCAACTCCTCGAGCTGCAACTTCTGATCGTCGTCGCGGTTCTCGTGTGCGTCACTGCCCTCTCCCTCGCTCAATCGTCCGCGAGTTTTCAACGCGAGGAGGGCCGTCGCGCACTCTCCGCAGCGGAATCGCTCGCAGCCAATCCCGCGGTACGCGAACTACTCCCCCAGGCTCAGACCCGCCTGCGCTCCGGACTACAGGGTTCGGTCGACTCGGTGCGCGCCATCTCGGGCGTCACCTACGTCTCGCTTGCCGACTCCGACGGCACTGTCGTCATTTCGACGCGCCCCGGTGATGTCGGCATCGATGCACGTCAGACCCAGGATCGGTCGTGGACAGGCTTGGTCGCCACGCCATCCGGCAAGGCCGTGGAAGCGCACGTTCCGATCCTCGGAGGCGAAGGCACGATTACCGGAACCGCGATCGTCGGCATCGAGTATCCCTCGATCTGGGCGCGACTGCTGCAGTCGGCGCCGAACCTCCTGGTGTACCTCGCGGTGGCCTCACTCCTCGGCGGCGTCGGTTCGATCCTGTTGGCCCGCAGGGTCAAACGGCAGACCCTCGGCATGGAGGCCGGGGAGATCCTGGACCTGGTTCGCCAACGAGAGGCGATGTTGCGTGGCCTCAAGGAAGGTGTCATCGCATTCGACGCGCAGGGAAAAGTGGTGCTGATGAGCGACAGTGCTCACCAACTCCTCGACATCCCACGCGGGAGTGCCGGTAGATCTGTGCGGGACCTCGGCCTCGACGACCGCCTCCAGAGTGTACTGACCTCCGGCACAACCGAATCCGATCAGTTGGTTCTTGTCGGTGATCGACTACTGGTCCTCAACACCGTCTTGATCGAATCCAAAGGCCGCACCATCGGGTCGGTCACCACTTTCCGCGACCGCACCGAATTGCGCTCCGTGGAAGAGGAACTCGACGTGACCAGAACCAGCACCGACGCACTACGCGCACACATCCACGAGTTCGACAATCAACTGCACACCATCTCCGGCCTCGTCCAGCTCGGCGAATACGACGAGGTGGTCGGCTACGTCGAGGGCTTGACCATGGAGCGCGCGCAGGTCAGTGCATCCGTCACCGACAAGATCGCCGACGTCGGTACCGCTGCACTCGTGATCGCCAAGATCGGTGCCGCTGCACAGGGACTGGTCACGGTCGAACTCACCGAGGACACACATCTGGAGACGGTGGACCGCAGGCTCGGACGAGATCTCGCGACGGTGGTCGGAAACCTCGTCGACAATGCCGTCGACGCCGTCGGTGAGATGCCGGAAGCCTCGCGCCGCAAGGTTCGGTTGTCGATTCGCGACCGCGGTGCAGCCGTCGAAGTGCGAGTCGATGACGCCGGCCCTGGTATCGCGCCGGAGAATCGCGACAGGGTCTTCGGTCAAGGGTGGAGCACCAAGGGACAGTCCAGTGACGGACACGGTTTCGGCTTGGCATTGGTGCGCCTGACGTGTCGTCGACGCGGTGGCGACGTCACCGTGAGCACGTATTCGACAGCAGGAATCGAGATACCGGGTATCGAGACAGAGGACATCGAGTGGACTGTCTTCACTGCGGTCCTACACGACGGAGAGGGCGCATGATCCGGGTACTGGTGGTCGACGACGACTTCATGGTGGCGAAGGTGCACAGCGGATTCGTCTCGCGGATAGACGGTTTCGAAGTGTGCGGCGTTGCCCATTCGGCCGAGGCCGCGCTGACCGCGGTCGGTGAGTTGCAACCCGACCTGGTTCTACTCGACGTGCACCTGCCCGGTACCACGGGACTGGATCTGATCGCCCCGTTTCGCGAGCTGGCACCGGAGCTGGACGTTCTCGTCATCACGAGTGAGCGCGAGGCGGGCTCGGTCAAGAAGGCACTGCGCAGCGGCGTCGTGCATTACCTGATGAAGCCCTTCACGTTCGAGGTTCTCCGTGAGCGGCTCGAGCGATACCGATCGACCTACGCGAACCTCGACAGTACCGGCGAAGCAGAACAGGACGCGGTGGACGAGGCTTTCGGAGTGGCCGGTGGCGCCGCGGGGGCGTCGTCCCTCAAGGGGCTACCGAAAGGACTCAGCCCCGAGACCCTTCAGTTGGTCGAGACAGCACTGCGAGAGGTAATCGAACCCGCCTCGGCAACAGAAGTTTCCGAGAGGATCGGCATCTCACGCGCAAGCGCGAGGCGCTACCTCGAGTATCTCTACGAAACCGGGCGGTCCACCACCTCGCTGAAATACGGAGTGGTGGGCCGCCCGGAGCGCCGATACGTCTGGAAACGCTGACCCTTCGCTGTCGACGCCGGTTCCTAGACTGCGCGGGCGCTGGTCTCCCAGTACCGCGCGCGCAGAGCCTTCTTGTCCAGCTTGCCCAGTGGTGTCAGCGGTAGGGAATCCACGAAGTCGACGCTCTTGGGCGCGTGAACCGAACCCTTGGCCGCCTTCACCTTCTCGACCAGTTCCTCGGTGTCGACGGTCAGTCCTGCTCGAAGTACGACACAGGCCTTGACGGCTTCGCCCCACTTGTCGTCCGGCACACCGACTACCGCCACCGATGCGACGGACGGATGCGCCGAGATCACGTCTTCGATCTCGCGAGGGAACACGTTGAAACCACCGGTCACGATCATGTCCTTCTTGCGATCGACGATGGACATGAACCCGTCCTTGTCCTTTCGCGCGATGTCGCCGGTGTGTAGCCAACCGCCCCGGAACGCCTCGGCAGTTTCGGCCGGCTTCTTCCAGTAGCCCTTCATGATCAGCGGGCCGCGCACGCAGATCTCACCGAGTTCTCCCTGCGGCACCTCGTTGAGGTCGTCGTCGAGCAACCGGACGTCGAGCCACGGCACCGGGCGCCCACAGGTAGCGAGGCGGGCCGGATCGTCAGCGAGGTGTTCTTCCTTGCGCAACACCGAAATTGTCATGCCGCACTCGGTCTGACCGTAGAACTGGAAGAAGATCTGACCGAACTTCTTGATGCCCTCCTGCAACCTGGCAGGAGACATCGCGGACGCCCCGTAGAACAGCGTCTGCAAACTGGAGACGTCCCGCTTGGGCAGATCGGGGTGGTCCATGAGCATGTAGATCATGGTGGGCACCAACATGGTTGCCGTGATCTTGTGCTTCTCGATCGCTTCGAGCACAGCACCGGGCTCGAAGGCAGGCAGGACGATCAACGCACCGCCGCGCAGCAAGGTCGGGATGAAGAACGCTGCGCCGGCATGCGAGAGTGGCGTGCAGATGAGGAAGCGGTTGTCCTCGGGCCATTGCCACTCCGACATCTGGATCTGATTGAGCGCTGCACCCGAACGGAAGGATCCGACAACACCTTTGGGCTTGCCGGTCGTTCCACCGGTGTAAACCATGCTGCTGGCGTCTTCGGCGTCGACGTGCGCGGCCTTCAGCGGCGCGGGCTCGAACGTGGCAGCCAGCGCGAGGATGTCGATTCCCACCTCGGACGGACCCATCGAGAGCACGTTGGTCAACGAGGGTGAGGACGCCTTCAACTCGGCGGCACGCTCTTCGAAGGCATTGGGATCGAAGATGAGGGTCTCGATCTCGGCGTCGTCGACGATGTACTTGTGGTCGTCGAGCGATCCCATCGGGTTCAAGGCGCTCGCCCGGCAGCCGGTGATCATGGTTGCGCCCATGCTGATCAGGACCTCGGGGCGATTCTTCGAGAGCATCGCGGTGCTGGTGCCCTGAGTGATTCCCAGTGACGCGAGCGCCTGGGCGAAGCAGCTGATCTGATCGCGCATCTGACCGCCGGTGAGGATCACGTCGCCGAGGTACAGCGCGGGCTTGTCGTGATTGCGTTCCAGAGCGGTGATGAGCAGGTCCGGACCGTATACCGGTCGGTGCAGGTCAGCGAACTCGTCTGTCATCTGGTCTTCCTTCTGCTCGGCGCGTGCAGTCATCGAGATGTGCTCCCGGTCACGGATACGATATCCAGAATTGCACAAAACTGGAACAGGTTCCACCTCTTCGATCGAATCCGAGAATGCTCCCGATCAGCGGGAAGCCCGTCGTCACCCGCCAGAGCGGTGGTTAGCGTCGATGTACCCACCGAGACGACAGCGTCTCGGTCGCGTCCAACGGAGAGTGTCATGACTACCAAGCTCGGTACCACCCACTTCACGGCAACTGCTCCCCGTACCGCCACCACGCTCCTCTCCGATTTCGACTCGTTGTACGGCACCGTGCGCTCGGCACGCGACGGGTCCGTCGTCGAGCAGGATGTGGTGTTCTTCGGACGCCCCGACCCCGGCGCACGGCTCACCGGATCCGTGAGGCCACTGGGTTCGACACTCGAGCGAATCACCGAATACCACGATCAGACCGGGCATCTGGTGGCCGAGGTCTTCGTGCGGGAAGCCCCGTCCACTGACGCCGGCGCCGATTCCGTTGCTGCCCTTGCTGATTTCGCCGCTCGGCGTTACGGATCCGCATCGCTACGACGGTTCCGCGGGCGGTGCACCGCGACCTCCTCGGGAGCAGACCTGAACTGCTCCGTGACGGTGCTCGCCACGTACGAGAAGGACCACGAGAGCGTCACCGACGTAGCTCTGGTCGCCACCGATCCCACCGGGGTTGTCACTGCCCGGGCCTGGGCGACTCTCGCCGTCGACAATGCTGCGACTCTAGCCGTCGACAACGCGGCGACACTCGCCGGCTGAATCCCTGCAGGTCACCGAGTGGGTGTTCCATCCAGCGGGAACTGCCGTATCTCCAGCGGACGCTTCGTCGTTGTATGAGACGGATCACATCACTGGAGCGTCGCAAGACGCGGCTCGGAGGAAGACATGGCACTCGGAACCGGCCCACTCACCACTACGGACGCCCCGACGCAGTCGGGCGCCGGCGAGGAAATTCGAGAAATCGAAGCGGCAGCGCCTCCCGCGCGGTTCGCACGTGGATGGCACTGCCTCGGACTCAGCAAGACCTATCGCGACGGTCAGCCCCACCAGATCGAGGCATTCGGCACCAGCCTTGTCGTCTTCGCCGACAGCAAGGGCGACATCAAGATTCTCGACGCCTACTGCCGCCACATGGGTGGCAACCTCGCTCATGGAACCGTCAAGGGCGATTCGATCGCCTGCCCGTTCCACGACTGGCGTTGGGGCGGTAACGGAAAATGTACGGCGATCCCCTACGCACGACGCGTTCCGCCGCTGGCCAAGACGCGGGCGTGGACCACACTCGAGAAGAACGGTCAGCTGTTCGTCTGGCACGATCCCCAGGGAAATCCCCCGCCCGCCGAGGTCACGATTCCCGACATCGAGGGCTTCGGAAGCGATGAGTGGAGCGACTGGAGCTGGAACACGCTCACCATCGAAGGCTCTCATTGCCGCGAGATCGTGGACAACGTCGTGGACATGGCCCACTTCTTCTACGTTCACTACTCCTTCCCCAAGTACTTCAAGAACATCTTCGAAGGTCACGTCGCGAGCCAGTACATGGAATCGGTTGGACGTGAGGACATCATCAGCGGCACCAACTACGGCGACCCCAACGCTGTGCTCCGCTCGGATGCTTCGTATTTCGGTCCGTCGTACATGATCGACTGGATCAAGAGCGAAGCCAACGGGCAGATCATCGAAACCGTTTTGATCAATTGCCACTACCCCATCTCGAACAATGCGTTCGTGTTGCAGTACGGCGCGATGGTCAAGAAACTTCCCGGTATGGACGACGAGTCCACTGCCGCGATGGCTGCGCAGTTCACCGAGGGAGTCGAGATGGGATTCCTTCAGGACGTGGAGATCTGGAAGAACAAGGCTCCGATCGACAACCCGCTGCTCTCCGAGGAGGACGGCCCGGTTTACCAGTTGCGGCGCTGGTACAACCAGTTCTACACCGACGTCGAGAACGTCACGGAAGACATGACGAAGCGCTTCGAATTCGAGATCGACACCACTCGCGCCGTGGAGAGCTGGAAGCGGGAAGTCGCCGAAAACGTTGCCGCACGTGACGCCCAGGCGCTCGAGACAACCTCCTGATCCGCAGTCGAAAACACTGCTGAAACAACCTGACTGGATGCAAGGAACAACATGACGTACGAAGTGCTCGAACAGATCAATGCGATGGCCGACGACATCTTCGCCGAAGGTATCGAGGCCGAGCGGATCGGCCGGGTGGCCGACGACACCGCCAAGAAGATGAAGGCAATCGGTTCCATCCGCATGCTGCAGCCCAAGGAACACGGCGGCATGGAAGCGCACCCTCGCGAGTTCGCCGAGACCGTCATGCGCATGGCTTCGCTCAATCCCTCGGCCGGCTGGGTCCACGGGATCGTCGGAGTTCACCCGTGGCAGCTTGCGTTCGCGGATCCCAAGGTGCAGCAGGAGATCTGGGGATCGGATCCCGATACCTGGATGGCTTCGCCGTACATGCCCGGCGGAATGTGTATCCCGACCGACGGCGGCTACAAGTTCTCCGGCCGCTGGCAGTTCTCCTCCGGCACCGACCATTGCGACTGGGCATTCCTCGGCGCGATGGCGTGCGACAAGGACGGCAACATGGAGATGCCGCCGCGCATGCTCCATGTGATCATTCCGCGCACCGACTACGAGATCATCGAAGACTCGTGGGATGTCATGGGACTTCGCGGCACCGGTTCCAAGGACCTGGTGGTCAAGGATGCCTATGTCCCGGATTACCGCGTCATGGACTGCGACGAGGTCATCGACGGAACGGCAGTACGCAAGTACGGGCGCACCGAGACGCTGTACCTGATGCCGTGGTCGAACATGTTCCCCCTCGGCATCACTGCCGCCACGATCGGGATCTGCGAGGGAATGCTCTTCCACGCCAACGAGTACCAGGCCGATCGCATCAACGCGCAGGGCACGGCTGTCAAGGACGACCCGTACACCTTGTTTGCCATCGGTCAGGCAACTGCCGACATCCGGGCCGCCCGCGACACCCTGCTTGCCAACGTCGACCGCATGTGGGATCGGGTGGACGCCGGTAAGGAAGTGACCTTCGAGCAGCGCGCCGAGGGACGTCAGACTCAGGTGCAGGCCGCCTGGCGCGCAATCAATGCAATCGATCAGGTCTACCCGCGTTGCGGTGGCAACGCACTACGGATGGACAAGCCGCTCCAGCGATTCTGGCGCGACGCTCACGCGGGACAGCACCACGCAATTCACGTGCCGGGCACCGTATTCCACGCCGCCTCACTGAGCCGTCTCGGCGCAGATCCGCAGGGTCCGCTGCGGGCGATGATCTGATCAGACTTCGACACGAGAAATCGACAGGAACAGAACACGATGACACACACCGACATCAAGGGACTTGGCTACGTCAAGATCTCGACCAACGACATGGCACGTTGGCGCACTTTCGCTTTCGATGTTCTCGGATTCGCCAAGGGCAGTGGGCCGGACGAGAACGCCCTCTACCTACGACTCGACGAGCGTGCTGCTCGCATCGTCGTCGTCGAGGGTGAGCGCGACGAGATCGTCAATATCGGTTGGGAGGTCGCCGATCACGCCGCACTGCGCCGCGTTCAGGAGGCCCTCGAGAAGAACGGCACCGAGGTCGAGCAGCTTTCGCTTGCCGAAGCAGATGCTCGACGGGTCGAAGAGGTCATCGCCTTCACCGATCCCGGTGGAGCAGCCATCGAGGTCTTCCACGGAGCGATCCTCGACCACAGCCCCGTGGTGACGCCCTTCGGCGCTCGATTCGTCACCGGCTCACAGGGTCTCGGCCACGTCGTGCTCCCGGTGATGGACAGTGCCGCGAGCTTCGACTTCTACACCGAGGTGCTCGGCTTCTACCCACGCGGCGCGTTCCGTCTGCCGGCACCGCCTGAATTCGGGCCGCTGCGAATCCGTTTCATGGGCGTCAACGAGCGTCACCACAGCTTGGCCCTGTGCCCGGCACCGCACGGCGGCGCACCCGGCCTGATTCACATCATGGTCGAGGTCGACACCCTCGACGCCGTCGGCCAGGCACTCGACCGAGTGATGAAGGACGGATTCTCCGTGTCGTCGACCCTGGGTCGTCACACCAACGACAAGATGATCTCCTTCTACGTCCGCGCACCCGGCGGCTGGGACATCGAGTTCGGCACCGAGGGCGCGAAGGTGGATCAGGACTCGTACTCCTCCGAGGAGATCACCGCTGACAGCTACTGGGGCCACGACTGGTCCGGAAGCGAACCACTGGCAGCTATGTAGTACCCGCCCGGTAGTAAACCGACGAAGGGGGCTTGTGCGAATGCTCGCGCAAGCCCCCTTCGTCGTTTCCACCATGACGCGCCCGAAAACAGACCGGTGATCCACTTCACAAATCCGCAACTCTATGACACTATTTCTAATTGAAATAGCCAGTTCACTGGTTGTGGAGCTCTAAGAGAAGTGAGGTACACGATGACACTGCAGGCTGTGGATGCTTTAGGCGGAGATTCGGCCCCGACAGCAATTCTCGATCGCGTCTCGCTGGTTCTCGACGCCTTCGACGGTCCCGGCAGGTTGACGCTCGCTCAGGTCGTTCGGAGCACCGGCCTTCCCCGCTCGTCTGCCCACCGCATGCTCGAACGTCTCGTCTCGATGCGTTGGCTGCGTCGTGACGGCCGCGACTACGAACTCGGTATGCGCCTCGTCGAACTGGGATCGCTCGCGGTTCATCAGGACCGCCTCCACGCTGCAGCCATGCCGCTTCTTCACGAGCTCTACCGCGTCACCGGTTTCGTGGTCCACCTCGGCATCCTCGACGGGCCCGACGTGGTCTACATGGAGAAGATCGGTGGACGCCTCGCCGCCGCGGTGCCGACGCGTGTGGGTGGTCGACGCCGCGCCGAGACCACTGCGATCGGTCAGGCACTGCTCGCGTTCGGTTCGCCGAAGTCCTCGGGTTACGCACTGCCCCACCTCGCCAGAATCCGCGAGTCAGGGGTTGCATTCGAATCCGGAAACGGCCTACCGGGATTCAGCTGTCTTGCGGCACCGATCGGCCCCATCGGCCGCGCTGTTGCCGCGGTATCCATCTGCGCGCCGTCGAAGGCGCTCCGCCTCGACCACGTCAGCGCAGCGCCGGTCCGTATGGCAGCCGCTGCCATTTGGCGAGGCATCGACGGCGGATCGCTGAGTGTCACTCCGACGTTGCAGCGTCGTCACCTGTTGCGCAACATGCCGACCGCAGCCGGGGCCTGACTCAGATATTCGAGCCGTTGCCGGTGAGCCCGGCCTGCTCGAGTGCCAACACGTATTCCTCGACGTTCTTCCATCTGCCGGGCGTCGAGGGCAACGGCGATCCCAGTCGGTCGTGCTCGGCAACGTTCGCGAACTCGGCGGACGCACGGTCGATGTCTTCGAGTAGTTCGCGAGCAAGTTCGATCTCTGCGCGGAAGTACCGTTCCGACCAGCGCAGTGTCATGACCGGGAACGACCACGCCGGCTCGTTCTCGGCATGATCTGCGTGAAGTTTCGCGCGTCGAATCTGCTCTTCGACATTGGCGATGTGGGCTTCCACCAGGGCCTTCAGTCGTTCAGGCTCGTTGAGGTGTCCCATCCACAGACGCAACATCACGCCGTGCTTGAGCACCGGAACTTCCACCGGCGCCTCGCGTGACCACGTCCGGACGGCGTCAGTTCCCGACTGGGTGATCGAGTAGAGGCGCTTGCCCCGCACCCCCGGCTCGGAGACGACCCGGGACTCCACGAATCCGATGCTTTCGAGCTTCTTCAGCTCTGCGTAGACCTGGCTGATGGACGGGCTCCAGTAGAAGAAGCCGACACTCCAGTCGGCCCACTTCTTCAAATCGTTTCCGGTCAGTTCCTCCCCGAACGTCAGCATCCCGAGCACTGCCCAGCTGGTAGCGGGAAGTCCTCGGGACACGTCATCAGGTTCGGACATGCCCGAAGTCTAACAATCACTGGTGATTTGCTGGTTTCGTAGAATCCGAACGGACCGCTGAGCGGGATCAAATTTGCGTGAGGCCCCTCCACCTGGCACTCGGTCGGCCCGGACCCGTGCCGAGAAGCCATTGCTGCCATTGAGTGGGACTGCCGCTGGATTACCGCCGCGCCGCCACACATCGTTGTTTCCGAAGCTGTTTGCAGAGTTTGAACAAGGAGACGACATGACCGTGGAAAACGCCGAGCCGCCAGTTCTGGACGGACGCACACTTCGCAACGTGATGAGCAATTTCTGCACCGGCGTCACCGTCATCACCGCTCACGATGGAGAGTCGCCCCTCGGCTTCACCTGCCAGTCCCTGGTCTCGGTATCTCTCGATCCCCCGCTGCTCTCCTTCTGCCCGGCGAAGACGTCGACGAGTTGGCCGAAGCTTCGCGAATCCGGAACTCTCTGCATCAACGTCTTGGCACACGATCAGCAGGACATGTGTTCGGCGTTCGCACGCGGCGGGACGGACAAGTTCCTCGGCGTCGAATGGGATGCAGCCGGCAACGGCGCTCCGGCGCTGAGCGGCGCGCTCGCCCGCATCGAAGCAACGGTCGAGCAGGAGCACGACGCCGGTGATCACACCATCGTCGTCGCACGCATCACCGATCTGAACGTGCTGCGCCACGACGGTCCGCTTCTGTTCTACCGCGGTGGGTTCGGACGCTTCGACGCCTGAGTGCTCAGGCTGTCCCGCTGCGTGGGAGATGCCGGCGCCGAATCGAGACAGCACCGATAGCGTCCGAAGTAGTTGTCAGACCCTGAACTTCTCGACTGATCGGACTAACTCGATGACCACTCTCGAACCAGACACCACGGCCGCGATCACGGCGACGGTTACCACCTACCTCGACGCCGTGGCTCGCGGATCGTCAGCGGACATCGCCGCCCTCTACGCCGAGAACGCGACACTCGAAGACCCGGTCGGCAGTGAACCCCGAGTCGGCAAGGCAGCGATCACCGAGTTCTACGGCGCTCTCGAGGGCGGTTCGCAAGAGACGGAACTGCTGACCCTGCGGGTGAGCGGATCCAGCGCGGCCTTCCACTTCCGCGTCGTCACGCCGGTCGGCGACCAGATCTACGAGGTCGAACCGATCGACGTCATGACTTTCGACGCGGACGCCAAGATCACGAGCATGCGTGCCTTCTGGTCACCGGCCGATCTGATCGCACGCTGATGCGTCAGGTCAGTTGCCGCAACTGCGGAAATCGTGTCCTGGTGGAGAAGTACAGCGACGCGCACACCAGCGTCCAATGGCTCGAAGAGTCGCAAGAGGTGTGCCCGGAACTGGGGCGCGAGAACGGCCGTGCCAACGCTCAACGGACGTGTGGTGCTCTGCGCCAGACGATCAACGATCTCGCCGACGCCGGAGAGCTCGAGATGAGCCTGCGCAGCTATCCAGTGCCGGGCAAGCTGTCCTGAACGCTTCCGCGTAGCACTTCGGCGAACGTGCGCGCCGATTCCAGGTCGTCGGCGTTCGGCCGCCCCTTGCGGATTCCGCCGAACAGCTTGAACGGAAAATACGTATCCCACGCACGGGACGAGAAGGCGGCGACCACATCGAAGCCCTTCTGTTCGAGCAGCTGAACCAGCGGACGCGAGAAATGATGAATCCCCTTGTCGGGAAAACCACTGGTAGCAAAGACAAAAGCCTTGGATCGTCGTTCTACGGCGAGCGAGTCGATGAACGCGCGTAGATCTTCGTGGTACGAGCGCAGATAGATTCCGGACCCGAAGCCCACGAGGTCGTAGCCGGCGAGCTCCGCGGAGTCGATCTCGCCCGGTTCGACCACGCGAGCATCGAGAACCTCTGCAATGACGTCGGCGATCCGCCGCGTATTGCCGTGGGAGACAGAGGTACACACGATGATTGCCTTCATCGACTGCCTTCATTCGTCGTGGACATATGCATTTTCTCCCCAGGGTTGGTCACGGAACTCCCCCAAGGATATGGGCAGGAATAGGATCGATTGCCCATTGGTGAGGAAAGATACCCGGCATGTCAGCACGATTGAAGGGGCGAAGACGAGCGGTGAACGCGTTGATCGTCGACGTCGAACGATGGGCCGCCGAGCACGATGACGTCAAAGCTGTAGCCCTGGTCGGGTCCTACGCGCGCGGCGCGGAGCGTATGGCGAGTGATGTCGATCTGATGATCCTGGCCGAAGATCCAGACGCGGTTGTGAACGGGGATTGGTTCATGCAAATCCGTCCCAACGCGCGGTTCGTCGGCGCCGCGAACTGGGGGCCGGTCCGAGAGCGGCGTTTCCGCCTGCGGTCCGGGCTCCTCGTCGAACTGAACTTCGCCACCGAAAGCTGGGCGGACGTTCCCCTCGACGAGGGCACTCGACGCGTTCTCGCGGACGGCCACCGAATCCTGTACGACACGGGACCTCTCGATGTCGCCACGGGCGCGGCAAGAACTCCTCGATGAGCACCGCGACGGCCTTCGAAATCCTGGCCGCCGAAATCTCCGCCTTGCGCGGCTCTCCCCTCGTCGCGATCGACGGTGTCGATGGGAGCGGCAAGACGACATTCGCGAAAACTCTTGCAGCACAGCAGAATGCACGCCCCGTCATCGTAATTCACGTCGACGACTTCCTCAATCCGCCGGAGATTCGTCATCGCAGAGGTCGGCAATCGCCGGAAGGCTTCTGGCTCGACAGCTACGACTACGACGCCCTCGAACGCCATGTTCTCGACCCACTGACACCGGGAGGAACCCGCGAGTACCTGCTACGACGGGACAGCGCCGCGTACCTGCATGCAGCCGATGGAGCGATAGTCCTCGTCGAGGGCCTGTTCCTGCATCGTGACGAACTCGCCGAAAGATGGGACTACTCGATTTTCCTCGACGTGCCCTTCGAGGTCACCGCGCAGCGAATGCACCTTCGCGACGGAACGAACGCAGATCCGGAACATCCGTCGATGAACAGATATGTCGGTGGCCAACGGCTCTACTTCGCGGCCGCACGACCCTGGAGCCGAGCGGACTGCGTCATCGACAACTCCGACCCTGCCCTACCGCGCATCCTCTCCTAGTACCGCGTCAAGATCGCAAGCGATACTCGTATTTCGCCATCCCTCCCTGCCTGGGACTTCTCCCGAACGGTCGCGACAAGTCCGTTTTTACGGTTCTATGGACACGCATGCTCGTTCGTCAGATTCTCGATCACTCGAGGTGATCGTGGGGATGTGAAGGAAGTGCCACAGTGGTCGAACACATCGGCAGCAGGGCCGAAGACGCTCTCCTTCGCGGCGGCCGCTTCTTCACTCCTGGCGAGTTCTCCGCCGACCTCAGAACTGTGAATCGTCGAGGGGGACGCGACGGCGACATCTTCTACCGGGATCGCTGGAGTCACGACAAGGTTGTGCGGTCGACGCACGGAGTCAATTGCACCGGTTCGTGTTCGTGGAAGATCTACGTCAAGGACGGCATCATCACCTGGGAGACCCAGGAGACCGATTATCCGACGGTGGGACCTGACCGGCCCGAATACGAACCGCGAGGGTGTCCACGCGGGGCCGCCTTTTCCTGGTACACCTACTCCCCCACCCGCGTCCGGTACCCGTACGCACGCGGCGTGCTCGTCGAGATGTACCGCGAGGCGCGAACGCGACTCGGCGATCCGGTGGATGCCTGGGCTGACATTCAAGCCGATCCGCAGCGTCGCCGAAAGTACCAGCAGGCCAGGGGAAAAGGCGGATTGGTACGAGTGACGTGGGCGGAAGCCACCGAAATGATCGCGGCCGCGCACGTGCACACCATCAAGGAATACGGCCCCGATCGCGTTGCAGGTTTCTCCCCGATTCCGGCGATGTCCATGGTTTCGTTCGCTGCCGGATCGAGGTTCATCGAACTTCTCGGTGGCGTGATGACGTCCTTCTACGACTGGTACGCGGACTTGCCGGTCGCCTCACCTCAGGTTTTCGGCGATCAGACCGACGTGCCGGAATCCGGGGACTGGTGGGACGCGTCCTATCTGATGATGTGGGGATCGAACGTCCCGGTGACTCGCACACCCGATGCACACTGGATGGCCGAAGTTCGCTACCGCGGAACCAAAGTCGTTTCGATCAGCCCTGACTACGCCGACAACACCAAGTTCGCGGACGAGTGGATGCCGTGCGCCGCCGGGACCGACGGCGCGATGGCCATGGCGATGGGACACGTCATCCTCTCCGACTTCTTCGTCGAGAAGAGCGAACCGTTCTTCGTCGACTACGTACGGCAGTTCACCGACCTGCCGTTCCTCGTCACCGTCGAGGAACGCGACGGGCGCCTGGTCGCGGGAAAGAATCTGACGGCCGCAGATCTCGGCGAATCGAGTGAGAACGCCGCGTTCAAACCGGTTCTCGTCGACAGCGTCACCGACACCGTGGTCGTACCGAACGGCTCACTCGGCTTCCGTTACGGCGACGAAGGTGTCGGGAAGTGGAATCTCGATCTCGGTGACGTGGTACCGGCATTGACCGTCGCCGCCGACGGAGGCGAGACCGCCGAAATCCATCTTCCTCGTTTCGACACCCCAGACGGTCACGGCGAGAGCATGATTCGGGGAGTGCCGGTGCGCCGCATCGGAGACCGTCTGGTGTGCACTGTCTTCGACCTCATGCTCGCGCAGTACGGGGTGCGGCGCGACGGTTTGCCCGGCCTCTGGCCCACCGGCTTCGACGACGCGAGCGCGCCGTACACCCCCGCCTGGCAGGAATCGATCACGGGTGTCAGTGCGTCGCAGGTGATTCGAATTGCGCGTGAATTCGCCACCAATGCCGTCGACTCGGGTGGCCGTTCGATGATCATCATGGGTGCCGGGATCTGTCAGTGGTTCCATGGCGACGCGACGTATCGAGCTGTCCTCAGCCTGCTGATACTCACCGGATCGATGGGCCGGAACGGCGGGGGTTGGGCGCACTACGTCGGGCAGGAAAAGTGCCGCCCTGTCACCGGCTGGACAGCCGTCGCGATGGGCACCGATTGGCTCCGACCGCCTCGCCAGATGGCCGGCACCTCCTACTGGTACGTCCACACCGACCAATGGCGATACGACGGCTACCAGGCCGACGCCTTGTCCAGCCCCACCGGCCGCGGCAATTTCCGTGATCGTCACACCATGGACGTGCTGACCTCAGCCGTGTCGATGGGATGGACGCCGTTCTACCCGCAGTTCGATCGCTCCAGTCTCGATCTCGCCGACGAAGCAGACACTCACGATCGCGATGTCGTCGAACACGTCACAAGCCAATTAGCTTCGGGAGAGCTCAATTTCGCGGTCACTGATCCAGACAATCCCAAGAATTGGCCCCGGGTTCTGAGTGTGTGGCGGGCAAATCTTCTGGGTTCGTCGAGCAAAGGCAACGAGTACTTCCTTCGTCACCTCCTCGGCACGGACTCGAATCTGCAGGCGGAGCCGACACCGGAAGACCTGCGCCCGAGCGAAGTGACGTGGAGCGACGACATCCCCGAGGGCAAACTCGATCTGCTCATGTCGATCGACTTCCGGATGACGTCCACCACTTTGCTGTCGGATGTGGTTCTGCCGGCCGCGACCTGGTACGAGAAGGCCGACCTGTCGAGCACGGACATGCACCCGTTCATTCATGCTTTCACCCCCGCCATCGACCCGCCGTGGGAAACACGTTCCGATTTCGACGCTTTCGGCTCCATCGCCAAGACATTCAGTGTCCTGGCGCGCAAGCACCTCGGGAAGCGCCGAGATGTCGTGATGGGCACACTCCAACACGACACACCTGGCGCAATGGCCTATCGTGCAGGCAAAGAACACGATTGGCGCGCTCGCGGCGAGACACCTGTCCCGGGAAAGACCATGGGCCCGCTCGTAGTCGTCGAGCGAGACTACCCAGCAGTCGCCGAACAATGGGCTGCGTTGGGTCCACTCGTCGAAAAGGCCGGACTCACCACCAAGGGCGTCACGACGCATCCGACACGCGAAGTTGAAGAGTTGGCGGCCAAACACGGGGTCTTCGATTCAGGTGTTGCCGCCGGTCGACCGGCGCTCGACACTGCCGAGAAGATGGCCGAGACAATTCTGGCGCTGTCCGGCACCTCCAACGGACGATTGGCCGTCGAAGGGTTCGCCCAGCTGGAAAAGCGAACTGGTCGACCACTGACTCACCTGGCATCCGGTAGCAAGGAACGGCGAATCACGTTCGCCGACACTCAAGCTCGCCCGGTTCCGGTCATCACCAGTCCGGAATGGTCCGGTAGTGAAACCGGTGGTCGCCGATACGCACCATTCACTGTCAACATCGAAGAACTCAAACCCTTCCACACCCTGACCGGTCGAATGCATTTCTACCTCGATCACGACTGGATCGAGGAGTTGGGCGAGCAGCTACCGATCTACCGGCCACCGCTCGACATGGCAAGCCTCTTCGGCGAGCCTGCGCTCGGTGATCGGAACGGTGGAATCGGTTTGAGCGTCCGGTATCTGACCCCTCACTCGAAGTGGTCCATCCATTCCGAGTACCAGGACAACCTGTTCATGCTCTCGCTCTCGCGTGGCGGTCCGACAATGTGGATGAGCCCAGGAGACGCTGACAAGATCGCGGTGTCGGACAACGACTGGGTTGAAGCGGTCAATCGCAACGGTGTGGTCGTGTGTCGAGCGATCGTCTCGCACCGGATGCCGGACGGGGTGGTGTACGTCTATCACGCTCAGGAGCGGACCATCGACGTGCCACTTACCGAAACGACGGGAAAGCGTGGCGGAATCCACAATTCGCTGACCAGACTGTTGATCAAACCTTCCCACCTCGCCGGCGGTTACGCACAGACGTCGTTTGCTTTCAACTACCTCGGTCCGACCGGAAATCAACGTGACGAAGTGACGGTCGTACGACGTCGCTCGCAGGAGGTGACGTACTGATGCGAGTCATGGCGCAGCTGGCGATGGTGATGAATCTGGACAAGTGCATCGGCTGTCACACCTGTTCGGTGACGTGTAAACAGGCGTGGACCAACCGATCCGGCACAGAGTACGTGTGGTTCAACAACGTGGAAACGCGACCAGGGCAGGGTTATCCGCGAACCTACGAGGATCAGGAGAAATGGAACGGCGGTTGGGTCCGCGACAAGAACGGCCGACTCCGCCTGCGTGACGGTGGCCGACTGAAGAAGCTCTCACGCATCTTTGCGAATCCGAAAATGCCGTCCATCGAAGACTATTACGAACCCTGGACGTACGACTACGAAAATCTCACGCAGGCGCCCTTGGGCGAGCACATGCCGGTGGCAGCACCACGAAGCCTGATCAGCGGCAAACCGATGAAGGTGGAGTGGTCGGCGAACTGGGACGACGATCTGGCCGGTTCGCCTGAGATCGTGCCGAACGACCCCGTGCTGAAGAAGATCAACGAGGAGGTCAAACTCCAACTCGAAGACACCTTCATGTTCTATCTACCGCGGATCTGTGAGCATTGCCTGAATCCGTCGTGTGTCGCATCCTGCCCGTCAGGGGCGATGTACAAGCGAACCGAAGACGGGATCGTTCTCGTCGACCAGGACAAGTGCCGCGGCTGGCGGATGTGTGTCTCCGGATGTCCTTACAAGAAGGTGTATTTCAACCACAAGACGGGCAAGGCCGAGAAATGCACGTTCTGCTACCCGCGCGTCGAGGTGGGGCTGCCGACCGTGTGTGCGGAGACCTGCGTCGGCCGCTTGCGATACATCGGCCTCATCTTCTACGACGTCGACAAGGTACTCGAGGCGGCGACCGTACCCGACGAGAAGGATCTGTACGAGGCTCAACTCGATGTCCTGCTGGATCCGAATGATCCCGAGGTCGTCGAAGGTGCTCGTGCAGAGGGTATCTCGGACGAGTGGATCGAGGCGGCGCAGAGGTCACCCATCCACGCTTTGATCAAGGACTATCGCGTCGCACTGCCCCTTCATCCGGAGTTTCGCACCATGCCGATGGTCTGGTACGTCCCGCCCCTGTCTCCCGTGGTCGATGCCGTGAGCCGCGACGGCCACGACGGGGAGGACGTCGGCAATCTTTTCGGTGCTCTCGACTCGTTGCGGATTCCGATCGAATATCTGGCCGGACTGTTCACGGCCGGCGATACCGACATCGTCGACGGAGTTCTGCGACGACTGGCCGCGATGCGTTCGTACATGCGCGACATCAACCTCGGACGTGAACCTCAGCCCCATATCCCCGAGGCGGTAGGAATGACGGAGGAAGACATCTACGAGATGTACCGCCTTCTGGCTTTGGCCAAGTACGAGGAGCGCTACATCATTCCCACTGCCTACGCGGTCGACGGGCACAGACTCGAGGAGACGGCAACCGAGTGCGCTCTGGATTTCGACGGCGGCCCCGGTATGCACGAGTCCGGACCGTTCGGCGAGGCCAGCGGTGGCCCGGTCCCGGTGGCAGTCGAGACCTTTCACGCCTTGCGTGAGCGTCAGACGACGGAGGAATTGTCCGCCAACTCCGCTGACCCGTCCCGGGTCAATCTCCTGAACTGGGACGGCAAGGGCAAACCCACTGGGCTCTTTCCCGATCGGGGTGCGCGTCGATGATCGGGTTCGGCCGAGGCAATCGCGGAAGCGGTCGCCGCAGCGCGGTCGCGCAACACCGACTGGTGTGGCATGCCGCCGGATTGCTGTTGGCCTATCCCGACGCGGGTCAAGGCGAGCGACTCGGCGTCGTCGAGGACATCCTCGGCCATCTGCCGCCGAATTCGCGAGATCAGCTCGCCGAGACCTGTCGCTTTCTGCGTGGCTGCGACGAATACGTCGCGGCAACACAGTACGTCGAAACGTTCGACCTCCGGCGGCGCAGCACCCTTTACCTGACGTACTGGACTGCGGGCGATACACGCAATCGAGGGCGCGAGATATTGTCGTTCGCCGACGCGTACCGCGGGGCCGGAGTCGAGCCTCCGAAGAGCGAATCGGCAGACCACCTGACCGTCGTACTCGAGTTCGCCGCATGCGTCGATCCCGAAGCCGGATCGAAACTGCTCTCAGCGCATCGTGTTCCGCTGGAGACCATCTGGTCTGCACTGACCGACTCGAACTCACCGTACGCGCCGGTTCTCGCGGCGGTGTGCGGAACACTGCCGTCCGTGTCGAATCAGGACGTCCTTCGAGCCCAGCATCTAGCGGCGTCGGGTCCGCCGGCCGAAGCAGTCGGACTCGAACTCTTCACCTTGACCGTCCCACCCCGCCGTGAAGGAGTGACGTGAGATGTCTGCCGGTGAAATCTATTGGGATGTAGTTCCGTACGTGGTCTTGGCGATCTTCGTGATCGGTACGTGGTGGCGCTATCGCTACGACAAGTTCGGTTGGACGACACGATCATCCCAATTGTACGAACACCGATTGCTCCGCATCGGCAGCCCACTGTTCCATTTCGGGATCCTGGTCGTGATCGTCGGGCACTTCATCGGGTTGGTGATACCGCAGTCGTGGACCGACGCGATCGGGATGAGCGAGCACGTTTATCACGTGCAAGCCCTTGTACTGGGCTCGATTGCGGGTGTTTCCACATTGGTCGGAGCCGGGATTCTCGTGTACCGCAGGCGCACCCGCGGACCCGTCTTCATGGCAACGACGTGGAACGACAAATTGATGTACGTGGTGCTGATCGCCGCAATCGTCGCCGGTCTGGCAACAACAGTGCTCGGCTCCGGTGCGTTCGGCGAGGAAACCAACTACCGCACAACCGTTTCCCCATGGTTTCGTTCGATCTGGATCCTGCAGCCCCGAGGTGACCTGATGGCTCAGGCCTCGCTCGATTTCCACATCCACGTCTCGATTGCCATGGTGTTGTTCGCATTGTGGCCGTTCACGCGCCTCGTGCATGTCTTCAGTGCACCGGTCGCGTACCTGTTCCGGCCGTACATCGTCTACCGCAGCCGCGACGACGCTCGTAAGAACGAGCTGGTCGGCTCACGTCCCCACCGTCGGGGTTGGTGAACTCACCGCCCGCAATCGTCGCAGCGAAGCGATCAGCAGGACTGTGCACAGCGCTACCGCCGGCCACACCAACACTTCACCTACCAGCTTCAACCAGGTAGCTGACGCCGTCGCTGCGACGGTCAGTGACGCGGCCGAGGTCATGCCCATCGGGAATGCGGTCGACCAGCGTCTGACGTCGTAGTCGATTCGCGGCCAGACCAATTCGCAGACAAGCAACACTGCGTAACATCCGAGCACGATGACCATGAGCCCCACGCTCAACCGTTGGCAGAAATGATGCAGTCCTTGCGGCCAACCGACAGCCTGCGCTGCTGCGGACAGTTTTCCGGCCGCAAGCGTCGAAATCGCCAGCGCCCCACCGAAGACCCAATGATCTCCGGCACCGATGCGGAGCTGGTTGAACGAGAACCTGACGAGCACCAGGACGTAGAACGCCAGGCCGAGAACGAAAGCAACGGCCGACGGAATCGCGATCCAATGCGCCGTGGTTGTGGCCGCCAGCGTTGCTCCCAACACAGCCAGGCCCTGGGTGGCCACACACAGCAGAAAATGCACGCCGACGGTCGGCGAAGTCCAGTGTCGAATCACCGCCGGTATGAGCACGATCCACGCGAGAACTGCGATCGCGAGCGCAGTGAATCCGACCAGACTCCAATCGAACAGGGCGAATCGCGTGCCCAGGACTGTCGTCGCCGCTACACCCGTGAGTGCCGGAGGGGTATCCGCCTCGTCGATCCACCGTGCTCGATCATCAACCAACCTCGATGCGAACACCACAGCGAGAACGAGCCAGATTGCCGTCCCGATCACCAGCCACACCAGCGAAAACGCCTCGAGCCCGGTCAGATGCAACGCTACGGACACGATTCCAGAGGACATCGCGGCCGCTCCCGCGCCCGGAGGGATGACCTCGAGCGTGCGGCCTGCTGTCGATCTAGCGCGGTGATCGCCGGACACACATCCATGATGCGTGACGGTGCAGCCGGGTGCGGTGATTTCGACCCGGCAATTCGAATTGGTCCGCCCCGAATCGTTCCCCGCTCGGCACGCCGAAGCAAGAATCTGGAGCGTTGGATCGCCGTGGCCTGTTGGCCGATTGTCGCAACACTCAGTGCGGTCCAGTTTTTCAAGTCGAGGCCCAACAGCTGAGTACTTGATGTGCACCCTCTGATCCTCGGACGACTGTCCGGAACAGGCCTTCTCTCGCTCACCGGGAAGGCACGTATGGGGCGCCACCATCTGACCATAGCTTTGTGACATGGACAACAACGTCGATGTCATCGTCATCGGATCGGGTGCTGCCGGGTCCGCCGCAGCACTCCAAGCACACGCTGACGGCGCCTCGGTGGTGATTCTGGAGAAGAGTGGACGCGATGCCGCGGGCGGCAATACTCGACTGTCCGGCAGTGGATGGTTCGTCAACCAGGACCCTGCTGCCGCCCGCACCTTCCTGCGTTCGTTGAACGGATCGTTCACCGTTGCCGACGATGTCATCGACGCCTGGGCAGAGAATACGCAAGGACTGTCCGACTGGCTCCGCAGTCTGGGTGCATCTGTAGCGATGACCGGCGATTTCCATTCCACGGCGGAGTACGGCGAACTCGACGGAAGTTCTTGTTACGCAGGGATGGACACCATCGAAGGGAAGATGGGCAATGAACTTCTCTACCGCTTCCTCGTTTCCGCTCTCGCTGAACGCGGCATCACCACTCTTTTCGACACCGAAGCCACCAGACTCTTGACGGATGAATCCGGATCGGTAACCGGAGTCGAGGTCCGTTCGAGTGAACAAACTTCGGAGATCCAAGCGCGCCGGGGCGTCATTCTTGCCACCGGAGGATTCGAAGCGAATCCGGCCATGGTCCGCGACTACTTGCGTCTGGAGAATCCGAAGATCTGGGGCTCACCGTCGGCAACCGGCGACGGCCACCGCATGGCGCAGGCAGTGGGCGCAGATCTGTGGCATATGAACAACATGATGACCATTACGGGAATCCCCGGTGATCCCGAGAATCCCACGGGTTTCTTTCTCGCGCTGTGGAATGCACATAATTACGTGTTCCTCAGCCGGGAAGGTCGACGTTTCACCGACGAGTCAGCCGAAATGCGGCACGGTCATGTGTTCAGAGAGGGCTCTTACCAACACTTTCCAGTGCAACCGATGAACATCGTCTTCGACGAGACGATGCGGTTGGCCGGACAATTGAGCCCCAGCCGTGACGCACTGCCCGTCGGACACAGAGTCCTCGACGAAGGGTACGAGTGGAGTTCGGACAATCAAGCCGAGATCGACAAGGGTTGGATCGTCAAGGCGGACACGCTTGCCGAGCTCGCCGAGAAGCTCGGACTGGACCCCACAGTCGTGGAAACGAGCGTGCGCCGCTACAACGAGGCGTGCACAGACGGCGTAGACCACTCGTTCGGTCGCAAGCCCGAGACTTTGGCTCCGATAGCGACCGCTCCGTTCTACGCCGTCTCCGGGCCACCGCTGCTGGGATGGAGTAGCGGTGGGCCGCGCCGCGACGGTCATTCCCGCGTACTCGACACCGCCGGTAGCCCGATTCCGGGACTGTATGCGGCGGGCGCGGTGAGTTCCACCTACAGCGCGGCAAAGGACGGTGGATTCCACATTGCCGACGCCTTCGCATTCGGCCGTGTCGCCGGGGCCCACGCTGCCGCGCGCCAAGCTTGATACCGTCGGCCTTTCGACTGACTAGCTGCGCACAATCACGTGGCTCGTCAGTTGTGGTCGATCGTCACGCAGATGAATCCTCTGCGCCGGATGAAACCGGGATTCGTACCGGGACACTATCGCCTCGGCGGTCCCGTAATAGCTCACATCGCGCGGACGAACCTTCGCGCGCCGCAAGGACTCGTCGAAGCTGGCTTCAACCCAGATTCGTAGGTCGAACTGATCTCGCGTCAGTCCCCGAAAGAGCAGAACTCCCTCGACGAGCACGATGGCACGATCTGGAACCCTGGACTTCATTACCACCGATTCGTCCGTCTCCGGATCAGTCGAGACGTAGGAAATGTCGGAAACTTCGGCCGACCGTAGCGGCACCAGCACACGACTGCTGAGGATCGAATAGTCGTACGCATCCTCGAGATACCCACGCACCGTGTCGGGATTGTTGTTTCGTACGGCTTTCGCAGTCGAGAACTCGTCGCCACGGATCGTGACGACGTCATGGCCCGCCGTCAAGATACCGTCAGCCAACTCGTCTGCGATCGTCGATTTTCCGGACGCCTCGATTCCCGAGAGCCCGACGACAGTGCGTCCGAAGCGTACTTCGTGGCACCGTACGACGTGCTCGACAAGAGAACCCGAATCATCCGCGCCGAAGGTCTTCTGCCGATTCACACCCGAGCGGCCTTGACCTCGTCGAAGAACGCGATGACGGCGGCTTCATTTTCCGGCGGGACCGTCATTGACGCCCGTGGACCCGCTACCGCGATGGAGTCGTCGGCGAGCCGGTTTCCGATGGTGAGCTTCAGTCCCGACTTCGACGGTTTCGCCTTCACCGCAATGTGTTCGACATGCCAGCGAGCCACTTCGCTCGTGCTCGCAGCGGTGCGGTCGAAGACCTCCACCGTGCGGTGGTCGAGGACCATGACGATGTTGGTCCCGACGGTAACTTCCAGATAGCGTCGTTCCGCCACGGTGTGCGCCTTTCGGTCAGTTGAACCCGACGCTACACACCGTGGCAGATCTCAGCGTGACATAACTCCGCTATTCAAAACTTCAGCTGTTCAGAACTTCTGTTGTTCAGAACTTCAGCGGGATGAACTACCCGCATCCACCGGCAGGGCGACCGACGTGATGTAGCGGGCCTCGTCGGAAGACAGGAACAGAGCAGCGTTCGCTACGTCCACCGGTTCGATCCACGGAATGGCGAGCATGTTCATCGTCATCGCGGCTGCAGCGAATTCCTCCCGCGTCGGGTTCTCGAGATCGGGGCGGAACTTGCCGCGCACCAACGGGTTCTGAATCATCGGGGTGTCGACGTTGGTGGGATGGACCGTGTTGACCCGCACGTTGTAGGGCGCCAGTTCCTTTGCCAGCGAACGCATCAGACCGACTACACCGTGCTTGGCTGCGGTGTAATGCGCAACCCCGACCAGCCCCCGAAGTCCGGCGATGGAGCTCGTGAGAGTCATCGATCCCCCACCTCGCTCGATCAAGTGCGGAGCCGCGACCGTCGTGGTGTGCCACACCCCGGTCAGGTTCACGTCCAGCATGGTCTGCCACATCGTTTCCGACATGGTCAGTGCCGCGTCGGAGGACGTGATACCGGCTGTAGCGCACACGATGTCGAGTCCGCCGAGCGCTTCGACCCCCGCGTCGACCGCACTGCGTAGTGCCTCGAGATCCCGAACGTCCACTACCGCAGATTCGACCTTTCGCCCCATCGCCCGGATCTGCGCAACGGTCTCGTCGAGATCGGCCTCTGTTGCGGGCGGCGTGACTGTCGTTTCCACCGACGTGCACACGTCGACCGCGATGATGTCCGCGCCTTCTTCGGCAAAACGCACGGCCTGTGCCCGCCCGATTCCTCGAGCCGCACCCGTGATCAGCGCGATCTTGCCTTCCAATCGAGAAGTCATCAATTCACACTTTCTGGGTCAGGCCGGCGTCGACGACCAACTGACAGCCGGTCATGTAACGGGACTCCGCGGATGCGAGAAACAGGACGGCATTGCTGACATCCACCGGATCGACCCAGGGAACGGGCAACAGGTTGCGTGCGCTCAGTACTGCAGCAGCATCTGCTTCGGTGGGATTCTCGATGTCCGGGCACAGGTTCGCGAACACTCGCTCGTTGATGATCATCGGGGTACGTACCGAACCCGGATGCACGGAGTTGACGCGAATGCCCCCCGCCCCCAACTCGTTGGCCAGCGTTCTGGCCAGACCCACCACAGCGTGCTTGGCGGCGCTGTAATGACCCGCTCCGGCAATACCTTTGATTCCGGCGGTCGAGCTGACCAGAACGACGGATCCACCGTCGCCGAAGTGCGGAACACAGGCCTTGACAGTGTGCCACGCCCCGGTGAGATTGACGTCCAGCGATCGGTTCCACACTGCCGGTTCGATGGTCCACGACGGCCCCGGTGTGTCGTAGACGCCGGCGTTGGCGACCACGACGTCCAGACCCCCGAGTTCGGTAACGCACTCGGCCACTACTGCGGCCAAGCCGTCGAAGTCCCGAATGTCCGCCACACCGGTGACCGCGGCACCGCCTCGATCACGCACTGCCTGAGCGGTTTCCGCCAACCCCGATTGTGCTTGTTCGACGTCCAACGCGATCACGGACGCGCCTTCTTCGGCGAGCCGCTCGCAGTGTGAGCGTCCCATTCCGCCGGCAGCACCCGTTACGAGCACCCGCTTGCCTTCGAGACGACTCATGCGTGCACCGCGCTGTTCAGCTCGAAGCCTCGGTATCCCGCTGCTGCCACGTCTGCACAGATGTCGGAGTAGACACCGAAGCCTCCGATGAAGGGCATGAAGATCCTCGGCTTTCCCGGGATGTTGGCTCCCATGTACCAGGAGTTCGCGGATGGAAACAATGTTGCCGACGCCCGACGCGAGCACTCCTCGAGCCAGGTGTCCACGGCTTCGGCGCTCGGCTCGATGGTGTCGATGCCGTTGGAATCGAGATGCTCGATCGCGTCGGCGATCCAGTCGACGTGCTGCTCGGCAGCGAGGATCATGTTCGACAGCACACTCGGGCTACCGGGTCCGGTGACGATGAACAGGTTCGGGAAGCCGTGCACTCCCAGGCCGAGATAGGTTCGCGGACCCGCATGCCAGTTCTCTCGCAAGGTCTCGCCGCTGCGGCCACGGATCTCGATGCGATCGAGTGCCCCGGTCATCGCATCGAAACCGGTGGCGAACACCAATGCGTCGAGTTCGTAGTGGGCGTCGGCCGTCTTGATCCCGGCCTCGTCGATTGCCTCGATCGGTGCGCTCTTGAGATCGACCAGGCTCACGTTGTCGCGGTTGTAGCTCTGGTAGTAGTCGGTGTCCGTCACGATCCGCTTGGTCCCGATGGGATGATCGTTCGGGATCAGCAAGTCTGCGATGGCCTGATCTTCGACCACCGATCTGATCTTGGCCTCGGCAAACGCTGCTGCCGTTGCGTTGGCGTCGATGTTGCTGGTCTGGTCGGCGAAGGTTTTGGCGAACAGGACACCGCCGAGCTTCCACCGCTCTTCGTAGGCCGCGTTTCTCTCGGCCTCGGATACCTCGAGCGCACTGCGAGGGTCCGAGACGAACGGTGATCCACCGCCGCTGCGCTTGGACAGTGCTCGACGCTCGGCGTAGTCGGCCTTGATCTCGGCGCGCCGCTTGTCGTCGAGCGGTGTGTTTCCCGCCGGCACACTGTAATTCGCGGACCGCTGGAACACGAAGAGGTGCTCGGCTTGCTCGGCGATCAAAGGAACGGACTGGATGCCCGACGATCCGGTACCAATCACTCCCACTCGCTTGCCGGTGAAATCGACGCCCTCGTGCGGCCAGAAGCCGGTGTGGAAGACCTCACCGCCGAAAGTCTCCCGACCTGCAATGTTCGGAACGTTCGCGGTCGAGAGGCTGCCAGTGGCGCACACCACGAAGCGTGAGGTGACGTCATGACCACGGTCGGTGCGCACTCGCCACGTCGACGAAGCCTCGTCGAACTGTGCGCTCTGAACACGGGTATCGAAGGTGAACCCACTGCGTAGGTCGAAACGATCGGCAACGTGATCGAGGTAGGACAGGATCTCCGGTTGCGCGGCGTACTTCTCGCTCCAGTCCCACTCCTGTTGCAGCTCTTCGGAGAACGAGTAGGAGTAGTCGAAACTCTCGACGTCGCAGCGTGCGCCCGGGTAGCGGTTGAAATACCACGTGCCGCCCACTCCGGAGCCCGCTTCGAAGCCGTGGACACGCAACCCCTGCTCGCGAAGTCGGTGCATGGCGTACATGCCGGCGACGCCGGCGCCGATGACTACGACGTCGAGTGGTGCGGTGGAGAAGTCAGGATCGGTCATGGTGGTCACGCTACGAGTGGGTTGGTTGGTAGAGGAACGGGTTCTCCCGCTGGGTGGGCGGAGCCTCCACCCCATGACACTGGGTGGGCGGGCGGTCGGGCGAGGCGGGTTTGTCCACCGATCGGAGGACACCGATGTCGTCCGGCACTGGGACCTGTAGGCGGACAGACCTGAAGGGAATTGGGGGCCATAGTTGTCTCATCACCGAAACACACGGTCACCGAGACCGACAAATCGAGGAGAACATGATGAGCACCAACACAATTCGACCCGAAGCAATTTCCTTCTCCGGCCTCAGCATGGCAGCTCTGGTTGCCCGCGCCGCCGGTGCGAACACGGTGAAGTCGATAACCGACACATCCGTCACGACGGCGATGATCAGCAATTCGGGTCGCGGGGCCCTGTATCTGGTCGACGCGTCCAATCCGAACGGCGACTGGGTCGTCCCGCCGGCGGATTACATCCTCCCCAACACGAACGTCAACGTAGTCGCCACCAGTAAGAACCAGAACGACTTCCCCATCGTGCTCACGTACCGCTCCGACGACGGTGGAGTGTTCGTCTTCAGTGCCACCAATTCGAAGACCAGGGCAGATGTCGGCGGTACGTACGCCACCGACGACCACGACGTCACGGTGACGATGACCTCGGGTTACCCGGCCATGAATGTCACCTACGTGATCCGGTGACGCTTGCTCACTCCAACAGACCCTGTCGCATCGCAGCGGCGACGGCGGCGCCTCGATCGTTGACTCCGAGTTTCTCGTAGAGGCGCTGTACGTGGGTCTTGACAGTGGAGGGCGCGAGAAAGAGCTGTGCGGCGATGGCCGGGATGCTTGCGCCCTGCGCGATCAATCCGAGAACCTCACGTTCGCGGGCACTGAGCGTCGGACCGGAAGGTTCACTGCGACGCCGGACCTCCCCCACCAATCCGGCGGCGATGCTGGGAGGCAACACATCTCGGCCCGCGGCACAGTCGAGTACGGCGCTCACGATCTCGGCGCGAGTGGATTCCTTCGGCAGGAACCCGGCAGCGCCGGCTTGCAGAGCCTGATAGACGACGGACGACTCGTCGTGAGCGCTGAGCAGTAGCACCCTGGTCGGAAGCTCGTCTCTGACCACTGCGGCGGCGACCTGAGTTCCGTCCAGGTGCGGCATCCGGAAATCGAGCAGCGCCACCTTCGGGCGTAGTTCGCGGATCATTGCGAGCGCTGCTGCGCCGTCGTCGGCCTCGCCCAGGACGTCGATGCTGTCACTGCCGGTCAGAGCCCGAACCACGCCCTCACGGAACAGCGGGTGATCGTCGCCGACCACCACGGAAATCTTGCCGACCACCGGCTTCGTGCCTTCTCGCATTGCTCACTTTCTCACGCCCGTATCAGCAATGCGAGCACTTGCGCCTCCCCCGATCGGGGGACAGACGATTCAACCCCGCCGCGGCCCCGTCGGCGGACATACAGCAGCACTCATTCGCGACAAGATTGATTCATCGCCGAGAACGGCAACCACACACCATCCCAGGAGCAGACATCATGCGTACCAACACCACTCGCTTCGTAGCAGTCACCGCAATTGCCCTCGCTCTCGGCGGAACCGCTCTGGGAACCGCAGCGATCGCCAACGCCGGCACCATGCCGACCGACGGCCCGACGGTTGCCATGACCATCACCAACAACACCGACAACCCGATGCTGCTGGACAGCGCGTCCAACCCCTACGGACAGTGGATCAACGGCCCCCGCTCCTACCTCGCCCCGCACACCACCGAGATCGTCACCGCGTACAGCAGCGATCCCCGAGGCATCGGTGTCGACGTCACCTACAACGTGGCCGACGGCGTCCAGACCGTGATGGCGGCCAACAACTACGCCGGCAACCCCACCCTCGACGGGACCCGCATCATCGGCGACCCGACGCACGTCATCCTCACCGACTACATGGCCACCGGCTACCCCACGATGAACGCCTCCTACGACGTCTTCACGCAGAACTGAACCAAGCGTCGAAGCACCCACGAACTTGATCCGCTACGGCCCACGACCCGGTATCCGCATGGATGTCGGGACGTGGTGTGCGCTGACCAGCTCAGACGCGTTCGACCAACACGCAGCGGGCACCACTGAAGATAGTGGGCATGCACTTGTTGCAGTGGATGCACAGTGAATGGGTATCGGATTCGGCTGCGATCCGATTGATCAGATCCGGTTCTCTGAGCAGCGCCCGTGCCATGGCGACGAACTCGAATCCCTCCGCCATTGCCGTATCCATTCCCGCCTTGTCCGTGACACCGCCGAGCAGCACGAGCGGCAGCTTCACCGCAGCACGGATCTGCCGAGCCTCTTCCAACATGAACAGGGGCTTGTACGGATAGGTATGCAACATGCTCTTACCCACCAACTGCACACCGAGTCGCACAGGTTGCGGCATCGCGGCGGCAAACTCGCGGATCGGCGCATCGCCCTTGAACAGGTACATCGGGTTGAGCAGTGAGCTACCCATCGTCAACTCGAGCGCATCGACGCTTCCGGATGCTTCGAGCCACTGCGCCACCTGGATTGCTTCGTCGACCCAGAATCCGCCTGGCACACCGTCGTCCATGTTCAGCTTGGCCAGGATGGCGATCTTGTCGCCGACGGCATCGCGCACACTGCGCGCGGTGTCGAGTACGACGCGAGCCCGGTTCTCCAGTGATCCGCCGTAGGAGTCCTTACGACGGTTGAGTTTCGGGCTCAGGAACGAGCTCGCGAAATAGTTGTGACCGAAGTGGATCTCGACGGCGTCGAATCCTGCCTCGACGGCAAGTCGCGCAGCGCTCCCGTGCGCCGCCGCAATTCTGGTGATGTCCGCTGTGGTGGCGCTGCGAATCATCCTCATGCTCAACGGATTGAACGAACTCGACGGTGCCAGCGCGGGCAGTCCGGTCGACTTCTGGTTCGCCACGGGACCGGCATGCCCGAGCTGCGCCGACGCAGCAGCACCTTCGGCGTGAATGGCATCGGTGAGCCGCCGTAGCCCGGGGAGGGCATCGGGCCGCATCCACAGCTGACCGTATTCGGTGCGTCCTTCCGGTGCGACGGCGCAGTACGCGACGGTGGACATCCCGACCCCACCGGCTGCCGGGCGTCGATGGAATTCGATCAGCTCATCCGTGACCAGGGCGTCGGGAGTTTTGCCTTCGAATGTCGCGGACTTGATGATTCGATTTCGAAGGGTCACCGGGCCGAGCTTTGCCGGGGCGAGTACGTCGGGAGCAGCGGTCATCAAGTTTGCCTCTCGCGGGAGTTGTGTCCAGGACGGTAAATCCACGGCCGAGAGATGGCCAGCGCCCGTGCCACGGAGCGGGAAACGACTTCAGCCCGGCCGAGGTGGCCGGGCTGAAGTCGTCAGTGCCGTTCAGACTCGTCCGAAGTACGCATCCTTGAGCACTGCCAGGTCGTCGATGTCCTTGGCGTCGGCGTCGAGAACCACCTTGCCGATGTCGAGGACCGTCACGTGATCGGCGACGCTCATCGCAGCCTCGACTGCCTGCTCGACCAGCAGAACAGCCAGGCCGGTTTCCTTGAGTTGTTGGACGCGGTCCATCACCTCACCGACGATCACGGGAGCGAGACCGCCCGAAGGTTCGTCGAGAAGGAGTAACCTCGGCTGCGCCATCAGCGCTGCGCCGATCGCGAGCATCTGCTGCTGACCGCCCGACATGGAACCGGCGGGAAGCGAACGCTTCTCCCCCAGGATCGGGAACATCTCGTACATGGACTCGACGGACTCCATGAGTTCGCTCCGCTTCACCTTGCGGGTATAGCCACCGAGCAGGAGGTTTTGTTCGACGGTCTGCTTGTGAAAGACCCGCTTGCCCTCCTGCACGTATGCCATTCCCTGCCGCACCCGCTTGTGCGCGGGAACTCCGGTGATGTCGGCGCCATCCATTTCGACGGTTCCAGAGGCCACCTTGTTGAGGCCGGACAGAGCACGCAGCGTGCTCGTCTTGCCGGCTCCGTTGCGTCCGAGCAGGGCTGTCACCTGACCGGGATAGACGTCGAACGAGACATCCCAGACGACGCGCAGATCGCCGTACCCGGTCTGCAGGTTGCGGACCTTCAGAATCGGTTCCATCACTTCACCTCACTGGTCTGATGGTCCACCGCGCCGATTTCTTCGAGAAGCGCTTCCTCATCGCCGGACTTCACTCCGAGGTACTCGCTCAACACGCGTGGGTGATGTTCGATCGTCGCGGCGTCACCGGTAGCGATCACCTGTCCCTGAGCCAGTACCACGATCTCGTCGGCCAACGAGAGGACGAGGCGGAAGTTGTGCTCCACCAACACCACTGTGGCCCCGGCATCACGCAGCACCCGGATCAGGTCTGCCAGGCGTTCGAGTTCGTCCTCGTCGAGTCCGGATGCCACCTCGTCGAAGAGGACGACCCTCGGCTCGGCGATGACGGCGCGAGCAACCTCGAGCATGCGTCGCATCCCCAGGGGCAGCGACGTCGCGATCTCGTTGCGTAGGTGCGACATCCCCACGAGTTCGAGGACACGTTCGGCCTCGACGATGTCGGCCTTTGCGATCCTGCGGAAGCTGGGCAGACGAAGCACGGCCGACGCCATCGACGCGCGGTGCACCGAATAGCGTCCGGATGCAACAGCTTCCAGAACCGTGATGTTCTCCGGAATCGTCGGAGTCTGGAATGTCCGCGCCACACCCACACGGGCCACCTTGTGCGGCGACGACTGCGAGACCACCGTGTCACCGATCGTGATCACACCCGCATCGGCGGTGTAGAACCCGCAGATCATGTTGAGCATGGTCGTCTTGCCTGAACCGTTGGGTCCGATCAACGCGGTGACCTTACCGGCCTCGGCCGTCAACGTTGCCGCATTGAGTGCCTGGTTACCACCGAATGCCTTGGACACTCCGTCGACCACCAACCGAGCGCCGTTGATCGCCGCAAGTTCCGGTGTCCCACCGCCGTTTTCCTTTGCAGTGACTACGCCCATGCCGGCCTTGCGATCGAGTTTCGAGACGATCGCTCGTCCGACCTTGGTCAAACCACCGGAGAGCAGCACGCCGCCGATGATCAGGAAGCCGCCGTAGAAGATCAGCGAGTATTCCTGGAACGCCGTCGACTGGTTGGGGCCGAGCTGCATGATCGCGGCACCGACAACCGCGCCGTACACACTTGCCGCCCCGCCCAGGATCGACGCCGCCAGAACTGCTGTGGCAAAGGTGAACCCGAAGGCCTCAGGCGAGATGAACAGATCGGTGTTGGCGAACAGCGCACCCGCCAGACCCGCCGGGAACGCACCGATCGCATACCCGAGCAGCTTCATCCGGAACACCGACACACCCTGCGACGACGCCAGAACCGGCGACTGCTTGAGCGTGCGGAACGCGATGCCGTGGCGTGAGACCACGAGGTTGCGCATCACCGCGAACCAGAGGACGGTCACGACGACGACCACCATGTAGTACTGCTGAGTATCGAGTTCGGAACCGAAGAGCGTCGGCGGTTCCATACCGGTGAGGCCGTTTCGGCCGCCGGTCTTACCGCCGAAGATCGCCAGTACGTCCGGTACCAGCAGGACCAGGAAGAACGACGTCATCGCCAGGGACCAGTTGCCCAGGCGCAGACCGGGAACACCGGTCAAGATACCGACCGCCAGCGCCACAGCTCCGGAGGCAGCGAGCTGGAGCAGAATGTCGGTGTGACCGGCCTGGGACATCAGACCCGCGGTGTAAGCACCGGCCGCGTACATCGCGGCCTGGCCGAGCGCCAGTTCACCGGCGAAGCCGAGGCTCAGGTTCAGGCCACTGACCACCAGTGCCAGGATGCAGGCCAATTGAATCTGCCGTGATGTCGACAGATCCAGCCCGAGGACCGGGAGCAGCAAGATCACTACCGCCAGGACCAACGGGATGATCCAGCTCGGAAGGGAACGGAAAGTCCGCCACGCGCTTACCATCTCACACCACCCGTTCTCGGACGTTGCCGAACAAGCCGGCAGGTTTGACCATCAAGATGACGATCAGCACCGTGAAGACGGCGATATTGCTGTACTGACTTCCCGCCCACAGGGCGGTGAACGATTCCACCAGGCCGACGGTCAGTCCGCCGATCAAAGCGCCTGGCAGAGAGCCGAACCCGCCGATCGCCAACGCCACGAATCC
Source organism: Rhodococcus sp. KBW08 (assembly GCF_003852455.1). Lineage (NCBI taxonomy): Bacteria > Bacillati > Actinomycetota > Actinomycetes > Mycobacteriales > Nocardiaceae > Rhodococcus > Rhodococcus sp. KBW08. Next base: position 72,051 of record NZ_QAJJ01000008.1, read on the forward strand.
CTTGAGGGCCAGCGCGGCCCCCAACGTTGCAACTGCAAACGTCTTGGGACCGACCAGCAGTCCGAGGACACCGGCCAATGCACCCGAGAAGGCAAACGCACCCAGCGCCAAACGTCGGACGTTGACTCCGCGCAGCATCGCCGCTTCACGATCCTCGGAGATACCGATCAGAGCCAGACCCGTCATCGTTTTCTTCGAGACGTAACTCAACCCGATGACCAGTGCGATCGCCGCAACAAGCAGAGCGATCTCGACCGGGTAGGTACGGCCGCCGAGTAGGGTGATCGGTTCGTTCGATCCGAAGAAAGGAACCGTGAGAGGTTCACTACCCCAGATCAATTGGGTTGCACCGTTGAGCAGGGTGGCGACGCCCAACGTCGTGACCAACTGGTTCTGGTGATCGGCCACCGGTCTGATCGCGACGATCTCCTCGACCGAGGCGAGGAGCATCACGGTCACGGTTGCCATGACGGCCACCACGAGAACGGGGAGTTTCAGGGTCACCAGACCCGTGTAGGCGACGAAGGTGCCCACCATCATCAGTTGAGCTTGAGCGAAGTTGAAAGTGTTGGACGAAACGAAAACGATGTTGTACCCGATGGCAACCAGCACGTAGACCGCGCCGAGCGCCAATCCGGACCACAGAATGGTCATGACGCAGCCGGGTTTCCGAACTGACCGTTGAGGATCTTCGTCGGGCTGATGAACTTCAGCTCACTGGTATCCGGGTTCGGGCCGTGGTTGTCGGAGCTGAAGTTGTAGCGCGAGAGGAATGCGGTCTTGGCATTCTCCTGGACCTCTGCGGTTTCCAGTGCTTCGGCGAGCTTCTTCGGATCGGTCGAACTGCCGACCTTCTCCGCTGCGGCCGCGACGAGGGGGAATGCGTCGTAGTTGTCCGCGAGGATCAGCGTCGACGGGATCGAGCCCAGCGACGCCATCGTGTCCACCATCGTGGTGACGAGCGCGTTGTTCGGATCGAACACCGTGCTGGTGAACACCTGCGTCACGAGGTTCTTCACCTGTGGGGTGCCGAGCACACCGGCGGGCGGATCGTTGGCGATCAGGTTGGTGGCAGAGACCGACGTGTTGCCGATCAACGGCACGTCCCAGCCGAGTCGCTCCAGGCTCTGCAACACGTATCCGAGCGGGGCGCCGTACGCGTCCAACGCGATTGCCGTTGCACCGGCATTCTTCAGCGACTGCAACTGAGCCGTCATGTCCAGCGCGGCGGCGTCGTACTCCTCGTTGCCCGCAGCCTTCAAGCCGACCTTCTCGAGCGCACTGGTCATCTCCTCGCCGAAAAGTTCACCGTAGGCGGTACTGCCGTGCAGGACTCCGACGCTGCTGTAGCTCTTGGTCTTTGCATACTCGGAGATGCCGCGAGCGGTGTCGGTCGCACCCGGAGCCAGGTCGAAGTTCAGCGGGAACTTCGAGGGGTCCGTCGAATCGGGAGAAGGCGCCATGCTCAGCGAGAGGATGTTGTTCTGCTTGAGGATCGGGAGAACCGCAGCCGCAATCGACGAAGGACCCGAGTTGAGGTAGAGGTCAGGCTTGTTCCCCGAGTTGATGGCTTCGCGCAGCTTGGTGACGGCGATGGTTGCATCACCCGCGTCGTCGACAGTGGTGAGCTCGATCTGACGGCCACCGATTCCCCCGGCCTCGTTCTGGACCTGAACGCCGGCCTTGGTGGCCAGCAGCGAGGTCTGCGAGTTCGCCGCGAGAACGCCCTGTGCACTGATCCCGCCGGTCAACAGCACTCGGTACGGCGAATCCGCGCCACCTTCGGACTCCGAAGAACCACTACACCCCGCGAGAGCCAGAGCCGTCACGGCTACTGCCGCAACAAGAATGGGCCGACGATTCATGTCTGCACTCCTAGAACACATGTATGCACCGAACGTCAGGCGAATACCTGACGAAAGAAGGGTCGACCGGTGGACGCGCCTGATTTGGAGCACCAGCCGACCAAGCACCCGCTTGATGATCTAGCAAGCAGTTGCTTGGGTTGGAGCATAGAATGTGATCTGGATAACGTCAAACGCGTAAAAGAGGATTCATGGAAGCGGACGCTATGCACATTCAGGTCGCCTCGACAGACCGATTCCCGCTGGGTGGAAACGCCAAAACGGCCCCACGCCCTGCGGGATTCGATGAAATGAATCCGACAGGGCGTGGAGCCGTTTGTGACTAGGTCCGACTACCGCTGGTTGCGGGGTTTCCAGACCACCAACGCGTTGTTGCGCGGAATCGGAACGAGGTCCCGGCGGTAGCCCGCATGGACTTTCGCGATTTCCTCGGCCAATTCGCGGACGCGATGCTGCAAAGCCTCGACCTGGTTGGTCAGTTCGATGATCCGTTTGATTCCGGCAAGGTTGACGCCCTCGTCCTGCGAAAGCCGTTGCACCTCACGAAGAAGCGCAACATCACGCGGGGAGTAGCGTCGTCCTCCACCAGTGGTTCGGTGAGGGGTGACCAAACCGAGTCGATCGTAGTTGCGCAAGGTCTGCGCATGCATTCCGGCCAACTCGGCTGCCACCGAGATCACGAAGATCTGGGCGTCAGGATCGACCGTCGCATCCCATTGATTCTGCGGTCGTTCGGTCATCATGCACCGGCCCACCCGGCCCGTGGATCGAACCCGCTCGCCTTCTCGGCTTCGAGATAGGTCTTCAGCGCTTCGATCGCCGGGTCGTCCAACTTCTGCGGGACGGATACCTTGACGGTGACCAGGAGATCACCGGCACCATCGGGACGCTTGGGGATACCGCGTCCGCGAACTCGCAGAATGCGTCCGTCCACCGTCCCGGCCGGAACCTTCACTCCGACACGGCCCTCCAGGGTCGGCACGGACAGTGTCGTGCCGAGCACCAGTTCGCCGTAGCTCACCGGAACCGTCAGAGTCAGGTCGTCACCGTTGCGGCCGAAGACGCTGTCGGGCTTGACGCGGATGTTGACGAACAGGTCACCGGCCGGTGCTCCGCGGAGGCCCGCTTCGCCCTTGCCCTTGAGCCTGATCTTCTGACCGTCACTCACGCCGGCGGGCACGCGAACCGTGATGGTCCGTGTCCGGTTGGTGACGCCGCTACCGTGGCAGTCCTCGCACGGCGAGTCGATGATCGAGCCGGTTCCCCGGCAATCGTCGCACGGCTCACTGAATCCGAAGGCGCCCTGGTTCCGGCTGACAACGCCGGTTCCGTTGCAATGCGGGCACACTCGCGGGCTGGTGCCTGGCTTCGCGCCGCTGCCGTGGCACGTGGTGCACGACGTCGGACTTGTCAGACGAAGTGGGACGGTGACACCGAGCGCTGCTTCACGGAAGGCGAGCGTCGTCTCGGTCTCGAGATCCTTGCCTCGACGCGGGCGGTTGGGTGCGGCTGTGCGCTGGCCCGCTCCCCCGCGGTTGAACAATCCGCCGAAGATGTCGCCGAGACCCGAGTCCTGCGCGCCGGCACCGCCGCCGAACAGATCGTTGATGTCGAAACCGCCGGCGCCGGGGTTGAATCCGCCGCCGCCTTGGGCGCGGGGGCCGAAGCCTCCGCTGGCAAAGAGGCGCCTGGCCTCGTCGTACTCCTTGCGCTTGTCCGGATCGGACAGAACGGCATGAGCTTCACTGACGGACTTGAAACGCTCTTCGGCCTTCGCATCGTCAGGGTTGGCGTCGGGATGAAGATCCCGAGCCAGCTTGCGATACGCCTTCTTGATTTCGTCGGCCGTCGCGGTGGACGAGACGCCCAGCTCCTTGTAGAAGTCCTTCTCGATCCACTCCCGTTGACTCACTGGGCGTCTCCTCCTCTCACTCTTACTTCGCTTCTTGTTCTGAACCGTCTGCAGGCTTGTCGCCTACCCGGTCCGTCACGGCCACCATCGCGGTCCGAAGGACCCGGTCGCCGAGCTTGTAACCCTTGCGCATGACCGTCCCGAGTACGGGGTCGTGGCCTTCGCCTTCATGCTGCACCGCTTCGTGGAGTGCGGGATCGAAATCGTCACCCTCGTTACCGAAGTCGGTCAAACCCAGACCCGTCAGGGTCGTGTTGAGCTTGTCCGCGAGTGCACGCAGTGGACCCGATTCGAGGTCACCGTGTGCCCGAGCGCGATCCAGGTCGTCGAGGATTCCGATGAGCTCGGTGATGACCGAAGCCCGCGCGGTTTCCTTGATGACCTGCTTGTCACGCTCGACGCGACGACGGTAGTTGGTGAACTCCGCCTGAAGTCGCTGCAGATCCGCAGTTCGTTCGGCGAGCTGATCGGTGGCGGATGCTTCCTCCACGATCGACTCTGCTTCCTGAACTACCCCTGTGTCTTCCGAGTCGAGCGGCGGCAGGGATTCCCCCGCCGCCTCTCCCTGTGCACCGGTCTCGGGGTCGACCGGGTTGTTCTCGGGGTTGTCCGAGGTCACTTCTTGTCCGAGTCGGTGGGCTCGTCGACAACCTCGGCGTCGACGACGTCGTCGTCATTGCCTGCGCCGTCGGTGTTTCCGGCCTCGTTTGCAGCGGAAGCCTCGTAGATGGCCTGGCCCAGAGCCTGCGACTCGGTGCCCAGCTTCTCCACTGCGGTCTTCACTGCAGCGATGTCGGTGCCTGCCAGGGCGTCGTTGACGTCCTTGACCGCTGCCTCGACCTTGGTCAGGATCTCCTCGGAGACCTTGCCCGCGTTCTCACCTTCACGCTGCTCCTTGACGAACTTCTCCGTCTGGTGGACCAGCGACTCGGCCTGGTTGCGAACCTCTGCCTCTTCGCGACGGGCCTTGTCTTCCTCGGCGTGAGCCTCGGCGTCCTTGACCATGCGCTCGATCTCTTCTTTGGACAGACCGGAGCCGTCCTGGATCTTGATCGTGTTTTCCTTGCCGGTGCCCTTGTCCTTCGCCGTCACGTGCACGATGCCGTTGGCGTCGATGTCGAAGGTGACCTCGATCTGCGGAACGCCACGCGGGGCGGGCGGCAGATCGGTGAGCTCGAAGGAACCGAGCAGCTTGTTGTGCGAAGCGATTTCGCGCTCACCCTGGAAGACCTGGATCTGCACCGAAGGCTGATTGTCGTCAGCGGTGGTGAAGGTTTCGGAACGCTTCGTGGGGATCGTGGTGTTGCGCTCGATGAGCTTGGTCATCACGCCACCCTTGGTTTCGATACCGAGGGAAAGCGGCGTGACGTCGAGGAGCAGAACGTCCTTGACCTCACCCTTGAGCACGCCGGCCTGGAGTGCGGCGCCGACTGCGACGACCTCGTCCGGGTTGACGCCCTTGTTGGGCTCACGGCCACCGGTCAGTTCACGAACCAGATCGGAGACGGCCGGCATACGGGTGGAGCCACCGACGAGCACGACATGGTCGATGTCCTTGACGGCGATTCCGCTGTCCTTGATCACTGCCTGGAACGGCGCACGAGTGCGATCGAGCAGGTCCGAAGTGATCTTCTGGAACTCGCTGCGGGTGAGCTGCTCGTCCAGGAAGAGCGGGTTCTTGTCCGCGTCGACCGTGATGTACGGGAGGTTGATGGAGGTGCTCTGCGAGCTGGAGAGCTCGATCTTCGCCTTCTCCGCAGCCTCACGCAGACGCTGCAGCGCCATCTTGTCCTTGGTCAGATCGATGCCGTTCTGAGCCTTGAACTTGTCGACCAGCCAAGCGACGACGCGCTCGTCCCAGTCGTCGCCACCGAGGTGGTTGTCACCGGAGGTTGCGCGAACCTCGACGACGCCGTCGCCGATTTCGAGCAAGGAGACGTCGAAGGTGCCGCCACCGAGGTCGAAGACCAGAATGGTCTGCTCGGTGTCACCCTTGTCCAGTCCGTATGCCAGTGCAGCCGCGGTGGGCTCGTTGACAATACGAAGGACGTTGAGGCCGGCGATCTGGCCGGCTTCCTTGGTTGCCTGACGCTGTGCGTCCTCGAAGTACGCGGGGACGGTGATGACGGCGTCGGTGATGTCTTCGCCGAGGTAAGCCTCCGCGTCACGCTTGAGCTTCATGAGCGTGCGGGCGCTGATTTCCTGCGGCGTGTACTTCTTGCCGTCGATTTCCACGTTCCAGTCAGTGCCGATGTGGCGCTTGACGGAGCGGAGGGTGCGGTCGACGTTCGTGACTGCCTGGTTCTTCGCGGGCTGACCGACGAGAACCTCGCCGTTCTTGGCAAATGCGACCACCGAGGGGGTGGTACGTGAGCCTTCGGCGTTGGCGACCACTACGGGCTCGCCGCCCTCCAGCACTGCAACTACCGAGTTGGTCGTACCGAGATCGATACCGACTGCACGAGCCATAGTGTTCCTACCTTTCGTTCTGCGGTTCTCTGCCCGAGTGGTTGATCTCGAACATGACCGCGAGTTTTTCGCTTGGTGAGCGTCCTCCGCTCAAGTTTGCCTCCGACCGTAGCCGGGAGTCAACTCGAAGTTGAGCCGAGGGCGCTCAAGCTTGTCGAAATGGTCAACTACAGCCCACGTAGATTTGTTCCCGCCTTCCCCGAAAAGCCGAAAAAGTGTGCCACATCACTTCCAGATCTGTACGAATGGCTACGATCGGCCGGTGACCGATCCCGACAATCCTCCCGTTCGACCTGCTCGACCGGCGCCGGCGCGCCCAGCCCCCGAGCGACCCGACGTCTCGGTTCGGCCGCTCCGACCTGCAGCGAACGACGAGACGCCCAAAGCCGTGACGTTGTCTACTTCCGCCTGGATCGGCTCGTTCGTAGTCCTGGCCGGTATCGCCGGAGTGGTAGTCACCAGTCTCGACGACGTCCGGTCAGCCCTCGAGGAATCGACTGCGCGCGACAATCCCGGATACTCGTCCACCGACATCTCCGATGCCGTGACGGTCGTCCTGGTGGGCAGCGGCGGCGGCGCTCTCGTCCTGGTCCTGCTCGCACTCATGAGCCTTCAACTCCTCCGTGCCCGCAAGAACGCCGGGCGGGCGATGACGGCGATCGTGGGAGTCGTGAGCATCGCGGCCGGACTCGGCTTCATGTCTCTGGTCGACGGCGCTGCGGATATCGGCGCTGGAGTTCTGAGATGGGGTCCGATTCTCTACTGTGTCCTTGTCGCAGTGGCGGCGATCGCTCCGTTCGCTCCCGGTGTCAGCACTTGGTTGCGAGTACGCCGATGAAGGTTCACGTACAACTCGACTCCGCGCCGGGCGCGGGGGCTGCTCGCAGCCGTGAACTCGCGGAGACCGGCGCCGGTGGCCTGTTCACCTTCGAAGGACCACACGACGTGTTCTTCCCACTCGTCGAAGCGGCATCGGCCGTCGACCTCGACCTGATGACCAACGTCGCCATCGCGTTCCCCCGTAGTCCCATGCATCTGGCACATTCGGCCAACGACCTGCAGTTGCTCAGTCGCGGGCACTTTCGCCTGGGTCTCGGATCGCAGATCAAACCGCACATCGAAAAACGCTACAGCGCAACGTGGTCGCGTCCAGCGGCCCGCATGAAGGAGACGGTCGCCGCGGTCAAGGCGATCTTCACGGCATGGGAGAACACCTCGACGCTGAACTTCCGCGGCGAGTTCTACACCCACACTCTGATGCCACCGACTTTCGATCCCGGCCCCAATCCCTATGGGCCGCCGCCCATCCTGATGGGGGCACTCGGGCCGGTGATGACCCGAACGGCGGCGGAGGTGGCCGACGGACTACTGGTCATGCCGTTCCACACGCACCGCCATTTCCTCGAACGAACACTTCCGGCCGTCGATGCCGGTCTTCGTGAATCCGGCCGCACCCGAGAAGAATTCACGATCATCCCGCAGGTCATCGTCGGCGTCGGCCGCGGCGACGAACAACTCGCCGCGGCTGCACGAGGCGTCCGAGCCCTGCTCTCGTTCTACGGTTCGACGCCCGCATACCGTCCGGTGCTCGACGTCGAAGGGTGGGGCGAGGTCCAACCGGAACTCAATGCCCTGTCCAAGCGAGGCGGCTACGCCGACATGGCGTCACTGATCACCGATCCGATGCTGACCACACTCGCCGTCGTCGGCACCCCCGAAGAGTGTGCGGCCGAGATTCGGCGGCGGTTCGGCGAGCATGCCGACGAGGTGTGCTGCTACTTCCCCGGTTACGACGCAGAACCGGCCGACGTGGCGTCGCTGATCTCGTCTCTCGACTGAACTGCTCAGGCTCGCAGAGTGCGTGCCAACTCGACGAGCGATTCCCGGGCAGCGCGCAGGCTTTCGTCACCCTGCTCGATCAGAGGTGCCATCGCCGGAATACGGTGCGCCAACGTCAGTTCCGCGGTGATGACGGAGACATCCATTCCCATCGACACCCCGAGCACCTGCACGAGTGGCGGGACGGTGTGATCGTTGGCCTCGTTCCCCGAACCCGGCCCATAGGTGTTCCCACGGCTGGACACGATCACCACCGGCTTACCGGCCAGCGGCTGAGTGCGCGTGTCGAAAGGCACCGTCGTCCCCAGGACGTGTACGTAATCGATCCATGCCTTCAACGTGGACGGGATCGACCAGTTGTACATCGGTGCACCGATCACGACTGCGTCCGCAGCGATGAGTTGCTCGATGATCCGAGCCTGCAGTGCTTCCGCGGCGGGATCCGGAATCTCCCCATCGACTCGCAAGCGTGGTGCGTAGTGCAGGGCCGCATCCGCGAGGTGCGGCAACGGATCCCGATGCAGGTCCACCGTCACCGTCGTGTGATCCGGGCTGTTCTTCGACCACTGCTGAGCGAACAGGGCAGTCAGATCACGCGAGGTCGAGTTGTGGAGTTCGGCAGACGAATCGATGTGAAGTAGCTGTGGCATTCCTCATCACTACCAGAGCGCGCTCAACTCTTCTCCGCGGCGAGATCGGATTCTGCCGCGTACTGCGCCAGCAGAACACGTTCGCGCTCGCGATGCGGATAGAAGAACGTCACCACCGCGGCCCCGGCGCACACGATGATGATCGCCGCGATGTAGGCGTTTGTATCCCCGTCCAGGAAGGCGTTTTTGGCGGCGGTCATGATTTGGTCCGCGTATTGCGGGTAGCGTTCCGCCAGAACTTCGGCGCTGGAGAAAGATTTGGTGAGCGCGGCCTGAGTTTCGGGAGTCACCTCCGATGCGTTCGGTGATGACGAGATCGCATTACCCAACGATTTTGCGTACCCGGCCGTGAGTATTCCGCCGAGAATCGACTGCATGATGGCCCCGCCCAGGTCGCGTTGCAGGTCCGACGTTCCCGACGCCATACCCGCGCGATGCACGGGAACGGATCCGGTCAGCGAACGAGATGCCGGTGTGCCGGCCAGGCCGACGCCGATGCCGACCAGTGCGTAGGCCAGCGCGACCTGCCAGTACTGCGTGCTTTCGTTCCACAGGAACAGCGCGACGAACAACCCCAGAACGACGAACAAGTAGCCGGAGAGCAGCGTGACGCGGGCGCCGTACTTTTCGATCATGGTCGCCGAGCGCGGCGCAACGATCACCATCGCCAGCGCAGCCGGAATGATCGCCGCACCGGCTGCCAGCGTCGAGTAGCCGAGGACGTTCTGCAGGAACTGCTGGCCGATGAACATCGCACCCATGAGCGAACCGAACACGACCAAACCGCCCACCGCCGCGACCCAGAAGGTCGGGCGCGCGGCTACGTGAAGATCGAACAGCGGATTGACCGCGCGTCGCTGTTGCAGGAAGAACCCGATACCCGCGACGACCGCTATTGCCCCGAGCACCAGAGCCAACGTGCCCGAACCCTTCACCGGCGCGAAGTTGATGGACAACACCAGCGCCCCGATGAAGACGATCGACACTGTGCCGCCGAGGTGATCGACCCGCTCGGTCGTCTCGTTGACGTGAGCGGGCACCAACACCAGCGAACAGATCAGGGCCACAAGGGCCAACGGAAGGGTGACGAAGAAGACCGAACCCCAGTGAAACTGCTCGAGCAGCGCCCCCGAGACGATCGGACCGAGTGCTGAAATCGCGCCACCTATTGCCGACCACATGGCAATCGCCTTGGTTCGTGCCGGTCCGGCCCACAGCGCCGTGATGATCGCCAGCGTCGTCGGGAATGCCAGACCTGCCGACACGCCCCCGACTATCCGAGCGAGGAACAGCACTTCGAAGTTCCCGGCGAATCCCGCCACGATCGACGCCGGAATGGACAGCGCCATACCGGTGACCAGCAACATCTTGCGGCCGTATCGGTCTCCCAAGGCCCCCAGGTAGAGCACCGTTCCGGCCAAGCCGAGCGAGTACCCTACCGCGATCAGGTTCAGTTGCGTCTGGCTGGCGTCGAAGGCCCGCCCGATGTCCGGCAGCGCGACATTCGCGACCGAGAGGTTGAGGTTCGCGACCGCAGCGACCAGGATGAGCGTCCCCAGGACGAGGGTGGCTCGATCCGGTGAAGCGGACTTGATGTCACTCGCCATGCGCGTGCTCCCATCGAGGTGGGACCCGGACCTGGGAGTTATGCCCGGATCATCCCGAACTCAAGATAGAACCCTCTCCAAGCGCTCGCACAGTGAACGGGTCCCTATTCGGGCACAATTTCAGCCAAGACGCCCTCGGCGCTGCGGGCAGCAACCAGGCACGCGCGCGAGGTAAACCTGTCGAAGAGCGGATGCCTGGACAACTCGCGCCATCGCCGGACAGCCGCCGTAGCCCGCGCACGCTGCACCTCCGGCGATTCTTCCGGTTCGCAGCCCAGACGGTCACTGGCCCGGATTCCGTAGCCACCGATCAGTCTTTGCAGTTGTGCCAGGTCGTCGGGTGGCAGATCCGTGTGTACCGAACGAAGTCGCCCGAGCAGTCGAAGTTCGTGGAAACCGTGAACGTCGGCGAGCAACCGTTGTGCCTCTGCCGCGATCTGATCGCCTTCCTCACTCGGATCGGCTTCGAGGATCCGGCCCAACGTCACCAGAGCGGTGTGCGATTTCAGTTGATCCGCGCGCTGCCCGAATTGAACGTCGATCACCTGACGCAGTTCGTCCAATCCGCTTCGCTCCAACAATTCCGCGGCCAGGGACGGGGAATCAGTGGCGCCCAGCTTGATCGACGTCACGGCGAGACGAATTCCGAAGAGCCCGAACCGATCGGCCAACTGCGCGCGCATGGCCGCGTCGACCGGAAGCGGACTGTCCTGCCTGGCAAAACGGTCCGCGGAGAGCAGCGCAAGGCTCAGATCCTCGGCCGGAACCTGCGCGAGCGCCGAGAAGGCCGCGAACTCACTCTGCCGCATCGTCCGAGCAGCGAGGGCGAGCAAACCTGCCACCGGAACCACCGACTGGCACAGGCCGGTTCGCTCCAACTCCTCGGCAAATCGTGCCGCGACGTCCTTCGCCGAGGACAATGCGTCGAGTCTGCCTGCACCGACCTCGTCAGCGCGCGAGAGAACACCGATCACTCCGAGCGGGCCGGATTCTCCGCCGACATGATCAGCGATCTTCCCGAGGAACTGCATGTCGCTGGCGTTCAGGGCGCGCAGCAGATAGACCACTGCATCCGCGCCCGGTGCCCCGCCGTCGGGAACAAGCATGTCCCACGTTCTGGCCGAAACCTCGGTCGAGAGCGACGAGGTACCAGGGGTGTCGATGATCGTCGTGCGAGCCAATGCCGAAGACGGCCAGTCGACGTCGATGCGGTCCACCGAGTCTGCGGTGTACTCCCCCAGATCGAACGTGAGCCTGCCGTCGCGGCGCGTCACCGGCACGTTGAACTCGGCACCGTTCTCGGCCGTCGCGGTCACCTGCGGCGTTGTCCCGTTCCGATACCAGGTGACGACGCGCGTGCACTCCGTCGCGTCGGTCGGCGCTATATCCTGTCCGACAAGCGAATTGAGCAGCGTCGACTTACCCGCCTTGAGGGAGCCGGCGAGCGCCACTCGGAGTGGCTCGTCGAGCCTGGCCGCACATTCTTCCAACTGGGCTCGCGTCTGCGGTTGGTCCGCGTAGACCCGTCTGGCGTGGTCGATCAGTGCGTGTGCCGACTCCACGGCGGTCAGAGCAGTCGCGGCATTCATGCGTTGGTCACCTTTGCCGAAGCAGGAGCGGGAGTTTCGCCGATCAGCGTTCCGGCAACGGCATCAAGCTCTGCGACGACGCGCATGTCGGTCTCCAGACGCTTGATACGAGCTGCATGTTCACTCGACTCCAACTGCGCGGCTTCCTGCGTGGCGCGGAGGGATTCGTTGATCGAGCGCAGCGCCTGCTCGGCGATGTCGGTGAAATGATCCCGCAGAAGCCGCTGCACCAGGCGGAGGCGATCCTTCGACTCCTTGCCCACCTGGAAGCTGACGTCGTCGGCAAACCGTCGGATAGCCGCTTTCGCCTCGGCCCGACGCTTGAGCACCTGCGCTTGCTTGTCTTCGCGATAAGCCTTGGTTCCCAGCAGAACCCCGGCTCCGATCGAGATCGGGTTGACCAGTGCCATGCCCATCATCGTGGTGATCAAGCCGAACATCAGGACGCCGCCGTACGAGCCGCGCATGCCGACCAGGACCTTCTGAGTGATCCCGATTCGGCCGGATTCGAGGTCCGACAACGCGCCAACCGGTTCCAGGAAACCGTCGGTGTCGGCAACGTCGAGATGCGGGAGCGCGACGTCGCCGGTCTCCGCAAAGTGCTGCGCCACAACCTCTGCCAACCATTGAGCTCGATCGTGAGCCCACACGAAGTTGTCTCCGATGGCGGTGGCAATCTCCTGTTCGAGCCACTCCCCTACAACGTCCCAGTCCTTACCGGGATCGCCTTCGTCGACAGTCTCCTCGGCCTGGCGGGTGACCCGGCGCAACCGGTCCCGGAGGTCGTGATCGATGTCGGCGGCGAGGTCTGCGATGCCGTCGCCGAGGCTCTGTTGCCAGAGTGAGGTCTTCTTGTGCAGTTCCTCGGCCGCTGCCCGAGCACGCTGCAGGCCGGCGACCGCTGCCTGAGCTGTCGACGGATCCTTCAACGCCGCAAGCTCACTGCCCATCTCCAACGTCAGATGCGCTGCCGCGGAACGGACGTCCATCGCAACGGCGCGTCGAGTGTTCGACTCGGCACGCGCAACGACGTTGTCCCGCAGAAACTGATAGAGGTCCAAAAATCCGGATTCCGCTTCGAGTTCCTTGTCCCCCAGCCTCAGAGCGTGCGACCGCAGTACCGAGGAGATCGGAATGAGCGGCAGGTCCAACCCGGCTCGCTGGAGATGTCCGCGATCGGCGTCGAGGATCTGCCGCCAGTGCGGGTACAGATCGGTCTTGCTGATCAACCCGGCTACCGCAGGACACAGATTGACGACCTGGCGGATGAATCCCAGCTCCGGTTCGGTGAACTCCTGGCTGGAGTCCGACAGAACCAACACTGCATCGGCCGCAGTGATCAATCCCAATGTTCCTGCAGCATGAGGATTTCCATGACCACCGACACCGGGGGTGTCGATCAGAACCAAACCGTCGGCCAACAGAGGACTGGGAACACCCACTTCCACACGCAGAACTTCACGCCCTTCGGCGCGAGGCGTGGCCGGCGTGATCCCCATCAGTTCTTCGAGTGGGAGGGGCACCCGAATGGGCGCCGCACCCGGATCGGCGAGAATCAGTTCGGCGACCGCGGTCTCCGCGTGCTGAACGACCGTCGCCACGGCAGTGGTCTCGTCGTCACCGACCGAGCACACGTCGATGCCGAGCAGAGAATTGACGAACTGGCTCTTGCCCTGCTTGAGGGGTCCGACCACCACGATACGAATACGCGGATCATTGACTCTGACCTGAGCATTCTCGAGTCGGCGCACCAGATCCGTTCGCCCGAAATCCTTCGCCACGACTGCTGTTCGTTCGAGCAACGACGCCGTCGACGACGCGACGCGCGCCTTCCGACTGCTTACCTGACTCGCTGAATCACTCATGAGCTTCGTTGACCCGCAATTCTTCCCGACTCGAATATCCGGCCCTGCGAACGCATAGCGCGCGCAGGGCCGGATTTGTTACATCAGGTCATTTTGACCGATTTCAGTTCCTGCGTCAGCAGATCAGGGATGCAGGTGATCGACAACCGCAACCGGGTCGATGTGATCGACCGGCGCTGCAACCGAATCCTCGGCGAAGAGCGAGTGCCCGGTAGCGGCGCTCAGTCCCGAATCGGAGCCCGAACCGAAAGCATCGGTCGCATCGATCGACGACCACGGGTTCAGCGCACCGGTCAACGAACTCGTCAGGTCGGACACTCCGCTGACTGCTCCACCGAGTGATCCACCCAGGTCAGCGACGCCGCCGCCGCCAACGGTACCGCCACCGTCGAAGGTGCCACCAGCAGCCGCGGCTGCGTCGGCACCGATCGAACCCGTCACGTCGGTAGCTGCTCCGACAGCCCCGCCGAGCGATCCACCGAGGTCGGTGACGCCGTTCAGTGCTGCGCCGAGCGACCCTCCCAAACCTGCTGCCGCGTTCGTGGCTGCGTCGAGACCTGCGGTTGCGTCGAGCCCTGCTGTTGCGTCCAGAGCACCGCCCACCGTCGCTCCGAGATCGCCGGTCACAGCGCCGAGGTTCAGTCCGTCCGCCGCGATACCTCCGAGGTCGACGGAAGGCAGTTCAGCGGAGATCGGGCCAAGGTTCACTGCGCCGAGGTCGACGGAAGGCAGGTCGGCGCCGATCGAACCGGTGTCGATTCCGCCGAGGTTCAGTGCCGTGTCCAGCGCTCCACCGAGTGCACCTTCGGCACCGAGAACGCTGTCGAGTGAGCCCCCCAGTCCGAGGCCGGCGCCCAGCGCACCGTCCAGCGCGCCGGTGAGGTCCGTGCCCACGGAACCGACAGCACCCAAGCCACCTGCACCTGCGAGAGCGGTGTCGAGAGCCGCAGCCACACCGGCGGCCAAGCCTGCTTCGCCGCCCAGGCCGAGTGCACCACCGAGGTCGATTCCGGTAAGTCCACCTGCGCCCAGCGCCGCGTCGAGGGCGCCGCCGAGTCCACCTGCGAGCCCGGCATCGACGCCGAGCGCCGAACCGAGGACGCCTTCGAGAGCCGTCGACAGATTCGCGCCGCCGCCCAGAGCCGCTGCGAGGTCTGCGCCGAGACCGCCTTCGATGTCGAGTGCTCCCCCGAGCAATCCGCCCAGTGCGCCGCCCAGGTCGGCTCCGACCGTTCCGCCGGCGCCGAGGGCACCGGAGAGTGCTGCGCTGAGCTGGGCGCCGAGGTCCGCGCCGCCGCCGAGTACGGCGTCAAGGTCGAGTCCTCCGCCGAGGCCCAGTGCTGCGTCGAGTGCGCCGCCGAGTGCAGTTTCCAATCCGCCACCGACGCCGAGTGCGCCGCCGAGTGCGCCGCTCAGGGCAGCACCGAGGTCGAGGCCGCCTGCGATATCGGTGAGGACGCCGACATCCGTGATCGCTCCGAGGACGCCGCCGAGCGATGCACCCAGATCGGCGCCGATCGTGCCGCCGGCTCCCAGGACACCGGAGAGCGCGCCGGACAATGCCGTGCTGAGGTCGCCCGTCAGAGCGCCGGCCAGATCCAGGCCGCCGCCGAGGGCAAGGGCGGATTCCAGAGCGCCGGTCAGGCTCGCCCCCAGTTCGCCGCCGATGTCGAGAAGACCACTGAGGTCTGCTGCGCCGCCGAGGAGTCCACCGAGAGCCAGTCCGAGATCGGCTCCGAGATCGCCACCGATGGCGAAGACGGGTGCAAGAGCTCCGCTGAGCCCTGCCGTCAGGTCGAGTCCGCCGACCGCGCCGATCGCGGCGTCGAGGGCTGCTCCCAGTTCCGCGGTCAGGCCGCCGGTCACCCCGAGGGCACCGCTCAGAGCCGCGCTGAGCTGTGCGCCCAGATCGAGAGCTCCCTCGAGATCGAGTGCACCGCCCAGACCGAGACCGGCTTCGATGACAGCGCCGAAGGCTGCACCGAGGTCGGCACTGATCTCGCCGCCGATGGCAAGCGCAGCACTGAGGGCTGCTGCGAAGTCGCCGACCAGGTCGAACTGGCCGCCGAGGGCTCCTCCGACTCCGAGGCCCGCGCCGGCGCCGAGACCCAGGCTGCCGCCCAGACCGCCACCGAGACCACCGGTGAGGCCGCCGCCGATTCCGAGTCCGCCGCCGATCGCACCGGCAGCGGACGCGCCGGCGTTGACGATCGCGGACAGGTCGGCGCCGCCACCGGCAAAGAGGCCGGACTCGGCGACCAGCGGAGCGACCGCGACGATGTCGGCGGGGCTGACGTCGCACAGACCGGCAGCATTGAGGGCCGCAGTCGGGTTGGCGCAGTAGTTGGCAGCTGCCTCGTCGTCACGAAGTAGCCCGAGGATGAATTCGAGTACGGCGTTCGTTGCCATGGCGGGTTCTCCTGAAGTTCGTTGACCGGGTTGTTGCCGGTGGGTTGTTGCCGGTGATCCGGAAACTGGTGCGCTGCCAGAGGTAGCGAGTGGAATCAACGCTAAGAACTTTTGCGGTGGGGGCCAACGGGGTGCACCCCCCTCATCTGCAGGGGCGGACGGGGAAGTCCCCTATGGGCTACGCCCGGTCGGATTAGGGGATATGCCCCGATTAGGGGATCGGCCCCCTACTTCTTCGCGACGCCTCCGATCCGGTAACGATCTTGGTCCTGAAACCGACATCGCAGACAACCGCGACAGTCCTTCTGTCGCCCACGACCAGGGGAGTTCGTTCATGGCGGCAGGGCTCGGCATCAGCATCGGTTCGGCCACTCTCGTAGCTGTCACCGACGGCTCGACCGGTGAAACGCAACAGGTCCGCTTACCCAGTGCACTGCAATTGGACGACGGATCCGTCATCACCGGATTTGTCGAGCGCGTCGGCGACCCGATTCCGATACTTGCCGCCGACGGTACCGAGTACCGTGGCGAGGCTCTCGCGGCAACAGCGGTAGGCGCGCTCGTGGGCCAGGCGGACGGCGATGAAGGGACAACCGTTGTCCTGGCTCACCCGGTGGCGTGGAACCGCCACACAACACGCACCATGGAGTCCGCGCTGGACGATGCCGGCGTTCACGGGGCTACTCTCGTCGCCGAACCTGCGGCCGTCATGGCGTGGCTCGCCGCTTCCGGAACCGCTGTCAACGACGGTCTGACCGTCGTCTACGACCTCGGCGCTCGCTCGCTCGACGTCACGATGATGTCCACGACCGGCGGACGGAGCGAAATCTTCGGAAAGCCACTGCGCAGCGAGGACATCGGCGGCGACGAATTCGATCACCTCGTCACCGTGCACCTGCTCGATGCGGTTTCCGACCACTTCGCAACCCTTGATCCCTTTGCTCCCGAGACGATTGCCGCGCTGGAAACTCTGCGCGAGAATGCCCGCGCAGCCAAGGAGGAGCTTTCCACCGAGACGGAAACCGTTGCCCGAGTGGCGCTTCCCGGCGCCCTGAGCGACATCCGACTCGTCCGTTCCGAGCTCGAGGATCTGATCCGGCCCGCCCTCACCGAATCGGTGGCTTTGGTGCGTGAAAGCCTGCGATCTGCCGGCGTCGAGTCCAGTGACGTAAATCAGGTTGTTCTGGCCGGAGGAAGCTCGTCCATTCCCCTAGTCGCCGAACTGTTGTCTGCGGAGCTTCGTGTCCCGGTGATCGCCGACGCCGATCCAGCGTCGTGCGCGGCGTCCGGCGCCGCGGCCCTCGCACTCGACGCCAGAGACTCGCACGTGCCGGCCGCCGCCACTGCAGTGATTCCCGTCGAGCCGTCGCGCAAGCCCGCACCGGTTCCCACCTTCTCCACGCCGTTGATTGCCGAGCCGACTGAAGAAGAGAACACGGCGACTCGACGCTCGTCGAGAGTGGGTGTCGTTGCTGCAGTGGTGGGAGCATTCATCGTGCTCGCCGCAGGCGGACTCGGAATCGGAACAGCCATGGACAAGATCAACATTCCGTCCAGTTCGGCGAACACCACCAACGAGTCCACCTCGTCCACCGCTTCGACCACACCGGGCTCTACTCCCGGCAGCACCACGGCAGCCGAAGCAGCAGGCACCGGATCCACGACTGCGAACAACGGTACTCAGAACAATCAGCCCGGATCTCCTGCTGCCGCAGCGGGTTCGACAACGGCGCCAGGGGCAGTGCCGGTTGCCGGCGCACCGGCTGGATCCGCGCCCGCACCGAGCGAGACCGCCCAGTCGGCGCCTGCACCTGCCGCACCCGGCGCCCCGGCTCCCGCACCAGCCCCCGCCCCCGGCCCGGCACCCGCGCCCGCCCCGGGAGCAGGCGTCGGAACCGGTATCGGTGATGCTGCGACCGGCATCGGCAACGGAGTCGGCGGTCTGGTCGACGGCGTCGGGAACGGAGTCGGCGGCGTGGTCGGAGGCCTCGGTAACGTCGTCGGTGGTGTCGGCAACGTGGTCGGTGGTGTCGTCGGCGGCGTCACCGCGCCGATCCGCTGACCGGACGGCTTTCGATGAACCGTGACAGCGGCGCCGAATCGTCCTACATCGCGGGACTTTTGCGCGGCATCAACCTGACTGCATCGCCACTGCGCCTGTTCGTCACCGGGACCGACGCCAGCGCTCGACCCCAAGTGACGAGAGCGGTGCGGAAGAGAATCGAATCGGGTGACAAGCCCGTGGTCACCGCAGTCACGCTTGACGCCCCGGTCGATGCGATCGTGGTGATCGCGGACGCGCAGGCTCTGACCTCCGACGAAATCCGCGCCCTGAACGAACTGGTTCACCGTGACGACCTCGGAGTTGTCATCGCCTCCGATCGGATCGATCCTCCACTCGCACCGATCTATTCGAACATCTCGAGTTTCGGCACCGTCCTTCATCTGAACCCGTTGAACCGATCCGACATTCGGAAGATCGCCGCAGAGCGAAGAGTTCCGCTCGACGACCGTGCCGTGCTGGCGCTCGAGCACCTTGCCGGTGGTTCCTTCGGGGCCGTCGAAGCGTATTTCGCCGCTGCCTCGGCGGGCCGCCCGGAAATGGCGACAGCCGTACGCACACACATCCTCCATCAGGTCACAGCTCTGCATCCGATCGAGCGGGAGATCCTCGAGGTTTCACTCGCCGTCCCGGACATCGACGCCTTCGAACTCGATCTGGGACAGGAGAAGTTCAGCCTCACAGCGGCATTCGACCGAGCACTGGCGACCGGCCTTTTCGGTTCCCGATCACCTCTCGTCGCAAGCGTGCTGGCCGAGTCGACCAGCACCGCGCGAATCCGCAGCGAGCTGATCAGAATCGTCGAATCACGCGCGAACGCGCGAACTCTCGACGTCGACACCGCGCGAAAACTTTTCGACTCCGGCATCCGCCACCGCGACCTCACGGCCGTACTACGAGACGCAGTCGACGGCAGCACACCGGCGGTCGCGGCAGATCTCCTCCGTCGCGTGAATTCGATCGAGGCTCTCGGCCTGGCCGACACGCTTCTGTACGCCCAGGTCTCGGCTCGAAGTGGTGACCTCGACACCGCTTGCCGCCTGGCCGATTCCGTCATCGCCGAACCCGATCCCGGCAACGCGCAACTGGCGGCGGCGGTACGAATCCGCGCAGCTTCATCCGCGGCGTGCGGCCAACTCGGCGCCGCTGCAGATCTCTACACCTGGCTCGGTCCGGAGCGCACCGGAACCGAATCCCCCTTCGCCGCAATCACCTTCCTCGGCATCGGCAAGGTCGACGACGCGAACGCAGCACTGACCGGAATCACCGGATCACCGTCGAGTTCCACGGTCGGCGCTGCGACCCTGGCCAACGGACTGATGCAGTCGGTGACGGGAGTCGCACCGACTGCGCTCAACACGATGTCGCGCGCGCTCTCGCTCCCCGGCGGAGCAGACACATCTGCATTCCAGCCGGATTCCGCCCCGGCACTGGTAGCTCTTGCACTCCTGCACAACGGCGCCCACGAACGGGCCGCCACTGTCGTCTCGGCCGCGATCGCCGCCGTCGACGCAAGCAGCCACACGTGGGCACGGCTCCACATCCTTCGCGCCTGGATCGCGATGGTCCGCGGGCAGGACGCGGTCCTCGAGGGCCTTCCGGACGAGGTGGTCCGCGGCCCCCTCCGCGAGCGCGACTCACTGTTTCTACACGCGCTGATCGTCGGCCTCGCTCGTCGCACCGGCGATCTCGCTCAGTTACGTCGAGCTTGGTCGGGCGCGGCCGGCGCCCTCTCTTCGTGCAGCGTAGATCTCTTCAATCTCCTCCCCGTCGGCGAACTGTGGCTTGCCGCAGTGCGACTCGACGAGACCGAGCAGGTCGAGCATCTGGTCGACGACGCGCGCTCGCTCCTGCGCGCACTCGGTGAGCCGCCACTGTGGTCTTCGCCGCTTCATTGGTACGGCGTCCAGGCATCGATCCTCGCGCAGTCACCCGCCGACCTCCTTCCACATGCGCGCGCACTCGCGGAATCAGCCAAAACCCACACGTACGCAGCCGGTTTGGCGACCGCAGGCCGCCAGTGGCTCCTCCTCCTCCAGGGCAGCATCGACGCCGACGATGTCGAAGCCGCGGCGCGGACGCTGAGTCGGATCGGACTCCCCTGGGACGCAGCCCGCCTCGCCGGCGAAGCAGCGCTCCGCACACCGGACACCAAATCGGCGACGGCATTGCTCCACGTCGCGCGCTCGCTACGCACAGCGTCGACGGCCGAGACGAACGGAACCGATTCGGCCGACAATGCGGCGCCACCGTCGGTACTGACCGAGCGCGAACAAGAAGTTGCCGAACTCGTCGTCGTCGGCCTGACGTACCGGGAAATCGGCGAACGTCTCTACATCTCCGCCAAAACCGTCGAGCACCATGTCGCACGCATCAAGCGTCGCGTCGGCGCGCAGTCTCGTTCGGAACTGCTCACCATCCTTCGTAGCATGACACCGGCGAACAAATAGTTAGCTGAATATTGTCCGAACGGTTGCATTTATCCGTTCGAGTGATAGTTTTCACAGGAATCAGGGCATACATACCGAGCAAAGTTCGGTAACTGTGAAACGGGGATCGCTATGAAGTGGGGAGTCGGACTCGTCGTCGGCAACAAACAAAGCATTGCCGCGATCGCGAAACCCGACTCGGCACCAGTGATCCTCGAACGCGAATCGGTGCTGCACCACGCTCCTGACGGCACCGTGCAGCTAGGTGGAACCGCGACAGGATCCGCCGGCTTGCGGGGGTTCCTCGACAGGGTCGGAACTGACGATACCGACAACTTCTCCGAGCACATGACCCGAGGAGAGGAACTCGTAGCGACAGCGATGTATTGCCTGGTCAAGGAGGTCCGGACACTCACTGACCAGAGTCCGAACATCTCCGCGGTGATCCCGGCTGGTTGGTCGAACGATTCTGTCGCCGCGCTCCGTGACGCACTCGACAGTATGGATCTCGACGGCGTCGACCTGATTCCGGAAGAGGAAGCCTCCGCGGCTTGGCTCGCGGATCCGGAGGCCGCCGACAGAGCAGCTCGCGGAGCAGCAGCGTTGGCCGCGCCTTTCGCGATCGCCCCTACCCAACCCGAACCCGAACCAACCGACCTGGCCGAGCCGGAGGGAGTCCCCGAGGAGTTTCCACCGTTCGTCCTGATCGAGCCGGAGCCGGAAAGTGACGCAAAGGTCCCGGTCGCGAAAGCACCGAGCGTCGACGGCTGGCTGAATCGTCAGTGGCAGTCGGAGCGCCGACCGATCATCGTCGCAGCAGTCGCCGCAGTTTTTCTGACGCTGTCGGGTTGCGCGGCAGCGCTCGTCATCGCGCACACGTCGACGGTTCCGGCGCCTCGGATTCTCGACGCACAATCTCCCTTGTCCCCCGGCACCACGCCTGACACCGCACCGAGCCCGTCCGGCGGGGCATCGCAGACAGCGACCTCGCTCCCATCTCAGGTACCCGCGCTCGGATTACGACCGACGACGCCGTGGTCACCCGAACCGGAATCGCTCTCGCCCGACCCCTTGCCGACATCCGAGATTCCGAGCGTCGGCGTCGAAAAATCGCCGACGGGCACCGCGACCGTGCAGCAAGGTTCGCCGATCACCGTGCAGATCCCCCCACTTCGGATCGAGAATCTACCGCCGGCCGTCGGACCGCTGGATCCGGTTACCCCGGACAACCCCACCGCGACCGACCCCACGAATACACAGTCGACGCCGACACAGCCCTCCAACCCGACCGACACAACCGATCCGGCGGCTCCGAATCCCGACATGCCCGTCATGCCCGTGGCCCCGAGACCCGGAATGCCAAGTCAGCCAGAATAATTCAGCTGTCCGAGCGGAGGCGCACATTCGTTGTCGGAACTTTTCCCCTATGGTGGGTGCGGTACCTACCGGCTCGGTGCCGGGGACTTGAAGGGATTTCATGCGTAACTCGTTGGCGATCCGCACCGCTGTGGTCGGCGCCTCGGCACTACTGCTCGCAGCTCCATTCATCACGACGGCATCGGCAGAGCCCGCCTCCGATACGCAGGTCGAACAGCTCGAAGCCGATCAGCTTCCGGCCGAGTTGGTCGAGGCGATCGCACGCGATCTGAAGATCTCCCCACAGGAGTATCTGGACCGCGCCGCCAAGGCTCAGGAACTCGGCGCATACGCCCAGGAGTTCAAGTCCGAGCGCCCTGGCGACTATGCCGGCTCGTGGATGGGACTCGACGGTCAGCCCGTCGTAGCCGTCACCACCACCGAAGCTGCTCGCATCGCCGCCGACGACGGTTACCGCACGCACGTCGCCCCTGTCTCCGCCGACACCCTCGAGAAGACGCTGGCCGACGTCAACGGTTGGATTGCCGGGCTGCCCAAGGAAATCTCACGCGCAGTCAATTCGGCGACGATCGACGTCTTGAACAACCAGGTCGTCATCGACGTCGCGAACAGCCCCGTCGGGCAGGCGCTCAATCTTCCGACCCTGCTCGAGAACACCAAGATCGTTCTCAGCCCGGACGGTGGCGGATCGGTCGAGCCCGGAGCACTCGGCGGCGACACCTACATCACGTCGACTGGCCCCATTCGTGAGACGCCGACCGAGAACATCTCGGTCTGCTCGTTCGGGTTCAACGCCGTCGACGATCAGAACAATGCACTCAATATCAGTGCCGGACACTGCAATCCGGCCGAGGGCTCGAAGTCTCCGGTCTACCTGCCGAACCACGCGAACGTCGACGA
Source organism: Rhodococcus sp. KBW08 (assembly GCF_003852455.1). Classification (NCBI taxonomy): domain Bacteria; kingdom Bacillati; phylum Actinomycetota; class Actinomycetes; order Mycobacteriales; family Nocardiaceae; genus Rhodococcus; species Rhodococcus sp. KBW08. Next base: position 95,024 of record NZ_QAJJ01000008.1, read on the forward strand.
CAGTCAGTTGATCGGCGCGTTCTCACAGTCTTCCGTCGGCAACAACTCCGGCGATCTCGATTACTCGGTCATCAAGTTCGACCAGTCGGGCATCGACGCAGGCCTCGACCGCGCTGCCGTCCGCGGCGCCAACGGGACCACCCTCGCGATCACCGGAACAGCACGTCCCGTGATCGGCGCTCCCATCTGCAAGTCCGGTCAGACGTCCTCGTTCACCTGTGGCGTCGTGGCAGCCGATCGCGTCGAAACACAACTGGTCATGGCCGACGGTGATTCACGAACCGTCCGCGGATTCGCCGGTACCGCGTGCACCCTCGCCGGGGACAGCGGCGGCGCCATCGTCTCCGGAACCTTGGCGCTGGGTATCACCAGCGGCTCCAACAGCAGCGGCGCACCGAGTTGCAACGAGGCGAACCTGGTACTGGCAACCTCCGGTGGAACCTCGAACCTGGGTATTCCGGTCGGAGACATCCTCGATGCGGCAGATCGCGCATCCGGTGGCGGTGTCGGTTCCGGTATCCGCGTTCGCACTGCCGGTTGACCAACCCCTGATTCACGCTCTGTGCCCGCCGATCTGTTCTCGATCGGCGGGCACAGTGCTGTTATCGGTCGGGATCAGCGCTGTGTGCTCATGTAACGGGTGGGAATAGCGCGTTCGAACCCATATAGTCATGGTCGACTGTGATCGGCTCACCACAAGTCCGTGAGCCGTATCCGTGTGCTCCCAGGGGGGTGGTACGCGGTCAACGAAGTGGAAAGGCCCTCATGCGAAGCTCCATCGCACGTCGTGCCGCAGTGTTCGGTTCGGCCGCGCTGCTGCTCCTCGGACCGATTACCGCGGTCGCGAACGCAGAACCGAACGAATCCGGAGTATCCGACCAGGCAGCCCATCTGCCCGTCGAACTCGCCGACGCTCTACAGCACGACTTGGCGCTGACGCCCGACCAGTTCGTCTCGCGTTCCGAACTCGCACAGAAGCTCGCGGAGTTCGCCGCCATCGCGCGCGTCCAGTTCCCCGACTCCTTTGCCGGCGTGTGGCTCGACGACCTCGGCAAGGGCGTCGTCGCTCTCGCTGACGGTCGCGACAAGGACGCCGCCCGCGAGGCCGCCGAAAAGGCCGGCTTCGAGGTCAAGGACGTCGCGCAGAGCGAGCAGGCTCTGCAGAGTCAGCTCTCGGCACTCAACTCGTGGCTCGATTCGCAGCCTGCCGAGGTCGCGGACCTCGTGCGTGGCATCGCCGTCGACGTGGTCGGCAACGGAGTTGCCCTCACGGCCGATCCGGCCGCCGGCATCGAATTGCCTGAGTTCCTGAAGCGGACCGTTGTGCACACCGCTGCTCCGCTGCTGGTTCCCCCGATCGTCGCGGACCTCGTCCCCGCAACCGGATCCGCAACCGGCGACGCCGCACTGGGCGGAGACGCCTTCGGCGCGACCTCAGGCAACACCGGACTGCGTTGTTCATTCGGCTTCAACGGCACCGACGGTTCCGGACGCACGGTCAACATCAGCGCCGGCCACTGCGACCCCAACCGCGCCGCTGCCGGTACCTCGAACTCGAGCCAGGTCTTCCCGATGGTGAACAACCAGACCGGGCCCCGTGTCGGATACTTCGCCAAGAGCAGCTTCGACGGGCGCGACTACTCGATCATCAACATCGACGACAACGCGAAGTACCGCTTCGAGAACAACAGCGTTCGGGTTCCGTTCAACCGTTCGGTCAACATCACCGGTACCGCCGATCCGGTAGTGGGCGCCCCGGTCTGCAAGGCCGGATCGACCACGGGCTTCAGCTGCGGCGTCGTCACCGGCGTCAACCGCGTCGCCAAGGTTTTGGATCACACCCTCGACAACGGCTTCACCACCAACATCTGCGTCCTGCAGGGTGACAGCGGTGGTCCCATCGTCTCCGGAACGTTGGCCGTGGGCATCACGAGTGCGTCCAATGTCGCCACCTCTCCCCTGTGCGAGATCGCGCAGGCCGAGACATTGTTCGGGCAAGAAGCACCGACGCAGTATGCGACGCCGATCAACGACATCCTCGCCGCCAATCCGGGCCTGAAGGTTCGCGACTACTGATCGCCCGCATTCCCCGAGACAGCAAAACGGGCGCCACACCTTCTGAAGGTGTGGCGCCCGTTTCGACGTTCGTGACGTCTTACCGGAAGAGCTGCTTACTGGAAGAGCGTTGTTCCGGCCGGAGCGTTCAGGACCTTGATCAGATCCATGCCCGCAACGATTGCGGTTCCGCCGCCGGCGAGGATGGTACCGGCGACTCCACCGATACCGGCACCGGTGACCATGCCGGGGAGGCAGCCGATAACCAGGCCGGGCAGACCCACGATGCAACCGATGACTGCACCGACGATCGTGCCGGTGAGGCTACCGATCTGCGTGGCAAGCCCGAGCTGTGACTGAAACTTCTCGATTGCCTTCTGATCCTCGTCAGGCGAAGCAACCGGGGTGAACTCGGCAGCGACCGGCTTCGGCTTGGAGCTGGCCGGGTCCAGGTTCGGCTTGAGGGTGAGGGTCTTGCCGTCCTCACTGACGGTCTCGTCGAACGGGAACTGAACGTCCCCGAGGTTGAACGCGAGCGGCAGACTCACGAGAGTCGCGCCCTGGCTGTTCTGCAGGTCGACGTGTGTTCCGTCACCCGATACCCGGAATGCCCCGGCATCGATGGTGGTGACAACAGCCTGGTCCACGACATCGGCGGTGTACGAAACGTCGGGTGACGTCTCCGGAGCTGCGTAAGAAGTACCTGCAGCGATGCCCGTAGCGGCAATGGTCATCGCTGCGACGGCCGCAGCTTTACGAATGAACATTTTCAATCCTCCCCGGGATCGGGCGGGCGTCAGTCGATGACTCACACCACCCGTTTCCCCTGTGCGTGACGGGCGTAACGATAACAGCCGGTCGGTTGTCCTCACCTGCTCGGAACCCGAGTTAGGGCTGCCTGACAGATGGACACCTGACGGGCACCGCCTAACGTGACGACCAGACATGTCTGCGTCTGACCAAGCCCGTCCGACGCAGAAGATTGATCTCTCCAGGCCACGAGCGGTTACCAGCCGGTACCTACAGGCTGGTAATGCTAGTTACTGGCGGGTAACATAACGCAGGTTAGTATCAGTGGGCTGTCCCGAGGTGGCCGACGCGTCGCCCTGAAACGAAAGGCCGCGACATGAATGCCCTGACGATTACGTTGGGCACGATTGGTGCTCTGCTGAGCTTGGTGTGTTGGTACATCTTCCTCTCAGGCGCGCTGAGGATGTTCAACACCGTGCGCATCGGCCAGTCGGCACCCGATCGATGGCGCCCGTTCTTCCCTCGCTTCAAGCAGATGATCATCGAGTTCATCGCGCACACGCGCATGAACAAGTTCCGCAGCGTCGGCTGGGCCCACTGGCTCGTCATGGTCGGCTTCCTCGGCGGATTCCTTCTGTGGTTCGAGGCCTACGGACAGACGTTCAACCCCGAGTTCCACTGGCCCATCTTCGGTAACACGTGGGCGTGGCACCTGTGGGACGAGATCCTCGGCCTGGGCACCGTCATCGGTATCACCACGCTGATCGTGATCCGTCAGCTCAACCACCCGCGCCTGCCCGCACGCCTGTCCCGTTTCGGCGGCTCCAACTTCAAGGCCGCTTACGTCATCGAAGGCATCGTCCTGCTCGAGGGCCTGGGCATGATCATGGTCAAGGCCGGCAAGATCGCCACCTACGGTCACGCCAACCCGTGGACCGACTTCTTCACCATGCAGGTCGCAAAGCTGCTTCCCGCCAGCCCCGTCATGATCTCGGTGTTCGCGTTCGTCAAGCTGATGACCGGCATGATCTGGCTCGCCATCGTGGGCCGCAACATCACGTGGGGCGTCGCGTGGCACCGCTTCTCGGCGTTCTTCAACATCTACTTCAAGCGTGAAGACGACGGCACCGTCGCGCTCGGCGCGGCAAAGCCCATGATGTCCAAGGGCAAAGTCCTGACGATGGAGAACGTCGACCCCGACACCGACACTCTCGGCGCCGGAAACATCGAGGACTTCTCCTGGAAGGGCTGGCTCGACTTCACCACCTGCACCGAGTGCGGGCGTTGCCAGTCCCAGTGCCCCGCTTGGAACACCGGAAAGCCGCTCTCCCCCAAGCTGCTCATCATGTCGCTGCGTGACCACGGCTACGCCAAGGCCCCGTACCTGCTCGCTGGTGGACGCAAGGACATGGGCGGCGACGAGATCGGTCTCGTCGACGCCGAAGGCAACGTCAAGGAAGCCGCACTCGCAGCCATCCCCGAGGCAGCACGCCTCGAGGCAGACCGCAAGCTCGTCGGTGAAACCGTCGAAGGTGAGATGGCCCCGGTCATCGACGCCGAAACCTTGTGGAGCTGCACCAACTGCGGCGCCTGCGTCGAACAGTGCCCCGTCGACATCGAACACGTCGACCACATCATCGACATGCGTCGCTACCAGGTCCTGATCGAATCGGAGTTCCCCTCCGAACTCGCCGGCCTGTTCAAGAACCTCGAGAACAAGGGCAACCCCTGGGGCCAGAACTCCAAGGACCGTCTCAACTGGATCAACGAGATGGACTTCGAGATCCCCGTCTTCGGCAAGGACGCCGACAGCTTCGAGGACTACGAGTACCTCTTCTGGGTCGGCTGCGCCGGCGCCTACGAAGACCGTGCCAAGAAGACCACCAAGGCCGTCGCCGAACTCCTTGCCACCGCGGGAGTGAAGTTCATGGTCCTCGGCGCCGACGAAACCTGCACCGGCGACTCCGCACGTCGTGCCGGCAACGAGTTCTTGTTCCAGCAGCTCGCAATGCAGAACATCGAGATGCTCAACTCGGTCTTCGACGGTATCGAACAGAAGAAGCGCAAGATCGTCGTCACCTGTGCGCACTGCTTCAACGCTCTCGGCAACGAGTACCCGGAGGTGGGCGGCGACTACGAGGTCGTGCACCACACCCAGCTGCTCAACCGTCTGGTGCGTCAGAAGAAGCTGATCCCCGTTGCATCCGTGAGCGAAGACGTCACCTACCACGACCCGTGCTTCCTCGGACGCCACAACAAGGTCTACGACGCTCCCCGTGAACTCATGGAAGCCTCAGGCTCCAAGCTCGTCGAAATGCCGCGTCACGGCGAACGTTCCATGTGCTGTGGTGCCGGTGGTGCTCGCATGTGGATGGAAGAGAACATCGGCAAGCGCATCAACGTCGACCGAGTCGACGAAGCGCTCTCCACCAACCCCAAGAAGATCGCCACGGGTTGCCCGTTCTGCCGCGTCATGCTCACCGACGGCGTCACTGCCCGCCAGGAGCAGGGCCAGGGCGAAGGCGTCGAGGTCGTCGACGTCGCGCAGCTGATGCTGAACTCCGTCACCCGCCTCGATCCCGCCCAGCTCGGCGAGAACATCAAGGTGATCCCGCGTGAGAAGGCACCGGTCGCTGCCGAGGCAAAGGCTGAGACCGTCGAGCAGGATCGGGTCGCCGAAGTCGAGGAAGCCGCCGCGACTCCGGAAGCCAAGGCTGCACCGGCAGGCAAGGGTCTGGCCATGAAGGGCCTCGCCAAAGCACCAGGTGCAAAAGCTCCCGGCGCCAAGGCACCAGGCAAGGGCCTCGGAATGGCCGGCGGGGCAAAGGCTCCCGGCGCCAAGAAGGCAGCTCCCGCCGCAAGCGCGGAAGCTCCCGCTGCCGAAGATGCTGCACCGGCCGCACCCGCGGCAAAGCCCAAGGGGCTCGGTCTTGCGGGCGGAGCCAAGGCTCCCGGCGGCAAGGGACTGCAGATGAAGGGCGCCGCCAAGGCACCCGGAGCAAAGGCCGCTGCAGCACCGGCAGCGGAAGCTCCGGCAGCGGAAGCTGCTGAGGCTGCTGCACCCGTCGCCAAGCCGAAGGGTCTGGGCCTGGCGTCCGGCGCCAAGGCTCCGGGTGGCAAGGGACTGCAGATGAAGGGCGGAGCCAAGGCTCCTGGCGCGAAGGCTGCTCCGGCTGCCGCTGCGCCTGAAGCACCTGCTGCTGCGGCTGCGCCTGAGGCGCCGACGGAGGCTCCGGCTGCCGAGGCTCCCGCCGCCCAGGCGGAAGCCCCGAAGGCTCCACCGGTCGCCAAGGCAGGCGGGCTCGGATTCAAATCGGGCGCAAAGGCGCCCGGTGCCCGGAAGGCAGCTCCGGCTGCAGCTCCCGCACCTGCTGCGGAGGCACCGGCAACGAAGACCGAACCCGTGAAGGCAGAACCCGCTGCAGACGCACCTGCCGAGGCGTCTGCACCCGCGGAAGCTGCGGCACCCGCTGCGGCGCCGCCCGCCCCCAAAGCAGGCGGACTCGGCTTCAAGGCCGGTGCAAAGGCTCCCGGCCGCAAGAAGTAAGCGCACCACTCGCGAATGCCCTCACCGTCATGGTGGGGGCATTCGCTTTGTCTGGAGCCCGAGGTCGGCCTGTCAATCTGCGACAAGCATCACCGCACCACGCGCACCACGCGCACGCCCGACGCCCCTTTCCTGCTGCCGTCCGATGACGTAGCGCCCCGGAGCGATTCCGGTCGCGCCGTGCTCCGGATGGATGAGGTAAGCGGTCACCTGGGTGTCGAGCACGCCGAGTGCAAGGCCCCGAGCGTCTTTCACCGGTGTCGACCACGCGCACTCCCCTACGTCTGCAACCAGACTGTGAGGGTTCCCGCCCGCCGCGCTTCGCAGCAGTTCCACTCCCGAGAGTGGAACGTTCACGGATCGAGTCCACGGTAACGGCGTGACGATATTTGCGAGCAGCGAAAACGGGATCACGATGAGATCGCCCTGCGCTTGAAGACCGTCGACGACAGGAATGGACACTTCCTTGTCGAGATAGTCGAAGACGTCGAGGCCGGTGAGGGTGGTGAGAGCGGACAAGGTCATGTTCGAGTTCATAAGTATCACCAAGGGGTTAGAGGGTTCGAGGTTGTGTGTGTGAGGTTCAGGTTCGACGAACGAGGCGTGCATAGTCGGCACCGGTGATGCCGTAGGTCCAGCCGGCTGCATCCAGCGCGGACGTGAACCATCCGGGCACATGCAGTCCGTATCGCCGCCGATGCCCGTCGCGTTCCAGAGAGCCGTTGACCGCGAGCAGGATTCGCCCACTTCGGCCCCAGCCTTCCGGCGACGCGTAGAGCTGTAGCAGGCAACCGACATTGCCCGGATCATCGGTTTCGTCGACCAGTGTCAGTCCGGCGCTCTCGATGTAGGTATCCCAGCCGATGCGTTCGATCGCGCACCGACGGATCTCGACATTGCGCTCCAGTGCGATCCGTTCGGCGGACGGGTCGAGCACCACCCAGTCGGGAACGATCGCCCCATGCAGAACGAATGTATGTGCGCCGTCTCCGAATTCAATTGCAGGGCCATCAGAATGGTGCAGTCGTCGCTCTCCCAGCGTGCTGCCCGGTATCGGTTCGCTATGCACGGCGCCGGGTCGTTCAGCCATGATGCACAGGTTGTCGAACGCCCACCACCACCCGGTCGAGTCAGCGAGTGCGGTCTGCACGTCCAGGAGTTCACGATCTTCCGAATCGAAGGTCGCGAGACCGTATCGACGGAACGTGTCGTAGTACGCGATTCGATGGGCTTCCTGCTGTCCGTACCAGGTCACTCCGCCTGCCATCGGGGTCGACATCGTTCGTATCGCGACCGCGACTCCGTCGAACAGCGTGGTGTGCAACGATTCCCAAACGGACGCCCTGATCAGGCGCTGCCTCTGCCGGCGTTCTATCTGCCAGTCAGCTTTCCGACCTTGGATACTCGCGTTCATACGTCGGCGCGATGACGCGAACATGCTCGCGATATGTCCGGACGGGCAGTCGAGTCCGGCGCCGTCGAAGGACATCGTGGTCGACAAACCTTCGGCGGCGATCAGATCCGAACCGGCACGGGGAGACGGAACCCAGACAAACTCCGGTTTCGGGAGTCCGGATCGCCGATATAGTTGCGCGACAGCAGATTCTGCAGTGGATCGATCGGCCGGACGTGTACACAAGCCGCGTTCGAGCCATACATCGCGGACTGCTTCCAAGGCCTGATTGTCTACATCGAAGATATCGATGTTCTCGGTCGATGTCGCTCGACGTGACGTCGACGAGCGAAACGGTGCGGCGCTCACGCGACGGTGGCGGTGTCCGCCTTTCCTGTAGTCATAGTTCTACAGCGTGGCACGCAAATGCTACGGACGCAAGGGTTCCTTGAGTGTGACGCCGAGAACCGGCCACCGATCCCCACACCGAACATCCTCTCCAGCGCCGCGAAACCGGTTCGAAATCCACGACGTTCGTGGGTTCGCCGGCCGCGTCACACACGGCCGACCGGTACCCACCGGTCGCACCGCCGAGGACGTGCGCTGGAACGAGAAGCTCCGCGAAGACCAGCTCGGTGACGCGGGGTGGCGGGTCGGTCATTGCGGGCTTCGCACGCAGCCGCGGGGTCGTCAGCTACCGATCGCAGGCTTCCACAGCTCCAGCGTCGGGATGTCTGGTGGGGTGAACCCGAGTACCTGCCCGTAGAAGGACAACTCGGCGTTGCGTGAGCTGATGATGGTCGACTGCTTACGGAATCCGTGCGATTCACCCTCGTAGGCCAGGTAGGCATGCGGAATACCCTTGGCTACCAATGCATCCCGGAATCGTTCCGCCTGCGAGGGCGGCACGATCGGATCGTCGAGGCCCTGGAGCAACAACACCGGGCAGTTCAACCCGTCGACGTTGTTGAGCGGAGCACGTTCGGCGTACAGGTCGGCAGATTCCGGCAGTGGACCGATCAACCCGTCGACGTAGCGCGACTCGAAATCGTGAGTTTCCTGCACGAACAGGTCCAGTTCTGCCACCCCGAAATAGGAAGCACCACAGGCGAACACGTCGGACGTGGTCAGTGCGGCCAGAACAGTCCATCCGCCGGCAGATCCACCCTCGACGGCGAGGCGGGCCGGATCTGCGAGCCCCTGCTCGGCCAATCCGGTGACGGCGGTGACGACATCCTGCACGTCGACGACACCCCACTGACCGCGCAATCGATTACGGTACTCACGTCCGTATCCGGTCGACCCGCCGTAATTCACATCCACCACTCCGATTCCGCGGCTGGTGAAGAAGGCGTAGACGAGGTTGAGGGCCGGTGCGACGTGCGCCGTCGGGCCGCCGTGAACAAACGCGACGTACGGCGGCAGTTCGCCGTCGAGTCCTTTGTATCGCGGACTGCGCGGCGGATACGCAACGGCGTGAACTTCTCGCCCGTGTCCGTGAGCCACGACTGCTCGCGCTTCCGGAAGATATGCAGACTCGGGCAATTCTTCGACCGACGAACGGATTTCGGTCAGTTTTCCGGTACCGAGGTCCAGTTCACGTAGCGCGCCCGCCAGTTTCGCGCCTCCCGAGACGAGCAGCAACCGGTCGCCGCGAACCTGCATGAGGCCGATACTGGTGACCCCGGGGATCTCGATGTCGCGTAGTTCTCCCGACGCGGGATCGAGCACCCCCAGGGTGTCGGTTCCCACGGTGCGCGCGGTGAGAAGGTGGCCGTTGTCGAGTTCGACGAACCAGCGCGCACCGAAACGCCACTGTGGCCCACCGAAATCCGCCTCCACCGGGCAGATCGGGGTGATCTCGGCGCCGACGCGATAGATGTTCCACCAGCCGCTGCGATCGCTGATTGCGAAAAGTTCGTCGTCGGTGATCCACTCCGGTTGCAGGACCGACTCTTCGGGTCCGCCGATCAGTACGGAGTAGTCCTGAGCGACGCCGTCGACTAGTGGAGCTACGCGCAGTTCGGTACCGTCCCAGGGCATTTGCGGATGGTTCCACGCGATCCAGGCGATCTTGGTTCCACTCGGCGAAAGCCTCGGTGACGAAAGGAAGTCCGAGCCGCCGACGATCGAGCGGATCTCGCCGGAACCGTCCAGCGGAATCGAGCAGATATCGCGAGTGATCGCCCCGTCCTCCGCGTGCGCTTCCCGAACCGCCCACACCTCACCGTTCACGATCTGCAGGTCTGCGTATCGCAACGCGGCCGGCGACGCCGGTTCGGGCGTCAGAGCCCGCGGAGTGACTCCTTCGAGGATGTACACCCGTTGATCGGAGAATTCACTGAAGACCAGTTTTCCGGACTCCGTGACAGTCCAGGCGCCACCGCCGTACTCGTGAACCCTCGTCCGCGCGTTCCACGGCGCCGGGAGGATGTCGACTGGTTGGTTGTCGAGACCGGATCGACGAATCGACGTCCGACCACTCTCGGTCGGACGAATTTCAGCCCACCAGATCTCGTCGCCGACGTATCGTCCGCCCTCGACAGGGTGGCCACCTGCAGCCAGATCAGCTGCTCCGATCGGAGAAGTCCACGATCCGTACGGGGCTGCAATCTGCTCGCTGGGGGTCATCGCTCGACAATAGCCAACTGGTCGCGCGACACGGTCCCCGACAATGCACTTGCACAGTGGTGGAATCATGTAACTCGTGAGCACACCAGAACCCGTCCGCCACCGTCAGCCGCAGCGCGAGCTGGAGCAGTCGTCGAAGCTCCAGAACGTCCTGTACGAAATCCGTGGACCGGTGCACGCGCATGCCGCCCGGCTGGAGGCGGAAGGGCACCGGATCCTCAAGCTCAACATCGGCAACCCGGCACCGTTCGGATTCGATGCCCCCGACGTGATCATGCGGGACATGATCGCTGCGCTGCCCTATGCGCAGGGCTATTCGGAGTCGAAGGGCATTCTGTCGGCGCGGCGCGCAATCGTGACGCGCTACGAACTGGTTCCCGGCTTCCCCGAGCTCGACGTAGACGACATCTACCTCGGCAACGGTGTCTCAGAGCTGATCACGATGACCATGCAGGCCCTCCTCAACAACGGCGACGAGGTGCTGATCCCGGCACCGGACTATCCGTTGTGGACCGCGATGACGAGCCTGTCCGGCGGTACACCCGTCCACTACCTCTGCGACGAGGCGAACGACTGGAATCCCGATATCGCCGATATCGAATCCAAGATCACCGACAAGACCAAGGCTCTCCTCGTCATCAACCCGAACAACCCCACGGGTGCGGTGTACTCGATGGAGGTTCTGCAGCAGTTGGTCGATCTGGCGCGCAAGCATCAGCTTCTGCTCCTCGCCGACGAGATCTACGACAAGATCCTCTACGACGACGCAAAGCACATCTCGCTGGCGACGCTCGCCCCTGATCTGCTGTGCCTGACGTTCAACGGCCTCTCGAAGGCCTACCGTGTCGCGGGCTACCGCTCCGGCTGGGTCGCGATCACCGGGCCGAAGGATCATGCGGCCGGCTTCCTCGAGGGTCTCGATCTCTTGGCGTCGACGCGGCTGTGCCCCAACGTCCCCGGACAGCACGCCATTCAGGTGGCCCTCGGTGGGCACCAGAGCATCGAAGACCTGATCCTGCCCGGCGGTCGTCTTCTCGAGCAGCGCGACGTCGCCTGGGAGAGACTGAACATGATTCCGGGCGTTTCGTGTGTCAAACCACGCGGCGCGCTCTACGCCTTCCCTCGTCTGGATCCGAACGTCTACGAGATCCACGACGACGAGAAATTGGTGCAAGACCTGCTACTCCAGGAGAAGATCCTGATGGTTCAGGGCACCGGGTTCAATTGGCCCAATCACGATCACCTTCGGATCGTCACGCTCCCGTGGGCCCGAGATCTTGCCGTCGCCATCGAGCGATTCGGCAACTTCCTCACCAGTTACAAACAGTAGATTCTCCGGCTGAATCCGGCTGAAATCGAGTAAACAATTCGTTGTACAAATGCCCCGTAAACGTAAAACGACGGGGCATTTGTGCGACCTTGGTCACATTTTTCGCAAACCACACGGTTTGATTGACACTTTAACTATTTAGTGACCTGCCCTGATGTGAAAACGGTCCAACCGGTACGTGATTCGTTGCGGAATTGGTAGTTGGACAACGCGCCAAATCGGTTTGAAATTGGGTACATTAGTTATCAGCACTTCGGTGCCGCGAGCACCTGGTATCCCTCCCCCCCCTGTGGATACCAGGTTGGTGGCGGGGACAACCCCCCCTGTTCCCCGCCACCCAGCTCGACCAATCCCCGTTTCACACCCCCTCATCGGTAGCACCGGTTTTCACGGGCACTGCCTTTCGTCGGCACTGCCTTTCACCGACACTGCCTTTCAACACTGCCTTCAGAAGCTGACCATTCGCTTCGGAGCCGATAACATTGCACCGGTGCAAATCCCCAGTCCGACACTCAGTTTCCGATGAGTCACGGCCACGGCCACGGTGGACCCATTCAGATCGGCCCCACCGCCTCACGCGTCGTCATCGGCTTGCTCGTCGTCATCGGCATGATCGTCGTCGCGGCAGCAATCGCACTGTGGCCGGACAAGAACACCATCCCCGTCCCACTCCCTTTTCAGAATGCCGACGGCAGCTCGGTGGAAACCGAGGCGGGCACGGTCACCATGCAAGACCTCGGCGACTGCGGGAGTTCCTCCGCTGGAAGGGTATTCGTCGGCGCCCCGCAACCGCCGCCCACGTCGGCCTATCAATGCCAGCGGAGCATCGTCGACATCGAATCCGGGCCGAATGCCGGAACCAAGACACTGCTCGAGGTCATCCCGGGCGCCGGTCAACCGGATCTACGAGTCGGTGACCACATTCGTCTCGTGCGTCAGACGGACCCGAACGGCAATACTCAGTACTCCTTCGAGGACTATTCGCGTGGACTCCCGCTGGCACTGATCGCTTTGGCGTTTGCCGTAGTCATCATCGCTGTTGCGCGGTGGCGCGGATTGCGCGCTCTCGTCGGACTGGTGATCGCATTCGGCGTTGTCGTCGGATTCCTCCTGCCCGCCTTGCTCGACGGCAAGCCTGCGATACCGGTTGCACTGGTCGCCGGCGCGGTGATCTTGTACGCGGTTCTCTATCTGGCGCACGGTGTCTCACTCAAAACCAGTTCGGCATTGCTCGGCACCCTCGCCGCGATGGTGCTCGCGGCGGTTCTCTCCTATCTCTGTATCGAACTGACCCATCTCACCGGGTTGTCCGAAGAGCAGAACACCAATGTGCAGACATACATCGAACACATCGACATCACGGGCCTGCTGCTGGCGGGCTTCATCATCGGATCGCTCGGTGTTCTCAACGACGTCACCATCACCCAGGCATCTTCGGCATTCGAGTTGGCCGAACTCGACAAGCACGCTCCTCGCCGAAAGGTGTTCAGTGGGGCGATGCGGGTCGGACGCGATCACATCGCCAGCACTGTCTATACCTTGGTCCTCGCGTACGCCGGCGGGGCGCTGCCACTGCTGTTGCTTTTCAGTGTCAGCGGGCGCCCACTTCAAGACGTGTTGGTCGGTGACGCCGTCGCGATCGAAATCGTCCGGTCCGCGGTCGGCGGAATTGCTCTGGCTCTTTCGGTTCCGCTCACCACCGCAATCGCCGTCATTCTCGCGCGCCCGCCCGGTAGTGCGGTCAAGACCGGCCCCACGTCAGGTGGACGCCACTCCAAACGCTGACAAAGGGTCTCAGAGTCCGGGGATCGGCGGGAGGACCGGCAACAGAATCGGCGGCAGCCCCGGAATGTAGATCGCGGGCGGCGGAGGTGCGGGTGCAGGCGCCGGCGGCACATAGGTGTCCTGCACAACCGGCGGGGCCTCGACCACCGGTGGCGCTTCCTCCGTCGTGGGCGGGGGCGGAGTCGTCGTGGGCGGGGGCGGCGGAGTCGTCGTGGTTGTCGGTGCCGTCGTGGTCACCTCGGTTGCCACAGGTCCGGCTTCGTCGGAATCACCGAAGACCTTTCCGCCATAGCCCAACCCCAACCCGACGATGACGACTGCCGCGATCACACCGGCGCCCAGGCCGGCGAAACGCAGCGGATTCCTCGGTTCCGTGGACGTGGTTTCCGCAGTCTGTGTACCGGCAAGCCACGACGGGTGCGCGGTTCCTGCTCCTACTCCCTCGTCTTCGCGCACCGCCGAGTACGCCTGGGCGTCAACCATCACGGCCTCGGTGTCGGCGTCACGTTCTGTGCCGAATCCGTCCGTGGCCGGGTCGCTGACGGCGACCGCGAGATCTGCGGCCGGATCGAATCGTTGCTCGTGTCGGTTCGGTCGCGGCTGCGGCAGATCCGCAGCATACGGACTCGACATCTGTTCCTGTGGAACAGACTTCGTCTCGGCAGCGACCTCCGGCCGTTCCGATTCGGGGAGCGTAGCGACTCCTCCATGACTGAACGCCTGTACCGGGACAGGCACCTCTGCCGGTGTGTGAATCGGATAGGGCGCGAAGATCGGTGCCACCGCAGGGACCTGGACCGGTGCAGCGACAGGTCGTGACGACGGCGCCAGGGACGACTCCGCGATCAGTGCAGCGCCTTGCGCAGCCACCAGTTCAGGCTGTTCTGGCGCGATGACGGGGCAATCCAGCCACGCAGCGAGCGTCGCCCGCACGATCGGGATGCGCGCACCGCCACCGATGAGGACAATCGCGTCCGGGTTACGGCCGGACGTTGCGATGACCTCCCGTATTTCTCGGGCAAAGGCCTCCACCGACGTGATGACCAACGAATCGAAAACTTCCCGCGACAGCAGGAGAAGCCCACCGGGACCGGGCAGGCACACCGCGCTCCGTGTGGACAGTTGTTCCTTGGCAAGTCGGCATCGCGACTGCAGTTCGGAGTCGCCGCCCGGGTCGGCCGGCGTCGAGATTCGGCGGCGTACGGTCTGGTCGGAGTAAACGAGGTCGTCGAAGTGGTCGCCGCTGATCCGAGTCGACCGAGCAGTCACGACGGTAGACCTCGAATGCCTGTCCACAACGCTGATCGTCGATCCCGAGCTACCCATGTCGACGACGACAAGCGTGCTCTGGTCGGTCAGCGCACCGGGTTCCTCGAGCATCCGAAGCGTGGCTGTAACTTCGGGAATCAACTCGAAGTTGCCGATGCCTTTCTGCTCGAACGCGGCCTGGAGTGCACCGGCTTGCGCTTGATCGCGGTAGGCGACGACCGTTTGACTGCCAACGCCGACATTCTCGGCCAATGCCACCTTCGTTGCTTCTGCGGCGATTTCCTCGGGAACGTCGCGTCCGCGATCGACCGCTCTCGATCGAAATACCGGACCACGGTGGTCGGGCGTCCCCGGGCGCGCCAAACGCACAGCGCTGGCTCCCACCGTCACACCCAATACCAAGTTCATGATCCACCTTCGTCGACCGTGGACGGGTCCTGTCAGCAGACCCCGTCATTCCCCGGCCGGAAGTCTACCCACTAGGGGTGGTCTACAAGGTTCGCGCATCGCATCTAACGCCTAATCGCAGCTACTTTTTCGCTACCTGGACGTTCGACCTACCGCCCCAATCCGCGATAGTTCCATCCAGCAGCACGCCAGACCTCCGGATCGAGGCAATTTCTGGCGTCGACGATGACGCGTCGACGAACGAGCGGATCCAGATCGGCGGGCACGAGCGAGGCAAACTCGTCCCATTCGGTCGCAATCAAGACGACATCAGCGTTCTTGCAGGCGTCTGACGTGGAGGTTGCGTAGTGAAGGGTGGGAAAGAGTCGGCGAGAATTGTCCATTGCCTTCGGATCGAAGACGGTGACTGCCGCCCCGTGCAACTGCATCATTCCTGCGACGTTGAGCGCAGGCGAATCGCGCACATCGTCGGATTCCGGCTTGAATGCAGCCCCCAGCACCGACACGTTAGCTCCCAGCAAACCATCATCACAGGCCGCCGTCACCAGCTCGACGGCTTTCGTCCGTCGTCGCATGTTGATGCTGTCGACCTCGCGAAGGAAGTACAACGCTTGGTCCACACCCAGTTCTCCGGCCCGCGCCATGAAAGCCCGGATGTCCTTCGGCAGACATCCCCCGCCGAACCCCAACCCCGCATTCAGAAACCGTCTGCCGATCCGATCGTCGTATCCGAGAGCGTCAGCCAACATCGTCACGTCGGCCCCGGTGGCCTCGCACACCTCCGCAATCGCATTGATGAAGGACACCTTGGTGGCGAGAAATGCATTCGCCGATCCCTTGACCAACTCGGATGTCGCCAGGTCGGTCACGAGAAACGGCACCCCCGCGCCCAATATCGCGGCATACACCTCACGAAGAACACCTTCGGCGTTTCCCGGTCGATCACGATCGATCCCCAGAACCAACCGATCAGGTCTCAAAGTGTCCGCGATGGCGTGCCCCTCACGCAGGAACTCCGGATTCCAGGCCACCTCTACTGCTGCGCCCGCCGGCGCGCCGGCACGTAGTCGCTCGCCGAGAGCGGCAGCCGTACCTACCGGAACCGTCGACTTGCCGACGATCAGAGATGGCCGTCGCAACAACGGCGCCAGCAGATCGATCACCGAATGAACGTGGCTCAGATCCGCGCCGTACTCCCCTTTCTTCTGCGGAGTCCCCACACCGACAAAATGAATGTCGGCAAAATCTGCGGCATCGGCATAGGACGTCGTGAACCGGAGCCGACCCGACTCCAGATTCTTTTCCAGCATGTCGGTCAGACCCGGCTCGAAGAACGGGACCTCCCCACGGGACAACTTGTCGACCTTGGACTGGTCGATGTCGACCCCCAGCACGTCGTGACCCAATTCGGCCATACACACAGCGTGGGTCGCGCCCAGGTATCCCGTTCCGAACACGGTCATCTTCATGTGTTGTTGGTATGCGTCCGAACTTTCCGAAACGCGTACGCCAGATGGGCGCGAAACCAACATCGGGCGTACGACGAGTGCGTCGCGCGTGCAACCTATGCTTCTGCCATGCACGTTCTCTTCGTTTGTACGGGAAACATCTGCCGATCACCCACGGGCGAACGCCTCGCACGTGCATATGCCGCCGAAGCCGGGATCATCGGATTCACCGCGTCGAGTGCTGGAACCCGGGCGATGGTCGGGCACCCGATCGAGCCGACGGCCGCGAGGGTTCTCGCGGGACTCGGCGGCGACCCCACGGAGTTTCAAGCTCGACGCATGACAACAGCGCTGGCCTCGGACGCCGACCTCATTCTCACGATGACCGAAAG
Organism: Rhodococcus sp. KBW08; assembly: GCF_003852455.1. Classification (NCBI taxonomy): domain Bacteria; kingdom Bacillati; phylum Actinomycetota; class Actinomycetes; order Mycobacteriales; family Nocardiaceae; genus Rhodococcus; species Rhodococcus sp. KBW08. The sequence goes on from NZ_QAJJ01000008.1 coordinate 112,032, forward strand.
TCAGCGAGACAAAGTCCTGGCGATGGCTCCGGCGCGGCTGAAGCGCACGTTCACCCTTCGAGAAGCCGCACGGTTGGGCTCGCTCGCGGATGCAGGAACGGTCGACGACCTCGCCGCCGCCAGGCCCCGATTTCGTGCCACCGAACCCGAGGACGTCCTGGATCCGATGGGTAAGGAAGAGAATGTGTTTCACGAGATCGGACTTCAGATCGCCGATCTCGTCGGCCCACTGCTCAGCCGACTTCGCTTCGGTGAGCGCTGAGCGAGGTCACCGCGGTCAACTGCGGTAGCGATTTGTCCGACTCGTAGTAATAGCTGTACTCGTACGCATTGCGTCCGCGAGACGGCGTCATCGTGATGACAGTGCCGAGGACGTGCGCACCCACACTCTGTAGGTTTCCGACCGCGCGCGCCAGTTGATCGCGCTTCGTGGAGCCGTGTCGGGCGATCACCAGAGCGCCGTCCGACATCGCGGCCAAAACCGCGGCATCCGTGACGGGGAGCAACGGCGAGGCGTCGATGATGACGTAGTCGTAGCGCGCCCGCAGTTCCCCGAGAACATGTTTGGCCGTGTCCGTACCGAGTAGTTCGCTCGGGTTCGGGGGGATCGGTCCGGAGGCGAGCACAGTCAGTCCGTCGAACTCGGTCGGCTGAAGCACATCGTCCAGCGTCGCTCGACCGGAGAGCACCGAACTGACGCCGACACTTCCGATCAATCCCAAGTACTTCGATACTCGCGGCTTGCGGAGGTCGCCTTCCATCAGGCACACCGATTTGCCGGCCTCCGCCAAGACGAGAGCGATGTTCACGGCCGTGGTCGTCTTACCCTCGGAGGGAAGCGAACTCGTGACGACGATGACACGCGGTGGATGGTCCACCTCGAGGAACTGAAGGTTGGTGCGCAATTCACGGAAGGCTTCGGCACTCACGGAATTTCCGTCACTGAAAGCGATCGCGTGATTGACCTCGACCTCCTTGTCGAACGGGATCGTGCCCACCATCGCCGAACCCGCAATCTCTTCCACCGTTCGACGATCCTTCACCGTGTTGTCGAGCCGATCACGAATCAACGCAAGCGCGATTCCCGACACCAGCCCCGCCACGGCTCCTAGAGCGAGGTTGCGTGAAGTCTTAGGTGACACGGGAACAGTCGGCTCTTGGGCCTGCTGCTCGACGACCACACGCGCAGGCGGCGTTCCGCCGTTCTCAGGCGTCTCCAGTTCCTTTGCCAGTGAGACGAATTCGGACGACAGAGTATCTGCAATCTCCCGCGCGAGTTCCGGTGAAGGATCCTTGACTCCGAGGTCGATCAGCACAGTGTCGGGCGCCGACGTCGCAGTAACCTTGGACGCCAACTCGTCAGCCGACATCCCGCCGACCACTCTCGGCCCCAGTACGTCGATCGTCCGCTGCGCGAGAGTTCGGCCGGTCAGGAGTTTTGTATAGGACAGAACACGCTGCTGTGACAGCTGGCTACCTTGAAGTGCCTCGTTGACCGAGGTACCCGCCGACGTCGAAACGAAAAGCCTCGTCGAGGCCTGGTAGACGGGCGTCGAAAGAAGAGAAGCGCCAAGGGCTCCCAGGATTCCGAGCACCGTTACAGCAGCGACGATTCGCCATCTGGCTTGCAATATCTTCAGGTAGTCGACAATTTCCATCTTGATGTCTCCTTCGGCTCACGCATGCCCACTGCGGGTCTGAGCGGTTCTTGCCGGTCAGACCGCGAGGGCGAACCGGGCTTTCTCAACTTCGATATCGATCAACTGCAGCAGGCACGATGCCTGGTACTTACGGACGTCCCAATCCGCGGTAAGTCCAACCAGCGCCGCGCCAGTCTTCGGGGGAAAGGCAATTGCGCCCGTCGACGATCACCTTCTTGCGAACCACCGAATCAAGATCGGACGGCTGCAACTTCAAGAATTGGGGCCACTCGGTCAACACCAGGACGACATCAGCACCTTCGCAGGCCTCCAACGCATTTGCCGAATAGGTCAACGTCGGGAACAGCGCACGCGAATTGTCCATGGCCTTCGGGTCGTACACGTTCACCGCAGCACCTTGGAGCTGAATCTGGCCCGCGACATTGAGCGCCGGCGAGTCACGAACGTCGTCCGAGTCCGGCTTGAACGCGGCACCCAGAATTGCAACTCTCGCGCCGAGCAGCGATCCGCATGCCTCCCGTGCCAATTCGACCATGCGTGTACGTCTGCGCATGTTGATGTTGTCGACCTCGCGAAGGAACGTCAGTGCTTGGTCGGCACCTAGTTCACCGGCGCGAGCCATGAATGCACGGATGTCCTTCGGTAAGCAGCCTCCCCCGAAACCAATTCCCGCGTTGAGAAATCGACGTCCGATCCGAACGTCGTATCCGATCGCGTCGGCGAGCACTGTGACGTCGGCACCAGCAGCCTCGCACACTTCGGAAATGGCGTTGATGAACGAGATCTTCGTGGCCAGGAATGCGTTCGCTGATGCTTTGACCAACTCCGCCGTAGCCAGGTCCGTGACGAGAAAGGGAATCCCCTCATCGACAAGGTCTGCATATACCTCGCGCGCAACAGATTCCGCGCGTCCGTGTCGATTGCGGTCGACCCCGAGCACCAGACGATCGGGATGCAATGTGTCCTGGACGGCAAATCCCTCACGGAGAAACTCGGGATTCCACGCCACTTCGACGGCGTCGCCACTCGGTGCCAGTTCCCGCGCGCGCTTACCGAGCCGTTCTGCGGTGCCCACCGGTACCGTGGACTTCCCGAAGATGACCGAGGGCTTGGTGAGTAGCGGTGCCAGAGTCTCGATCACGGCATCCACGTAGATCATGTCCGCAGCGAACTCGCCCTTTTTCTGCGGCGTACCGACCCCGAGGAAGAACACGTCCGCAAATTCAGCGGCTTCCTCGTAAGACGACGTGAACTTCAGTCTTCCTCGATCGATATTTCTTCGTAGAACCTCACGCAAACCTGGCTCGTAGAAAGGAACTTCCCCTGCTGCCAGTTTCTCCAGCTTTGCCGCGTCGACATCCACTCCGAGGACCTCGTGACCGAGTTCGGCCATACAGGCCGCGTGTGTCGCGCCCAGGTATCCCGTGCCGAAAACTGCTATGCGAGTGCTCATGATGCTCGATCTACTTTCTCGAGAGTGTGTGAAGTGTTGATGGGATGGGAAATTCACGTACGTAGGGCACCGATGTTGTCGCGGTACCACGAGACCGTCGACGCGATCCCTTCGCACAATCCGATGGTCGGCCGCCATCCAAGCTCTCGAATCATGCTCACGTCCAGAAGTTTCTGCATCGTTCCGTCAGGCTTCGAGGTGTCCCATCGCGTCTCGCCGGTGTATCCGACCTCGTCGGCAACCATCGAAGCGATCTCACGAATTGTGTGATCCTCACCGGTTCCGACATTGACATGCGATGAACCGTCGTAGTTGTCGAGCAGATGCAGACACGCCGACGCGAGATCGTCGACATGCAGAAATTCACGGCGAGGATTGCCACTCCCCCAGTTGACAACCAACGGCACTGCCGACGACTGCGCCTCGTCGTAACGCCGAACGAGGGCGGGAAGTACATGCGATCCGCGCGGCGAGAAATTGTCGCCCGGGCCGTACAGGTTGGTGGGCATCGCCGAGATCCAGGATCGACCATGCTGTCGTCTGGCAGCTTGGACATGGAGTATTCCTGCAATCTTTGCAATTGCATAGGCATCGTTGGTCGGCTCGAGATGCCCGGTGAGCAGGTACTCCTCCTTGATCGGCTGCGGCGCCAATTTCGGGTAAATGCACGATGATCCGAGGAACAGGAGACGCTCGACGCCGTGTGCAAGCGCAGCGTCGAGCACGTTCACCTGGATCCGAAGATTCTCCGACAGGAAGTCGACGAGGAACGCGCTGTTCGCCGCAATTCCACCAACTTTTGCTGCTGCGAGGATCACATTGGTCGGCTTTTCGCGGGCAAAGAAATCGAAGACAGCGTCCCGGTCACGCAAATCGAGTTCGGCGGACGACTTTCCGAGAAGGTTCGTGAAGCCTTCGGATTCCAGGTGCCGCAACACCGAGGAGCCGACCAATCCTCGATGTCCGGCTACGTAGAACGGTGCGCCTCGATCGAGCGCTCGCGCTGCGAACGAATCTCTCATCGCGTCGCCAACCAGTCGGGAAGTGCCGGAGTGTCGATCCACGGGCGCCCCTCATGTTCGAGCGCTTCGATGTCTGCGTCGACCATGATCCGGGCCAGTTCGGGGGTGTGCACTCCGGCCTTCCACCCGAGTTTGCGCTCGGCGTGGCTCGGATCCCCGATCAAGGCGTCGACCTCAGTCGGACGAAGGTACCGCTCGTCGAATCGCACGTGATCTTCCCAGTTCAGACCCGCATGTTCGAAAGCGACTGTCAGGAAGTCGCGCACCGAATAGTTGCCACCGGTGGCGAGCACAAAATCCTCAGGCTCGTCGACCTGCAACATGCGCCACATACCCTCGACATACTCCGGCGCATATCCCCAATCACGAATCGCGTCGAGATTACCCATGTACAGATGATCCTCGATCCCTGCCTTGATACGCGCCACCGCACGCGTGATCTTGCGCGTCACGAACGTCTCACCGCGCCTGGGAGACTCGTGATTGAACAGAATCCCGTTCACCGCGAAGATCCCGTACGCCTCACGGTAGTTCTTCGTAATCCAGTACGAGTACACCTTCGCCGCACCGTAGGGAGAGCGTGGATAAAACGGCGTCTCCTCGTTCTGCGGCGGTGGCGTCGCACCGAACATCTCAGAGCTCGACGCCTGGTAGAACCGGCAGTCGAGCCCCGCCATCCGAACCGCCTCGAGAAGACGGATCGACCCCACACCCGTCGTGTTCCCCGTGTGTTCGGGTTCGTCGAAGCTGACCCGGACGTGAGACTGCGCAGCAAGGTTGTACACCTCGTCCGGCTTGATCTGCGCGAGCAGCGTCACCAGGCGCGCTCCGTCACTGAGGTCACCGTAGTGAAGGAAAAGCCGCGCATCCACATGGTGGGGGTCCACATAAATGTGGTTGATCCTCGAAGTGTTGAACGTCGACGATCTACGGATCAGTCCGTGAACCTCGTAGCCTTTGGAGAGCAGCAACTCGGCGAGGTACGAGCCGTCCTGCCCCGTGATTCCGGTAATCAGTGCGCGTTTCATCCTGCGTTCCTTCCGTTGCGGGACAGCCCGCCTGATAGTTGCGAAACCACGGTTGTGGTCCGTATTCCTCCGAATCGACCGGCAGTCTTGATCTCGCTCATGCGTGTCCTCTCGAACGGCCGAGGAACTTTCGAATGTCGCGCGATGCCAACCGGACGAATGTCGAGTTACCGAACAGGTAGCGCCGCCACAGACGTTTGGGTTCCGATGCAAGTCGATACAACCACTCGAATCCCGAATTTCGTACGAAAGACGGTGCCTCAGAAACGGTTCCGGCCAAGAAGTCGAAGGCCGCGCCGACACCGACGGCCACGTAGTCGGTTCGATCCGCTATCGCCTTCGTGACAAAATCCTGTTTCGGCGCTCCCAAGCCGACCCACACGATGTCCGGCGCCGACGGACCGACCTTCGTGATGATGTCATCGACGAACTCCTTGCTGAACGCGGCAAACGGCGGGGCGTAAGTGCCAGCCACCGTGATGCCCGGGTACAACTCTTCCACTCGATCCGTCAAAAGACTCAACGTCTCTTCTGTCGTGCCGACAAAATGGTGACGAAGGCCGTAGCGGCGCCCCTTGTCCAAGGTGGCCTCGAAGAACGATGGACCCCGGACTGGTCGAACACCGACGTGATCGGAAGCGGTGGCGCCGATAAGGCGCATCACCCAACTGACCGGGGTTCCGTCTGCGAAGTTCACACCGGGACCCTTCAAAATCGCGGAGTAGTCACGATCGTTGTGCGCCGCCGACACGCAGTAGGAATTCGACAACCTCACGGAGACTCCGGTTCCCGCTCCCTCTCGTCTGTCGTTGACTACCCAATCAGTAGCTCCCTCGAGGTTGGTCGCGGCAAACGGAATGCCACCCACCTCGATGACCTCGAACGGACTGCTCATCTGTCTCACCACTTTTCAGCGTTCCTTTGTTGACGTTCATTGCACTGGCCGTAGCTGCGCGACAAGACCGATTTCAACCGAGATCGAGTCCAATCACGCTGCGGTTCAAAGAGAGAAAGCTCTGTCTCGACAACCGATCGAGCGATACGCGAGACGAGAGTCGACGCCGGCGCAACCGGGATCGCCACGGCGTTCCTACCGGCCAGTGTCGGTACACCGCCGAGATCCAAACAGACCACCGGCAGGCCCACGGCCGCTGCTTCGGCCGCCACCCAGCCGCCCGAATCGTGCATGCTCGGGAAGAGCAGAACGGAGGAGGCCCCCATCTCGCCCACCACTTCCGATCTGTCGCGCCACCCGCGAAGCGTGATCTGACCGCGGCGATACGGAAGCGACATCTCAATCCGCCCGCGGGCGGGTCCCTCCCCGACAAAGGTCATGGACCACTCGGTGCCCAGCTGCTCGAGCGCATCCAGAATCAGATCGATTCCTTTGTACTGCAACAGTCTCCCTACGAACAAGAGTCTTCGTTTCGGCCTGGGTACCGTTTGCTTCTCGATTCCGTCGTAGTCCAGGACACAATTGGGTTGGACGACGACGTTGCGTGCCCGCGGTGCGCCACGTCCGCTGTCGGAGTTCATCGCGATGAAAGTGTCGACTCGTCCTGACATGAAGATGTGTGTCAGTGACCGAGCGGCTTTCGTCGAGCAGGTCCGAACTGCCGTGGTTGCCAGATACCGCAAACCGATGCGCTTGGCGAGTGGCATCGGCGGGTAGGTGTTGCCCCCGGCAGGCCCCCATACGAGTCGTGCGCCGCCGGCTCCACCGAACAGCACCGGTGGGGGCAGCCAGTCGGACGCGAACGTTGCATGGTGCAGGACGTCGAAGTGTGCCGCTTCACGACGAACGAACAGTGAAGTGTGCCAGAGCCATCGGAGATATCGACCGTACGATCCGGCTTCTTCCGCGGTCAAAGTCGCTATTCGTACGACACGAACTTCGCAACCGAGCTGTTCACATTCTGATTCCAATGTGGGAGCCTCACCGGAGCGAGTCACCACCGTGATCGACTCACACAGTTCGGAAGCCGCCGAGAGAAGCGCCCAACCCGCCCCGGATTCACTCCCCTGATTCGGATCGCAGGCGTATGCCGTCATCAACAACCGTGTCATCGCGCTACCTCGAGCCTCTGTGCGCGCGGCATCCGTGAACCGCGGTGGCCGAATTGCTCTGAGAACCAACCGATGTTTCGTGCACCGTTGTCGAGAACCACGCGTTTGATCCGTGGGCTGATCAGGGCAGCGGGGATCAACGTCGCCGACGCGAGTACGAGCAAAGCGCGTTTGGCAATCTGAACCGTCAGCAGTGGCAGTCCGAGCTGTCCCTGACAGACCGCGAGGATTCGTCCGTTGTTGACGTACCGGGCGAAGAGCCAGGAGTCCCGACGCCGTTCCTCGTCGACGGGTTCGTACGCAAGCGCCTCGTCGCACCACAACAGCCGGACACCGCCGGCACTCATCCGGAGCGTGAACTCGGTGTCTTCGCCGCCAGATAGATCCCAGTCGTCACTGAAGTTCAAGCCGTTCAAAGCCTTCAGGTCCCACAACAGATTTCCAGCACCTGCCGACGCAACCGGCGTCCCGGTCGAATGTCGAACGCGAGTGTGCAATGGAAGTTCCGAGGCGGGCAGGCCCACCGGAATCACGGGACCGGCCACAGCACCTGCGTCGAAATCTGCGGCGCAGGTGAGGAGATTCGACAGCCAGTCGACGTCGACGTACTCGTCGTCGTCGACGAAGATGATGTATCGACGATCTCGTGCACGGGCGAGATCGACCAGCGCACGTCGTGCCGGAGATACCCTGCCGAATCCGAGATGCAATCGTTCGATCCCGTCTGCGACATATGTCGGCGTCGTGGATTCCGGATCGTTTTCGCCCACCACGATTTCGGCCTCGACGCCGGCGCCCTCGATCGACGCCTTGACACTCTCGACGCACACAGCAAGTGAGGCTTCTCGACGGAACGTCAGAATCGCGACCATGACGCCGCTCAGGTTCTTCATGAGAGATCAACTTTCGGTCGAGAGGTGTGATTCATCGAGACCAGGAGTGCGACGCTCGCGCTGACACACGCCGACAGCGCCAAGGCTCCAGCGACATAGACGGCATCGTCGGACAGTCCGGCCCCGAGAACGATCAGAAACTGCACCGGCAGCAGCACTGCGCGGAATGTGTTGAGGGTTCCGGTCTTGTCCAGGACGCGGATCGACGTGCCGACGCCCAGAAGAATCCCGTTGAACGCCACCGCCAGCCCGCACATCAGAATGACCGGTATCAAGTTCGGAAAGTGCGTCCCGACCAGATGATCCATCAATCGCACTCCCGAGAGTCGAATCTCGAGCGTGAGACAGATCAGCGAAACGCAGATGATCGAAACCCAGAAGACCTGCAAGCCCACTCGGCGACCGAGTGCCATGCACTCGGCCGGGCTCATCGCTTCGACACCACTGCCGAACTTGCGCATCAGAATTGGCGAGATGCCCGCGAACATCAAGGACAGTGGACCGAGCAGTGTCTGGGCAGTTCTGATCTCACCGATCATCGAGATCGACGCCACCACGGTCAGTATCAAGAACATCGCCTGCTGCGCAGCTGATCCCATCAATATCTCGATCGCAAACGGCACGGATCTGTACCGGTGAGTGCGTGAGTACCTGATTGACGGCACCGGCGGTATCAGACGCATGGTTGCGTGACCGAGAACGAGCGCGACGAAGACACCGACCGTATAGGTCACGAGTGCAAGTGTCAGATTCTCGACCAGGAAAGCTGCTATAAGGACGAACGAGAGTGTCACGATCTGTATCGACGCAGAGATCCAACTCGCACCGTCGTGCATCAGCATCGTGCGTATCACGTCGAACACCACGAAACCAGCTGCAGCCAAGGCGTATACCGTGAGATTCATCGAGTCCGAGCCGGCAATCAGGAACAGAGCCCACACCGATGTCACTGATACCGCCGCCAGCGCGATCGTGGGTGCCAACGCCGGTCCGCGCTCGTCGGTCCTCGCCCCTCGTGACAGCCAGACGTCGACGCCGATCGCTCGCCCCAGTGCCAGTGCCAACAGACCCGCCGATTGAATCACGGCAATCTGTCCGACTTCGATCGGACCGCCGAGTCGTGCCACCGAGGTGAGGACGACAAAAGTGAGGATGCTCGAAAGCGCCTGATCCGCCATGAATGTCACATGTCGAGTGCGATCGTTCACGATCTCACCTCGTTGATGAGCTCACGCATCGACGTCGATGCCTTGCCCGATGTGAAGCGATTCGAGTAGTGACGATATGCGGATTTACGTATCGCCGATCGGTCGCCCGCTCCGAAGATCCGGTCGAGGGCCTCGCGAATCGACGACTCATCCAAGGAATGGAGAGGCGTTCCGCCAGGTCCGACAATGTCCGCGAGAGCGCCGCTGGTTGCGTAGATGACCGGGGTGCCAACCGACATCGATTCGATCGCAACGCGTCCGAACGGCTCTGCCCATTGAGACGGCACCACGGACGCCGCACTGTCGCGGAGTATCTCGATCACATCTTCGTGTGAAGTGAATCCGGCCAGCGTGACGTTGTCGCGAGCTGCGCTGATGCTGGAGATCTCGGCGTACTGCGGTCCGTCACCGAGCACTGTGAGCGAGGGACTTCCCTCGTCCTGTGGCCAGTTGCGCACCAGGTCCAGGACACCCTTCTCCGGTGTCAGTCGGCTCACGCAGACAACCGAATCAGTGCTCCGAAACGCGGGTTCGTTTTCTTCGAATCCGAAGTTCGGACGAACCACGACGCGATCGGAATCGATCAGTGGCCCCTCGATCAGCCGCGCTGTCATCGCGCTCGTTGCCACGAACCTGTGCTGCTTCCATCCCAAGACGCTCAGCTTGACTGCCGCAGCACTCAAGTAGCAGACAAGGCTCTGAAGTCGGCTGTTGCCGTAGCATCCGTTGCGGACACAGCTCGAGAAGTAGTTCGTGGAACCACATTCGGTGCACGTGCCATCCCCGCGCAACTTGGCTGACGGTGTGGCCAGGCGGTAGTTCCGAACCGCCTGCAGCGTAGGAATTCCGGCTGCTCGCGCAGCCACGAGCAACGAGGCCGAAAACGCAGGCCAGAGATTGTTGACGTAGACGACGTCAGGCCGCTCCGAACGGATAATACGAAACGCGTCGACAAGTACCCGCGGGCTGAATACTGCTGTGACTGCCGCCCACGGTCCCCCGGCGATCTCGGAGTTGTCCGTGGTGCACCGAACCGTCTCGTATCCGATCGATTCGAGGAGCTTGGATTCGTTCGCAAAGCTCTGTTCCTCGCCACCCGGGTTCCGATAGATCGCATGGAACATCAAGGCTTTCGGCTGCGTGGATCCACCGGCGGGCGTTAGAGTCACATCAGGCTTCGAACGCGCTACATCGAACGTCTTGTACATCTCACCGACCTCCTCTTTGCTGCGTAGCGAGGCTGTACACATCGTTCGTGTCGGCACGCCGCGCACTGTGAGAGCGGTGCGTCGAGGGTCCGTACGGTGCCAGGAAGACCCATACGATCAACCACATGGCGCCGAAGAAGAGCGTCGATTCCGTCAAGTCCATCGAGAAGACGAGAACCATGATCGCGACGACGGCGATGTACTCCGTTCTGCTGCGGGCTCGCCCGAGCGCCGTGCTCAGAAGCAGGTAAAAGCCGGCCAACAGCAGCAGGAATCCGATCCAACCGATCTGCAGACGAATGTCGAGCATTCCGTTGTGCGCGCTGGTCGCCGGAAAGGACAGCTTGGACCGGATCATCTGTCCAACGGCGCTGTCTGGTGCCCAGACCGAGCCGAAACCCCAGCCGAGCAGAGGCCGCTGTTCGGCGTAGTAGCCGGATACCGTCCAGAGATGTAGCCGGCCGGTCAACGTGACATCTCGCGAGAGTATCGCTGCGACATCGGGTCCGAGCACCTTCATCGCGCCGGACACCCCGATGTAGAGCCCGATGATCACCGTCGAGGCGAGGTGAGCGTTCGGTGTCCGTCGAAAACACTTCAGAGCAAGCACTGTCGCCAGTGCAATCCCAGCAGCGACGAGACTGGTCTGGCTCCGGGCTTCGAACAACACGATGCCCGCGACAGCAAGCGCCGCCACCCACGGTATCCGCTTGACGTCGGGAAGCATGAGTATGACAGCAACGAGAACAACTTCGATCGCAGCCATTCGGCCCAAAGTGTTCTTGTGGGTGAAGATTCCGCGATAGGCAACGGCGCGGGTGTCCACGTCGATGCCAGTCGAAGGATCGAGAATCACGACGATCAGAGACAGGACGAGTAGTACCAGCAAGGTGATGGCCACAGTCCGCACTCGCACCGCGAAGGTCAACTCCCGGGCGACGATGATTCCCGTGATCGCCAGGCACACGATGACGATGCCGGCGACTGCGGAGTTCCGGGGTAGCGTCGACCAGTACCAGCTGGTCGCCGGAACGCAGGCCGCGATCAGAAGCGCGAAGACGGGCCAGGTCGCATTCCGTGAGTATCGCCGATCGAGGAAGTAGACCAACGCCAGTGTCGCCGCGAGAACGGCCGAACCGTGTACGAGCAACGATCCGAGAGCTGTCTTCTGCGTGTACGCCTGAAAGGCTCCGCTCGCGCCGATGACCGCGATCACCAATGCCGTTCGCAAGATCAGCGGATTGTTCGGAGCCTCATTTTCGCACGGCACCGGTGCCGCCTTTTGGTCAGTAGGCGCCATCACTTCCCACCACCGCCTTGAGCGTCTTCGCGACGATCATGACGTCACCCATCATCGACCAGTTGTCGACGTAGGAAAGGTCAAGGCGGACAGTGTCTTCCCACGAAAGATCCGAACGTCCACTGACTTGCCACAGGCCGGTGACACCGGGCTTGACCAGCAGTCGGCGACTGACCGCACCGTCGTACATCTCGACCTCGCGCCGAAGCGGTGGCCGCGGTCCGACGACGCTCATCTCTCGCCGAAGGACGTTGACGAACTGGGGCAACTCGTCGATCGAGTACCGACGCATGAAGCGACCGACAGTCGTCACCCGCGGATCGTCTCGCATCTTGAAAAGCACTCCGGCGCCTTCGTTCTCCTTCATCAGCGCCGTGACCTGAGAATCCGCATTCTGGACCATCGAGCGGAACTTGAGCATCGGGAACGGCTGCCCGTCCAACCCCATCCGCTCGGACTTGTAAAGAACCGGCCCCTTGCTCGTGAGCTTGACTGCGATCGCAGCCGCCAGAAGCACCGGACTGATCACGACGAGTACCACGGTTGCGAAGACGATGTCGAAGGTCGTCTTCGTGAACTTCTGTGCGCCGTGATAGCGCGGACGCTCGACATGGATCAGCGGAAATCCAGCGACCGGGCGCATCGACAGCCTCGGTCCGGACACGTCCAGAATCCCCGGTGCGACAACAAGGTCCACATGATCACGCTCGAGTTCCCAGGCCAGTTTGCGCAGCCCTTCCGGTCCGAGTCGCTCCGATGCCGTCACCGCCACCGTGTCGGCCCCGACCTGTTCGAGTGCGTCGGCGACACTGTGCTCGTCCCCGAGCACCGGAATGTCCCGGCCGTTCACTGTGACAACTTCGACCACGTCTCCGCCGTAGCCAGGTACGCAGACGCCGACGACTCGGTATCCATGGGCATCGTCGCGCTCGAGGTTGCGTGCAAGATCGACAACCGCCCCTCGCACACCGACCACGAGAACTGCAGTTCGAAATTCACCTTGGGCCCGCTCACGAGCAATCACCCGTCGCCAGATCCAACGACTCGCGATCAAGGCGGTCAATCCCATCGGAAACGCAACTGCGAGGTACAGGCGCGCGATCTCCAGGTGAAGGAGAAGGCTGGCGATCGCAATCAGTCCGAACAGGCGGAGCGTTCCGACAGCGATCAATCGGTACTCTTCAGGGCCGCTTCCGATCACCCGAGGAGATCTGGTGCGAAACACTCTTAGTACGGCGAACCAGCCGATGATCAGGGCGAAAGACAGTGCGGTGTAGCTCAAATGGCCGAACGCTTCACCGTCGACGACATCCGCGTCGCTACCGAATCGCCACCATTGAGCCAGAAACACAACTGCCGCAACGATGATCGTGTCGGTGATCGCCAGGCGACGAAGGTACGCAGATTGCCATTTCCTGCGTGCGGACACTCCACCAGCCCGCTCCGGCGCTACTCGTCGGTGTTGTTGTGGCCGTTCGTTCGTAGGCGCGGCCATCTCGAGAACCGTCATGTGTTCAGATACCTTTCCCCATGCACAGAATTCGGCCTGAAGCTGTTCACCGGCCGAGGTCCAGCGGACCGCCGTGCCGAATCCCGATACTTCGACTGCGAAGCAACTGCTCCGCATCACTGCGTTCAGTGCGAATGGTCGCATTACGTGCGCCTTGTAGTTAGCCCGGCGACTATTGTCAGGCCTCGGCCCAACGGTCGATTGATGCGGCATTGCCGCAGCTCACACCCCATGATTGAAGCAGAGTCCACTAACGACCCAAACACAGGACGATCGGCGATTTCTCCTCGCCCGCTGACGTCGCCAGCCTCGATATTGCCGGGACTCAGGACTCGGCAATTATTCGGCTAGCTGGTCAGTACCAGTGAGGAGTTTGCCACATTCCGGACAGCGTGGCAATAGCGCTTTCCGAACTTCTTCCGGACTCCGGCATTGAACTCAGTTACTTACCCTCCAAGCAGGAAGGTACGAACATTCCCCACAATTACCGTTGCGTACCTATAGTTTTCATTTCCGTGGTCAATTGGACTCCACGTTTGGACGGAAACAAGCACGCAGTTGGTAATCGCTCTGCAAACCATGCTTTGATGCGTTCAGCGTCGCCTCAACCCTGGACAATTGTCCGATACTTCGCCTATGGGCGTCTTACCTACGACGGGCCGACAATGCGCAAACCTGCGATCGGGCGACACCGAGAATTCGGACATGCGAAAGGAGGAGCCTGGGCCGTCAACGACCGTCTGCGAGGCCCTAAAATAGCTGCAGCACAGCTAGATTCGAGAGGTGCGGAATTGCACATCCGCCCGGCTGCAAAGCGGGGCGATCGCTACCGATGGCCATGGCAAGCGTGTGTGGCCGTATAGGGTCAGCTGATGCTCGACGCGCTTGTTGGCACCCAGTAGCGGAGCGTGTCTGTCGAATAATCGACGTTGCGGGACAACTGATCAGCTGTGCGCAGGCTATCGAGTAGACTCCCGCACGCTTCAATGACCTTACGCGAACCCGCGTTCGTTTCGTTGCAGGTGATCAAGACACGACCGAGGCCCACCGGTTGCGTGGCATACGTGAGCAACTCCCGCAGAGCAGTCGACGCTCTCCCTTCCGGTGTTCCGACGGCCGGACCCCTTCTTACCGTCTCGAGCGATCCGCCAGCTGGTTGCCGGGACAATGTCGGGCCCGGCAACGCCGCCGGCTGCGCCAACAGCTCCTGCATCCTCTGTCCAAATCCATCGCGGGATGCAACCAGATCGATCTACCCAACTACTGCGACGACCGATGAACCTGCATTCCGGCAATGCGCGTGCAGACTCAGAGGACCCGACTAGAGATTGCGTCCGATTCACCACATAGAGAAGGGCCCCCGAGCATTGCTCGGGGGCCCTGTGAGGCGTCGGGTTTTAAAGTACGACCAAGTCAGATGACTGTCGACGTGACCTTTCGTTCGCCAACTGGATTGCTGTCCACGGAACCTCCCACGGCCACGTCAGCGACAACCGGATCGGAATCGTAGTAGTACTTGTATTCGTAGGATCCACGGCCGTTCAGCGGGGTCATCGTGATGACGGTGCCGAGAATCGTCGCACCCACACTGTGGAGATTGCCGACCGCCCTGCTCAGCTGTTCCCTCTTCGTCGAGCCGTGACGCGCAATCACGAGCGCACCGTCCGCCAGAGCTGAAAGAACTGCAGCATCCGTAACAGGAAGCAACGGCGAGGCGTCGATGATGACGTAGTCGAACCTTCTGCGGAGGTCGGCAAAGACTGCATGAGCAGTGTCAGTCCCCAGCAATTCGCTCGGGTTCGGAGGAATCGGACCCGAGGCAAGAACCGTCAGGTCGGCATTGCTCGTAACTTGAAGTACGTCGTCCAGGTCTGCTTGCCCGGCCAGGACCGAACTCAGACCGACGCTTCCGATAAGTCCAAGGTACTTCGAAACGCGAGGCTTACGAAGGTCACCTTCGACGAGACACACCTTCTTGCCTGCCTCGGCCAACACGAGTGCGATGTTGACCGCAGTCGTGGTCTTTCCCTCGGAGGGAAGAGAACTCGTGACGACGATGACACTCGGTGGGCGATCCACGGCCAGGAACTGCAGATTGGTTCGGAGCTCGCGGTACGCCTCGGCACTTGCGGAATTGCCCTCGTGGAAGTTGATCGCTTGATGAACTTCGCGTTCCTTGTCGAACGGAATTGTTCCCACCATCGCCGCGCCGGCGATGTCTTCGACCACCTTGCGCTCTTTGACGGTGTTGTCCAGGCGATCACGCACCACAGCCAACCCGATCCCCAGCAGAAGCCCGATCGCGGCACCGAGCGCCACGTTCCGCGATGTCTTCGGCGATACCGGTTCCGCGGGAGTTTGTGCTCGCTGCTCGACAACGACGCGCGCCGGCGCTGTGCCACCATTCGCAGGCGTACCCAGATCTTTGACCATGACGACAAACTCGTCCGACAGCGCATTTGCGATTTCACGTGCCAGTTCAGGCGACGCATCTTGCACACTCAAATCGAGAAGTACCGTGTCCGGCGCCGATGTCGCGGTCACCTTGGACGAAATCTCCGCAGCGGAAAGCCCGCCGAGCCGATCGGGCCCGACTGAATCGATCGTTCTTTGTGCCAGTGTCTCGCCGGTAAGGAGCTTGGCGTAGGAAGTGACCAACTGCTGCGAGAGCTGGTTACCTTGGTAAGCCTCGTTCACGGTTGTTCCGGTAGAGGTCGACACGAACAGGCGCGTGGAAGCCTGGTAGACCGGCGTCGCAATCAACGAGGCGCCCAATGCGCCCAAGATCACGACCACAGTGACGACAGCGACTATCTTCCACCGTGCCTGCAAAATCTTCAGGTAGTCCCGTACATCCATCGTCGAATCTCCTTCGGCTCGAACACGTATCACGTCTTCGAGTAGTAATCGACAGCCGCTGTCGAGCCGCTGCACTCAATGCAGGCTGAACGAGGCAGCCAATCTTCTATCGCGCGTCCCTGCGTCCCAGCGCGAGGTATTTGCCGAAACAGCCAGGGGGGAGAAGCCTTCACGGCATCTCACACATCTCACTTCCTGGCCGATACATGATCGGGAAGCGGCGAACACGCGACACTGACAAACCCGCGACACTGACATCGGGTCCACTCGCACATCGCGCAGAGCAGACACAACGTGCAGCCAGGCTGAACTCTACTGCGTCATTGGTCTTTTCACCACCGCAACGGAGCCTCGGAACGCCCTCGGTATCGTCAATCGACCGCGCCGACCGCGAAAGGGTCACATACCATGGCGAGCCGTAGGACCAACGTCCGTCGTCGACCAACTACGTAACTTGCCGCCGGAAGTTGATGCACACCAACCGAACAAGGCAACATGCCCCTCACCATGCGACGCACGAGCTGCGATCCCAGCATCTCCCCCGGTCACAGCTCGCTCGCTGACAGACTTTGGTCCCGGGCGCACGGCCACTTCCCCTCGATGCCTACAACAACCCAGCCTCCGTGAAGGTTTCACCGGTTTACGGCCTTCCGAGACCTCGGTAGGTCCACCCTGCGTCGCGCCAGGTGGTCGGTTCCAGGCAGTTACGTCCGTCGATGATGACCTTCTTGCGGACGACAGCTTCGAGGTCCGACGGCAACAGCTTTCGAAACTCGGTCCACTCGGTCAGAACCAAGACGACGTCAGCGCCTGCGCACGCGTCAAGTGCGCTCGAAGTGTAAGTGAGGGTGGGGAACAACGCCTTCGAGTTTCCCATTGCTTTCGGGTCATAGACATTGACGGCAGCGCCTTGCAGCTGAATCTGGCCGGCAACGTTCAGCGCAGGTGAGTCACGCACGTCGTCGGAGTCAGGCTTGAAGGCGGCACCGAGAACCGCAACGTTGGCTCCTAGCAGCGAACCACACGCTTCTCGAGCCAGTTCGACCATCCGAGTGCGGCGACGCATGTTGATATTGTCGACTTCGCGTAGGAAAGTGAGTGCTTGATCTGCTCCCAGCTCACCCGCACGTGCCATGAAAGCACGGATGTCCTTCGGTAGGCAGCCACCACCGAAACCGATTCCGGCGTTGAGGAATCGCCTACCGATTCTCGCGTCGTGGCCGATGGCATCGGCAAGAACGGTCACATCTGCACCCGACGCCTCACAGACCTCCGAGATCGCATTGATGAACGAGATCTTCGTCGCCAGAAATGCATTGGCTGATGCTTTGACCAACTCCGAAGTCGCAAGGTCGGTCACGACAAAGGGAATACCTTCGTTCAAGAGCTGCTCGTACACTTCACGCGCAACCGATTCCGCACGTCCGGGTCGATGGCGGTCGACCCCGAGCACAAGCCGGTCCGGGTGAAGCGTGTCTTTCACCGCGTAGCCTTCCCGGAGAAATTCCGGATTCCACGCCACCTCGACGTCTTGTCCGGCAGGCGCCAGTTCGCGTGCCCGCGCACCCAGTCGCTCTGCTGTGCCCACTGGCACAGTTGATTTCCCGAAAATAACGGTCGGCCTGGTCAAGAGGGGCGCGAGCGTCTCGATCACCGAATCGACAAAACGCATGTCGGCCGCGAACTCCCCCTTCTTCTGCGGCGTGCCGACGCCGAGGAAATGGATGTCGGCGAACTCTGCGGCTTCCTCGTAGGAGGCGGTGAATCGAAGACGTCCCGCGGCTATGTTGCGGCGCAGCACTTCCTCGAGTCCTGGTTCGTAGAAAGGAACCTCCCCAGCTTCGAGCATGGCGAGCTTGTTCGGATCAACATCCACCCCGAGAACCTCGTGGCCCAACTCGGCCATGCACGCAGCATGTGTCGCCCCGAGGTAGCCGGTGCCGAATACCGCAATACGAGAAGTCATAACGATGTCTGCCTGTCGAAGTCGGGTTTACGTCGAATAATGCTGTAGTACTTCATGTCCTGATCGAATCGACATTCTGTCGATACCACTCCACGGTCGATGCGATCCCCGCACGAAGGTCAATCCTGGGCTGCCACCCCAAATCTCGAAGCTTCCCGATGTCGAGCAACTTCCGCGGCGTCCCGTCAGGTTTCGAATGATCCCATTCGATCTCGCCGTCGAACCCGATCTCGTCCGCCACGATCGCGGAGATCTCCGCGATACTCTGGTCCTCGCCCGTACCGACATTGACGTGTTCTGCTCCGTCATAGTGGTCGAGCAAGTGAAGGCAGGCATCCGCCATGTCGTCGACGTGGAGAAACTCGCGTCTCGGCGTCCCGCTGCCCCAGTTCACGACTGACGCAACTCCATCACGGCGCGCGTCGTCAAAGCGCCTGATGAGGGCCGGCAGCACATGAGAGCCCTTGGCGGAGAAGTTGTCACCCGGGCCGTAGAGATTGGTCGGCATCGCGGAGATCCACGGACGCCCGAACTGCTTTCGAACGGCCTGTACCTGCAGGATTCCCGCGATCTTTGCGATGGCATATGCATCGTTCGTCGGTTCCAAATGACCGGTCAGAAGATATTCTTCGCGAATCGGTTGAGGAGCGAATTTCGGGTAGATGCACGATGATCCGAGGAACAGCAGGCGATCTACGTCGAATTCGGCCGCCGCGTCCATCACGTTCACCTGGATGCGAAGGTTGTCGGAGATGAAGTCCACCGGCAGTGTGCTGTTCGCCAGGATCCCGCCGACTCTGGCTGCCGCGAGAACCACGTTCTTCGGCCTCTCAGCAGCGAAGAATTCGAACACTGCACCGCGGTCGCGAAGATCTAGTTCGGCAGACGTGCGACCGACAAGGCGACTGAAACCGTCGGCTTCCAACCGACGCCAAATCGCTGAACCCACGAGGCCACGATGACCCGCGACGTACACCGCGTCGCTCCGATCGAGGGGCTTCTGCGCGTACTCCCCCGTCATCGAGCGTGCTCCCAATCCACCAGGTTCGGACGGTCGATCCAGGGCTTGCCCTCACACGTCAGAGCCTCGATGTCCGCATCGACCATGATTCGAGCCAGCTCAGGGGTATGCACAGTCGCCTTCCAGCCAAGCTTCTGCTCCGCCTTACCGGCATCTCCGATCAACGCATCTACTTCCGTCGGCCGCAGATAGCGCTCGTCGAAGCGCACGTGATCTTCCCAGTTCAGGCCGGCGTGCTCGAAGGCCACCGTCAGGAAATCCTTGACCGAGTAGTTGCCGCCTGTCGCGAGCACGTAATCGTCCGGTTCGTCGGCCTGCAGCATTCTCCACATTCCCTCCACGTACTCCGGCGCATAGCCCCAGTCGCGGATTGCATCGAGATTGCCCATGTACAAATGGCTTTCCAGACCGGCCTTGATCCGTGCCACCGCTCGCGTGATCTTACGAGTGACGAATGTTTCGCCTCGCCGGGGAGATTCGTGGTTGAACAGAATTCCGTTCACGGCAAAGATCCCGTACGCCTCGCGGTAGTTCTTGGTGATCCAGTACGAGTACACCTTCGCAGCACCGTACGGCGATCGCGGGTAGAAGGGAGTCTGCTCGTCCTGCGGAGGCGGTGTCGCACCGAACATCTCGGAACTGGACGCCTGGTAGAACCTGCATTCGAGACCAGCCATCCGGACTGCTTCGAGCAACCTGATCGACCCGATTCCCGTCGTGTCACCGGTGTGTTCCGGCTCGTCGAAACTCACCCGCACATGGGACTGCGCTGCGAGGTTGTAGACCTCGTCCGGGCGTATCTGTGCGAGAAGAGTGACCAAACGCGCCCCGTCGCTGAGATCGCCGTAATGAAGGAACAGTTTTGCATCCGGCGTGTGGGGATCCACATACATGTGATCGATTCGAGCTGTATTGAACGTGGACGATCTACGAATAAGTCCGTGGACCTCGTACCCCTTGCTCAACAACAGCTCGGCCAGGTATGAACCGTCTTGGCCTGTAATTCCGGTGATCAGTGCCTTCTTCATTTCTCTCCTTCATGTGTATGTACGACCATCTGTATGTACGATTTCAAGATTTTCGGGCATCTATTCACACGGTCACGCCCGTCTTCTCCATGCTCGAAATTCGCCGCACCGAAATACAGATGCACGGAATGACTTGGAGTACAACCATTCCTGCGGATAACCCCAGGTACAGCGCGGCGGGTCCGAGATCAGGAATCAAAGATATTGCCAATGCCATCCCGGCGAGGCCGCTCAGCCAGACGCACAGGACTTGCAACCACAGCCCTCGCGGGTCCATGAGGAACATTGCCGCCGGTTGATGCACCGAAACAACAAGGATGTAAACACTTCCGGCCAAAACGGTTGCCAGTGGCACGGCAAGGCTTCCACCCGAGACAAACCGTATTCCCGGATAGCTGATGACGATCAGGGCGAGCGCAAATACGGCGCCTACAGTGCCGAGAAGCACTATATGCTGGGAAAATTCGCGTACCCGAAGTGTCCCGAGTCGGTAGCGTTGGCGATATCTCGACCACAAGTTCTGACCCATCACTCCCAAAATCGCCAGTAGCGGTCCAGCGAATTGCGCCACCACCGAATATTGTGCGACGTCTTCCACCGTCCCGAAAGTGGAGATCAGCAACCTATGGCTCTGAAAGCCGACGACCATGCCGATCGATATGAGAAAAAACGGAACCGCAGTTTCAGCCATGCGAACTCGCACCGGGCTTGTAAGACTCCAGCCGACCAACGAACCCACGTCGCCGGAAATCGACCGAAGCGCGAGAGCAAGGGTCAGAAATCCGACGGCGAGGTAGCCTGCGCACGGTGCCAGAACAAACAGGTAGGCCGGCGCGTGAGTAGTCCAACAGACCACTATCACGATCAGTTGAATGATCGGACCGATCAACGCTGCGGTAACGACAACGCGCATCTTTCCGCAACCCTGCAGGATGCGGGATCCCAAACCCAACGGAATACCAACTGCCGCAGATATAATCACCACTGTGGCCAGCGCTGACGCATGACTCATCTCACCGACTGCGCCTAGCATCGGCACCCACAGCCCCAACTGGTAGAACAGGAAAGCGAGGCTTGCGACAGCGAGGGACACCAGAACGGTAACCAGACTCGCCCGCCGAAAATGGGATTGGAACGACATCCGATCGAGTGCACCACTTCGGTAATCTGCTGTTGCATTAACCATGGTCGCGCCGATACCGAAGTCCGCGAAGGGAAGTAGGTTCAACATGGACGCCATCAGCGCATAGAAGGCGTAGTACTCAACGCCGTAGTCGCGAGACAGAATTGCTATTACGGCGAAGTTCGCACAAGCTCCGGCCAGCAGACCTACCAGTCGAAAGAACCCGGTCCCACCCAGGTCGATCGACTTCGCCGACCTCAGGTAAGAGCTGACCACTGTGTTCACCCTCGCGCCTCCGAGGTTCCCGCACCAGACACGATTGTGGACTGCTTCAGACCGCTGTTATCGAGCCGAGAAAGTACCTTGTAGCACGCGGCAACTGCTACCTTCGTGCAGCCCCGCAGGTAAAACCCACGCGCGAACGACGCTCGTCCCATACGTGCGTTCGCAGCTGCGGCAACCGCCGATGCGCTCATCAGCCGAACGGTGATCCCCAGATGTCGCGCGTAGTGCCCCCTGATCGACTCCTTGCACAATAGCGATTTCTCGGGAGAACCAATGGATTTCCCTGCGTACATCGAATACACGAGGGACACAGTGTTGTGTTGAACGATTCGGCCGACGACGGATAGCCGAATGAACAATTCGTAGTCGTCGGCATAACGCTCGACGATCTCAGGTACGTCGAGAGCGATCGCCGCTTCGTAATCGGCACGCCGAACCAGCGCCGCTCCCGGTGGAAACGGACCATAACCTTGCGTCAACAGGGTTCGAGTATTGATCTCGGAGTACGACTGTTTGTTCAACCGACTACGCCCACGCGGGAGGCTCGCCATCACACGTCCAGCGACGACTGCGCAGTCCGCCTGCGCGGAGAGAATACGCAAGGACTCGTGAACGCCGGATGTGACCAGAAGATCATCCGCGTCCAGGAACACGATGTACGGTGCCGTGACAAGCGCGGCCCCCCGTCGTCTCGCAAGGTATGCACCCGCATTGGGCTGCGTCAGGACACGGATGTCGTGGGCGCGACATAGCGCGGCGGTACCGTCTGTGGATCCGTCGTCCACCACGATGACTTCCGAAGCGCCCGCATTGTGCGCGCTCTCGATTGACGCCATAAGTGTGGCTTCCGCGTTGAAAGCTGGTATGACAACTGCGAAGTCCGACTTCAATTCCGTTGTGGGTTCTGAAGATTCACCGGACACGAGGAGTCACCCCCGCTAGTACTCGTCTTTGGACACGATCAGTTTTTGCAAGAAGCGCAACTCCCAAGGACACTGCATAATCGAGCCGGTGCGACCTGAAGACTGTGACACCGGTCAGGGCGCGCGATCGCCGCATGTCCCGATAGTGATCCATCATGCCCCGCACCGAACCAGCGCCGGCCGAATCGAAATCACAGAAGAACTCGGTCCACACCCGCGGTTCTGATCGGACTGCCATCTTCAACAGATACAGCTGATCGGCACTGAGCCCGAATTCGGTATCGTAACCGCCGATCTCAACATGCAGAGACTTCTCGATCACACATGCTTGATGGGGAATGATGTTTCCACCCAGGGAGAATCGGGACAGACTGAACGGGATCCGGCCACCGATTCCGATGGAACTTCCGGAGTCATGAATGTTGCTCAGCCCGTAACCCCACCGCCAAGAGACGTCCCCTCTTTGATACTCCCGAGAAACTCGTTCCAGAACGTCACCTGAATGGAATACGTCCGACGAGTGCATGAACCACAGCAATTCGCCACTCGCCAACTCTGCACCGATGTTCATTGCGTCATAACGACCGCTGTCGAGACCTGTGTTCCACACCAACGAATCACCCAGTGAATCAAGGTATTCCACAGTCCCATCGGTCGAGCCACCGTCGATCACGATGTGTTCGACTCCTCGTGCACTCTGAGTCCGGACACTCTCGATCGTGCGGACCAGCCCAGATAGATCGTTCCTGGTGATGGTAATGACGGTGACCGATGAGTTCATCGAGAAACCCCTCTCGCGAGTGCATAGGCGTCATTGAGTGCTGTCCGCGCACTCACGACGTCGACAGTTCGGTTGAAACTTTGTGTCTTGGCCTGAACTGCGGTTCGGTAGTCCAGGCAGTCGAAATAGTGTGTGACGGCCGTCGAAAGCGACTCGGCGGTATTGCCGGCGACTGGATAACCAAGCGAGACCATACTTTTGATATCTCGACTGATTACGGAGACACCTACAGCGGCAGCCTCCGCCGCGGATATCGGAGCGCCCTCCCAGGCTGCAGTATGGAGATACAGCGAACTGGCGCGCACTTCATCCAGCACCTGTTCAGCTGGAATCCAGCCCGTCACCCGAACCCCTGATTCCACGAGACTTTCTTTCAAGACGGCTTCACCATCTCCTACCCACACGAACTCGAACCTGCTCGACAGCCTTGATGCAATATCGGCGAACAATTGGGGATCTTTTTGGGGAAATATTCTTCCCACCATCACTACTCGGCTTCTTTCAGCCGATGTTTCCGTTGCCCCATGGCTGCTTGCGCGCAAATACCCGCCGTGATCGGTCGGTGATACGTTGCCGACCACGATCGAGGTGGAGGAGTTCGACAACTCCGTAGTCAACTCGGCTTCTCGTCCACTCACCGCGACAACGCACTGGCGCCGAATCGAAAGTAGCCCACGCTCAACAGACTTGTAGAGTACCCGCGCGAGAGGGCTGACGTCGGTGCGCTCGAACGCATAGCAGTGTGGGGTGTATACGATCCCAGCCCGGTGTCCTGGGATGATCCGGGCGAGACCGGCAAGACTGGAATGCAGGTGCAGAATATCGAAATCTCCTCGGCGCACCATACGAATCGCGGACAGTAACAGTGCGGCCAAACTTCCAGGTACCAATGTCACGCTGAGTTCGGAGGGAAAATTGTACGTGCTCTGCCCGACCCGTTCGCGAGCGATCACGCAGTGATGCATTTCCGGGGTCAACGCCTGATAATTCAAGATCGCGGTGCTTACACCCCCTCCGAGTGCTTCCGTGACATGCAGAACTTTCATCGCGCACCATCTCTCGTCGGACCGGCACCAACCGGTGCATCTCGAATCGTTTTCATCTCAACGTCTTCCGTCTCCGAAGTATCAAATGATCGTTTCCGCATGCCTGAGGAGCACAAGAGAAGGAGGAGAGGGCACAAGAACGGAAGCAGACCGGTTCGATAGGGTTGGATCGGCGCCTCCGCGAAACCCAAGCAGCCGTGGTCACGATAAGCGCCGATGCCAGGTATCGATCTTCGTCGTCCGTGGTCAGCAGCGCCCAGATCGCAGCGACCATTTGTCGAGGTTTGAGGTCGGGTTTGCAACACCGTAACCACACTTGCACGTGCGATCAGCAAGAGAAAAACACTGGCAAACAACAGGATCGAGAGATTCATGTCATTGGCCGACCGTCGGCGACTGGCATGGCACAGCCAGGGAGTCGAGCAGGCGTTCCCTCTGGGACGCGACGGCCTCGATGCGTGAATCGATCAGACTCCAGTAAGTGGCTGGATCGTCTCGAATCGATTCCACCGCGTCGAGAACGCGCGTTGCCGAAGTCCGTCGGGCATCGAGAACGTATTGTTCCAGCCCCAGATCATGAAAAGCTCCCCATGATTTTCGTTCGTAGCCTAGGTGCACACTCGGCTTTCCAGCGAGCAATGCAGACAACGATCCGTGGAGGCGTGTACTGACAACAACGCGATTCTCCGCGCTTTCCAGATAGTGCTGCAATGGCTTTGGGGTTTCCGGAGAGTATTTGGCGGTGAGGGGCGTGTCATTGTTTCCGCCACCCGTGGACTGAATCGCCCATACGACATGATCTGACCGAGCCAAGTCGGACAAAGTGTTCTCGTAGGATCCAGGGCGGGAGAGCTCACGGGCCACGACTACCGGGCCATGCGTGATCTCGATATTGCGAGGTGCACGGACCTCCGCCATCTTGAGAACCGCCAGATCCGAGATTCGTTCGACATTGCCGAGGTCGGCGAACAATTCGTGTGATCGATCGTCTCGAACGAGCACCTGGTCCATCGCCTTCAGCGAACCTGCGATGCGGCGACGGAGAAGGCTCGGGAACGGGCCGATACTCTGCGGGAGATAGATCTTGCGCGCACGACTTCGTGCGGCAAGATCGAGTTGACCGAAATGCGCCCCTGCAGTTTTCAGGGCTTCAGAAACAGACGAACCTCGTAGGTATCCGCCCCCGACGGCGACAACCAAATCTGCTTGCTCGAACAGCATCTTGACAGATGCCGGCCCGCCGGTGAGTGAACTGGCCAGCATGGAAACGCGTACGGACGCCTTCTTTTTCGGGTTCGGAATCCATGCCGATGTCCACTGATGGAACTTGACATGGTTCGCCATCGGATGGTGGCGGAATGATTCTGCATCAGTGGCAATCACGTCGACGACAGAGTCCGGCCACACCGATCTCAGCAATTCGAGTGTTTCCTCCACCAGCAACCGGTCGCCAGAGTTTTGAGCACTGTATGCATGAATGACCAGGATGCGCGGGCGGTCACGATTGTATTCGGGCAACGATCTCACTCCTGGTCGTCATGGTGCGGGACGCCTGCAAACCCATTGAATAGGCAGAATCTCGGTACCCGTCACTCGATACGATGCCGAGGGCGGACCGCAGGCTGGCCGCGCCGGTAAATGTGAGCACTGGCCCGGAGGTACGCAGATCCTCGAATGCAGGTAGATCGGTGGCAACAACCGGCCGGCCGCGTGCCCACGCCTCCCATACGAACACAGGATTGAGTTCGTTTCGACTGGGCATGAATGCCGCATCTGACCAATCCAGGTAGGGCACAACATCATCGACGCGTCCGACTAGTTCCACCGTATGCGCAGAAGGCTTCGCATCGTCGAACCGCCGTTTCAGATCTTCCTCTTCCGGCCCTGATCCCAAGATTTTGACTTCACAAGGAATCTCGATATCTGACAGAAGTTCGGGAATTCGATCGAAACCCTTCTGCTTGGATAGACGACCACAAGCCAAGAGCCGTAGGGGTGCCCCCGCACGTTCACGACGAGTGGTTTCTCTCGAGTCAACTCGGATCAAGTTCGGCTCGTATACAAGGCGAGCATGCGGTCCGTAACGTCGTTGGCGAATCTGACTCACGGCTAATTCCGAAGGTGCAGTGATCAGCTTTGCGTTCCGAAGTGCATTACGAACGAGCACGTTCTCGATCAGGGAGACAACGCCAGTTTCATCCGCACTCGGCAACTGATGGAAGGTCGCAATCAGCTCACTCGGAAGGCGTTTGAAGACACTCGCGACGCCGAGTGCGACATGGCTGCCCCTCATCAGTGAATAGACCACATCCGAACGCTGAAGATGTGTTGTTATTGCACGACTGGCTCCGACCAGTCCGCGAGGACTCCTTGGATAGTCGAGCATGACGAACTCGTCGGCAAGGTCGGAAACCTCGTTGAAGTCTCGGCAGCCTGCAAACAAAGTGACGACGGTCGTATGTGTGTCGGCAAGGCCGCGTAGTAATCCGCACAGTGACTTTTGTGCACCCCCACCTTCCAACCAGGGTGCCACGACGAGCAAAGACTTCAACTTTGGCGGTTCCGACACAAACTTCTCCTGGTCAATTTGCTCCATCACTTCCCAACACCGCCTCGAGCGTCTTCGCGACGATCATGATGTCGCTCGTCATCAACCAGTCGTCGACATACGAAAGACCAAGGCGAGCTGCGTCTTTCCACTAGATTCGATCGACTGCTCACCTGCTGCGGGCATTCACATCTCAATATGCGCCGTCACTGGCCAATACCGCTTTCAGTGTTTTGCCGACGATCAAGACATCCCCCATGAGCGACCAGTTGTCGACGTACGAAAGATCAAGTCGTACAGTCTCTTCCCAGGAAAGATCCGATCGTCCGCTGACCTGCCACAACCCTGTGATGCCTGGCTTGACGAGAAGTCTGCGACTGACTGTTCCGTCGTATGCCTCGACCTCGCGACGCAGCGGCGGCCTGGGGCCTACAACGCTCATCTCGCGACGAAGAACGTTCACGAACTGAGGCAGTTCATCGATCGAGTATCTGCGCAGGAAGCGCCCGACCGGTGTAACGCGCGGGTCGTCGCGCATCTTGAAGAGCACACCGGCGCCGTCGTTCTGGGCCATCAACGACGACACCTGCGAGTCCGCATTCTGGACCATCGAACGGAACTTGAGCATCGGGAACGGTTTGCCGTCCAGTCCCATTCGCTCTGCTCGGTACAACACCGGTCCCGGACTCGAGATCTTGACCGCCATCGCCGCCACCAGAAGAACAGGTGCGATCGCGACCAAGATCAGCGACGCAAAGATCACATCGAACGATGATTTCGCAAAGCGTTGCGCACCATGATATTTCGGTCGCTCGACGCGAATCAGAGGCTGACCTGCTACCGGGCGCATCGACAATCGTGGGCCCGACACATCGACGATGCTGGGCGCAACGACCAGGTCCACGTCCCGCGATTCCAGATCCCAGGCAAGCGCGCGGATACCGTCCGAGCCGAGATGCTCGGTTGCCGTCACGGCAACGGTGTCTGCGCCGACCAGTTCCAATGCTTCGACAACCGACGTCTCACCGCCGAGAAGCGGTATGTCACGTCCGTCGACCGCAATGGATTCGTCTGCGCGCCGAAGGAAACCTGGCACACACACTCCGACCACGCGGAAACCGTCAGCACTACCTCGCTCGAAGTTTCGTGCCAGTTCAGCGCCGGCGTCCTTGCTGCCCACCACCAGTACAGATGTGAGGCACTCTCCGCGCGTACGACGTCGTACGATCACCCCACGCCACAGCCAGCGGCTGACAAGTAGTGCGAGAAGCCCGACGGGAAATGCGAAAGCGAGGTACAGCCGGGCGATGTCGAGTCGAAGCAGAAGGCTCACGATCGCGATGACCCCGAACAATCTCATCGCGGACACGAGGATTCGCCGATACTCTTCCGGACCGCTCCCGATCACACTCGCGGATCTCGTCCGGAATATCTGCAACGTCGCCAGCCATGCGACCACGACACCGACGGACAATCCGGTGTAGCTGAACTGCCCGAGCTCACGGGCGTCGACGGCAGTCGGCGCGGCGCCGAATCGAAGCCACTGAGCAGCCGACACCGCCCCGATGACAATCAGCGAATCCGTCACTGTCAGAGCGCGTATGTAACGCTGCTGCCACGCAGCACGCGAGGAAAACTCCGCACGGGAGTCCGGCACGATGCGCGGACGCTGATACCCGAGCGACGGCGCCATGGGCATGTCCAATGCCGACATCTGACCAACCTTCCCGTTTGCGAGCCGCCAGGCCCCGACCGTTCTTCGGAATTTCCGGTTTGCATCCAAAAGCCGCAGACACACCAAAAATATGGAGTAGAGCAAATGTTCCGCTTAGGTGTCGGCAACATTGCAACTTGATAATCCGGGGGCGTTGCACGTGCCGTGTGGATACTATGAGAACATCTCGAAGGCCCGAGTTCAATTCGAATAATGTTGCAGGTCAAGACTCTAAGCAGCAATCTCGTCTCGACTCAGACACCCGAAGGCTCCTGGACGATTGTTCATATTCGGTGGCCGCGATGTCAGTCCATCATTCTCGCTCCAGTTACCAACTGGTAGCTATAACTCAGCTATCCGTCCGATTCCAGAAATCACTCAGGCCTTAGGTCCCAACGATCGCAATAGCTCACAAAGCGGACATTCCTAGTCAGTGCAGACCACAGTTCTTTCGCTTGGGTAACTGGACCCGAAACAACACAATCGAGAACCGTCCCTGCATTCCGGGGACCTATGTCCCCGAAGGTCGAATCGGCTCGACCTGATTGAACTTTCTGCAATCCGAAGGTGAATTAGCCTTCGACGTCCAGTAATTCGGCAGATCGAAAATCTCGCATTGCCACACGGATGACCAAGCCCTTCGCGAAGCGTCGAAAAAAAGATTTCATGCTTCCCACTATGTGAGATGTAAAACATGAAAGCGCGAGGGCCGAACCGCTCGGGGGCGGGTCCTCGACGCGTCGTGGGCGTTATGTCTTGATCAAGTAATGTCAGCACGTGGCGCCGAACCGAGGGCGGTGATCGGCGGTCTCCAGCGAGTGCGCAGCCTCGAATCGCACGTAGACATATCGGGTACAAGCGAATGGAACTGAAAATGTTGAAGATTCGTGAGATCCGCTCCGAGTCCGGGATCGTTCCTCGACTCGCCGTGCGATGGTTGATGATAGTGCTCGCCACGATCTTTGCCTTCTGGCCTACCTGGACCAAGCTATGGCAGAGCACGGCCAGCGGCACGGCCATCGGCTATGTCTTCGCCCTACCGCTGTTGTGCCTTGTTGCGGCCGTCGGAACAGACTTGAGGCGCGGTCCGGAACTTCCTATTCACGATCGCGAGACAGACAAGATAGTCGGTTGCATCGGTCTCTTCGTCGCGTTGGGACTCCAGGCACTCCTGCTACCTCGCTTTGCCGAGACGTACGAATTGATGCATATCGACGTGATCGCAGCCTGGATATTCGTTTGGAGCGCAGCGGTTCTGATGTTCGGGCTCCGTCCGGTCAATCGGTACTGGGCGATCTGGGTGGTCCCGATCATCCTGGCGCCCCTGCATTACCGAGCCATCGCGACCGAAATGGGCGGGACCCGTTTCGACTACAGCGTCCTCATGGTGCTGGTCGCGTCTGCCGCGACCACGATCGCCGTCAGCAGAACGTGGAGGCGAGGGGCGATCGCGTTCGTCGCCGCAACGGTACTCGGCGTGGTGGTCCTCTACATCACGATTCAGAAGTACCCCACTGCTCCGCTTTTCGTCGTGCAGTTGTTTCCGGCGCTCGGTACCGCAATTGTCGTCGGTGCCGCCTTCTATCTGTACGAACGCCGGGGAAAGTCGCTCAAGCCGTTCGACCGACCACTCCGAAAGCCCTCGACCGCCACGAGCAACTGGACCATCCTCGCGGTATTTGCCGCCGCCGTGCTGATGTTCTTCACACCGCTGCCACCGACAAGCCTGACCGTTAACGTCGGTCCGCCCCCGGCTACTGCCGATCCTCGACTTGTCGTTCCACTGGGCTGGCATCAGATTGCAGCATCCGAATACGACTGGCCCCGTCGCTACTTCGGCAGCACCTCCGAACTGAGCCGCCAGACCATTCGGGCCGACACCCCGAATCCTGCCTGGGACTCACAGATGCGGCCTCGCACGGTACAGATTGACGTCGTCCAGGTCCGTCGGCCATCCACGCTCGCCGTGTATCCCAGCAAGACCACATACGACCTGGAGAATGCGAGAGTCAGCCCGACGGTCACGGTGGAGTTACCACGCGGGATCGTCGCCGAGATGTACACGATCGTCGACGACGCTCTCCTTCTCACATGGAGCAATCTCAATTTCGTCTGGACGCGGGGCGACGGAGCCGCGCAGCGAGTCAGCCTGATCAGCGTCGACAATCACGAACCCGATGCCTACTTCCCCGAACCGAAGCCGTCGATGGCGTCCAACGGTAGCAATACGCTCGCCGTCCTGCTTCGTGGTGAAACCTCGACCGAAGACACCGAATCCGAGTACAAGGATCTGGACATGCTCGAAGCGCTCGCTCGACTACTCGTGGAGGCTCAGACGTGGTGAACGAAAACCGAAGCCGGCAGAACAGTGTCGTGGTCAACGGCGACCCGGATACACCGGAGTACCGCGAGGCTGCCCTGCACGATGCAGTGAACGGACTACGCGAGCGCCATCCGATCTCATCTGCTTCGGTTGCCTTCTACCCGTGGCAACGAAACGTGTTATTGGTGGGCTTCGCGTTGGTTGCCGTCAGCCTCGTCTTCTTCCTCGCGCCAACTCTCATCGCTCTGACATTGATCTGCACCATCGGATATATCTGGGCGATGGTCGACCGCTTGATCTTGTTCACGAGGGGTCTTGATGCGTCCTCGATCATGACGATCAGTGACGAAGAGGCACTTGCTCTTTCATACGACGACCTTCCCACCTACACCATTCTGGTCCCCGCATACAACGAGCCGGAGGTCGTCGGCGACCTCATCGCAGCCATGCGAGCGATCGATTATCCGGCAGACAAGATGCAAGTCCTGCTCCTACTCGAGGAGGATGATGCCATCACGATCGAAGCGGCGCTTGCCGCCGGTGTGGACGAGGTCGTCAGCATTCTGAAGGTGCCCGCGGCCGATCCACGAACCAAACCGAAAGCATGCAACTACGGGCTGCATTTCTCGACGGGCGAGATCGTCACGATCTACGACGCCGAAGATTCCCCCGACCCACTCCAATTACGTCGAGTAGTCGCAACTTTCGCGAAGCTTCCCGAGAACACTGCTTGCGTTCAGGCCAAACTTGCATTCCACAACGGAACTCAGAACCTGTTGACCGCATGGTTCACCGCCGATTACGCGCTGTGGTTCAGCTTCATCCTTCCTGGATTGATGCGGAGCAATTCACCGATCCCTCTCGGCGGAACCTCTAATCATCTACGACGCAGCGTTCTCGACGAGATCGGTGCATGGGATCCTTTCAACGTCACCGAGGACGCAGACCTCGGGGTGCGGATAGCCGAGAGCGGATATCGCACCGCGGTCTTGAATTCCACCACACTCGAAGAAGCCAACAGCGACACGATCAACTGGATAAGGCAGCGATCGCGTTGGTACAAGGGATATTTGCAGACGTGGCTCGTTCACATGCGTCAGCCGGTGAAATTGTGGCGTGGTTTGGGCCCGATCGGCTTTCTCAGATTCACAATTCTCATGGCCGGCACACCCGTGGTCGCCACTTTGAACATGGTGTTCTGGCTCATCAGCCTGGACTGGATTCTCGGACAACCTGAAGTCATCCACCAGATCTTCCCCAACTACGTCTATTTCCCCGCGCTGATCTCTCTGGCATTCGGAAATGCCGCCGTTCTCTACATGAACCTCGTGGCGTGCCGCGAAACGCGAAACGCGATGCTCCTCGTTGCCTGTCTGACTGCTCCGCTGTACTGGGTACTCATGAGCATCGCGGCAATCAAGGGAACCTATCAATTGATTCGCAACCCGTCGTACTGGGAGAAAACTTTTCACGGTCTGAACACCTGAGAGCGTGAGCCTCGCGTTTTACACAGGTGTGAGTTATGTCTACTGATCAATCTCACCCGCAATTTCACCCGAATCCGGATTTCCACGGAAAACACACAGCTAGACGGTTGCGGTAAACACTCATTTCAGTCACAGAACTTAACTACCGATACGCGAGAATGGCAGTGAAAGGTTGCCGAACGATCACAGAATCGACGTTCAGTGGCTTATGCGCCGGGGCGGCGCTGGCTTACCGCGCAGCACTCAGGCACTATGACCGGTATGAGCGGTTTTTCGGAATGGGTGAAGCATCAACTGGAACTTCGCCAAGAAACAGACGTGGCCGATGCTGCGCGTGCGCTGGGAATACGACCATCGGAGCTCGGTCGGTGGCTGTCCGCGAAACGCCCTCCCACGCAGGACACGATCAGAACTGCGTGCCGCGTCTTCGACGTCCACGTACAGGAAATTCTCGTCGCCGCGGGATACATGACACCCGACGAATCAGGGCTGGACGACAAACCGATTTCGCTGTCCGCCCTCAGCACCCGAGAACTCGTCGACGAACTGGCGAGACGCTCCGCGTCACACAGCCCCGAAGATCAGTAAGTCAACTGCGGATCCGGTTGATCCAACCTTTCCTTGAGCCAGACTCGTAATTCCGGTCCGTACTCGGTGCGGCTGAGCGCATGGTCGAGAGAAGCCCGCAGAAAGCCACCCGGGTTACCCAGATCATGGCGGGTTCCGTGATGCACGACGACGTGAACCGGATGTCCCTCCGCTATCAACAGCGCAATCGCATCCGTCAGTTGCAGCTCGCCACCTTGTCCGGGTGAAATTCTTCTGAGCGCGTCGAAAACCGCGCGATCGAGGAGATAGCGTCCGGCCGCTGCGAGTGTCGACGGGGCATCCGCAGGGTCCGGCTTCTCGACCATGCCGACGACTGCGAGCACGTCGGGGTCATCGCCTTCTTCCGGCGCTCGGACGTCGAACACTCCGTATGCGCCAACAAGATCCGGTGCGACGTCGAACGCGCACAGCACTGAGCCACCGTGCTCGGCACGCACCTTCGCCATCGTGTCGAGAACACCGCAGGGGTGTACCAGGTCGTCGGGCAGCAGTACCGCGAACGAGTCCTCGTCTGCGTCCAGCACCGATTCGACCAGTCCAACAGCGTGTCCCAAGCCCAACGGGGATTCCTGTACGACCGGTTGAACGGAGATGAGGCCTGGAGCACGCCGCACGCGCTCGAGCAGATGATGCTTTCCGCTGGCGGCGAGCTTGCCCTCGAGCACCAGGTCCTCGACGAAATGCCCGACGACCGATGCCTTGCCCGGCGCAGTCACGATCACCAGACGTTCCGCGCCTGCCTGGGCCGCTTCGCTTGCGACCAGCTCGATCCCGGGTGTATCGACCACGGGGAGCAACTCTTTCGGAACCGTCTTGGTGGCCGGGAGGAAGCGAGTCCCCATCCCGGCGGCCGGCACCACAGCAGTCTTGAAAGACCGTTCAGCGCACCCTGTCATCGTTCACCTCTCCGCTCACGCGATGTTTCACACACTTACCGTTACGCGCATGCAGCGGTCGTCCCCTCATTTCGACGACCGAAGCTCACACCGCATGTACAGCCTGCGCACAAGGTCTACCGGGCGACCGATGCCGTCGCAAGTTGACCCGAACTCGGAATTCGTTGCGCGCGAGAGCTGCACACCACCCCTCGTTGTCACTTCTACGAGGTGCACACCGCGCTCCGCTCACTACCCGTTACCGCGGCGAACGGTTGTGGCCCTTTTTCGACGTTGACCACGGCGGGACGTAGCTACTTGCCAAAGAGACAGGTACGACACAACTTACGAGCTCAGCACCCCGACCGGACCGTCCCCAGTCGACCCGGACGTAGGTCCTGGAGGCGCCGCGTAAATGGTCCCGTGCGACTGCACCGGCCTTCAAGTTCGGTTATCCGCAGGTGAATGCCTCTGAATACCATTGAATACGAACGAAATACGGGTATCGAGTAACAATGCCAGGTTCAGGTTGTTATCAAATCGTGACCATACTCCCACTGGGCGGAACTCCCAGTGGACTACTCGCAGTGTCCTAACTTGCCAGTGAAGCGATCACGTCGAAGAGTGGATCGTCAGGCCCGATGTCCATCGTGCATTCGTTCGGCCGTGGATCCGGTACGAATGCCCACAGGAGAGCTCCGGCCGTGCCGGCCGCCTTCTGCCCCGTCAGCTTCGTCTCGATATTCGTGGCTCTGGTCGCCAGTGATTCACAACTACCCGCCAATTCGCCTGTCTCGGCGACCAACAACGGCTTCCCGACGTTCGTCGCCTGTTCGATACGTCGTGCCAGTCCGTTCCACTGGTCGCCCGGAAGCGGCACCCCGTCGGCTCCGTAGTCGTGATACTGCAGAACGTCGACGAAGTCGGACTCGCTCACGTATTGGTAGTCGTCACCCGCAGTGCCGCACTGACCGCCCCCGACGTATCCGGCCGTGATCAGAGTGTTCGGATCGATCGCTCGAAGTTCGGCGCCTGCCGTGTCGAAGAAGTCCCGCAACATCTGCGCGGAATCAGACGGGCACGTTCTTGTCCACCAGTTGCAGGCGGCATCGGTGCACAGGCTCGGTTCCGGCTCCCCCACCAATTCCCACGCCGCGACGGAAGGCTCGTTCTTCCAGCGGTCGACGGCGGTGTGCATCCAGTCCTGGAAGCTCATGGTGGCTCGACCTGGGATCAGGTTCGCGACCTTCCAGTCGTCGGTGTACCAGTCCCTGGATTTGAACAGCCCGTCATCGCACCCGCTGTCCTGGGGTGAGAGCACCGGAATCGTGAACTGGTTGTGTCGCGCGGCAGCGTCGAACACGGCATCCATCGGTCCGAAATCCATCTCTCCGGACACCTTGTTCACCGCGAGCGCCTGGAAGGCGTTGAAACGCGTGACGGAGTTCGGCGGCAGTGAACCGAAGTACGCGTCGAGGTCGACCATCGCGCCACAGCCGAAGTTCACCGACCAATCGGTGGCCAGTTGATAGGCATTCAGCCCGGTAGGCCACCACGGCTGTCCGTCGAGCGTCAGTCCGCTCGACGACGCTCCGACCCGAACCGGCTTGGGCGAATCGGCAACCACCGGCGTCGTGAACATTCCTGTCACCACCGCGACGGTTGCGAAGCCGACTACAGCGGCAGCGATACGGCGACGCACTGTGCGTCGCACACGCGGACGCGCTTCTTCAGAAGACATCTACAACCATCCACGTCATACGGACAATCCTCCCACACGAATTGCCTCATCGACCCGTTTGACGTTCACCGGTGACGCGATACAAACGCCAGGCCGAAGGGTCCATCCCGCCGTCGTTGGGCACCTCGAGCACGAGCGCTCCCACACCGCCGGCACCGGTGTCGTACATCGTCGGATAGCGCCGATTGACCGCGTCCGACACACCGCGACCGGTATTCGGAACCGACAGGATGTATTCGACGTGATGTTCGGCCGGGTTGTTCAGTACGCGCACGAAGTCCGCATCGGAGGGCACGACGAATTGCCGAGGGTTGTTCGACGACGCCACGACGGCATAGCTCTGCACGGTGTCGAGCAGAACCGATCCCTCCGGCAGAGCCAAGTCGTCCAGGTACCTGGCAATGCGACGCTCGGCCGCAAACGTGCGCAGATTCGTCTGCTCCTCGAGGTTCTGCCGGCCCGGAATGATCGCGCTGGCAATGGAATGCTCGAGCACTGCGATCCGCGCATTACCCATCGCGACAAACGTGACCAGCGTCGAGCCGACCAGCAAGCACAGGGAGATCACAAGAGGTAGCGACGGTCCCGCCTGCTCGGGGTACGTCGACACCGAGCGCGACGCAGCAGCCCCCGGTCGACGCGTGACGACCGGCGCTCCGCGAGGAGCGATCAAGACGACCAACACGAAACACAGCGGAATGATCGAAATGTAGAAGCGCAGAAGGGGAAACGTCGATCCCATCACGTACAGCAAGGTTTGGGCGCCGAGGATGGCGCCGAACAACACAAGAGGCACGATCACTTCGGTGTCCCGCCGCCGAAGTGCGTAGATGACGGCCAGGACCGCGAACACCGGGAGCGCCGGCCCGAGGACGGCCATTTCGGTAATCGAGAACCCGAGGCGGGCAATCGGTGAGTCGGTTCCGGCACCAGCCTGCTCCAGGATGGAACTGTTCCCGTACACCGACGAGAACTGTTGGAACGCTTGACCGGTGATGAGCCAACTGGCAAACGACCACAACGCGAAGGCAAGGAATCCCGGCATCATCACGACGGCACCGTCGAGCGCTGCTGCCCAGAGCCGCAAGCCAGGTCCCGCGCCCTCGCCCCGCTCCTCCGCGGTCGGGCGGAAACGAAGCCAACTCACCACGGTCACCAGCACCACTGCGACAAACAGCGGTGCCAATGCGTCGTAGCGGGTCAGGTACGCCAGAGCGAACGCGAGGCCGGCACCGATGAGGTCGTGGACGTCGTCGCTTCGCATCCACCGAATCAGTCGACGTGTCGCCCACAGAACGAAGAAGAGGAACGGAGCTTCGCTCATTCCGCTCGCCGCGTACATGACGATCATCGGATTGGCAGCGAACAGCACGGTCAAGATGACGGTGACCCATCGCGTACACCCACGGTCACGACTGATCCCGCGGATCTGAATCACAGCACCAGCCATGAAGGCCGCGGACATCACGACCGCAGTGATGTTCCACCGCAGCAGATCCGGCCACCAATGACCCATCAGGCCCATCGGAATCTGGACTGCCGCCGTCAACGGGGTGAACACGAATCCGATCGCCGCGAAGTGCGGATCACGGCTGAGCAACATCGCCGATACCGCGGCGACGCGACTGAGCGAATCGGTGAAGATGAACCCGATACCCGCGTTCATCCACACGCCCAACGCGGTGTAAATCGCGAAGAGGACGACGAACATCCGCCAGGGCTTCCGGCCCGGTAGATCGTGGACCGCGACGGACAGGGCCGGGCGATCGATGACGGTCACTGTCCGCGACGCCGAGCCACGAGCACACCACCGACGGCGACAGCGATCAGAACCACGGTCCCGAATCCGATCCAGCCGATTGTGACCGCGCTCAGTCCGGTCTCCTCTTCGGCCGAGGTCGCAGTGCCCAACGGGGCGACGTTGACTCCGACGTCGAACGGCTCTCCTCCGCGCGGTGCGACCAGGAGATCACCGGTCAGTTCTGCGAACCGGTCCTTCCCACCTTCCAACCAGTTGAGCAGGCCGTCGGCATCGGCCGCATCACTCGCAGAGGTCAGCGCCACCACTTCGTTGTGCGAACCCGAAACCACCTGCAAGGCACCGTACTGTCCACCGAATTCCAGACCCTGCAAGCGCAGGAGCCCTTGATCTGCGGTGTCCATGGGTAGAGCCACCGGAGTGGGCAGCGTCCCGTCCGCCGCGATCAACAACGCCGGCAGAGAGCTGGTCGCCGCGTCACCGAACGGGAGCACACGCGGTTGCAACGGAAGATAGCTCAACCGCTGCATCGTGACGACGAGGCGCTGCGCTCGAATGAGATCTGCGAAATCACCGTGACTCAAACCGACATCGAGTGTGGGCAGCATCGACTGCGGTAATGCCTCGAATCCTCCAGGTATCGGCGGGAATCCGGTAGTGGACGTGATGGTGCTGGCCGGATCGACAGTGAGCGAAGACGGGCTACTGGTGCCGCACTGGAAGTCGCCGGTGACATCCATCGACACCTCGAACGTCAAGTCGCGACGCAGGAGTTCGTTCGGAACATCGACGCCGATGTCGAAGCGCCCAGTCTCGTTCACCGTCTGCGAGGCGAGCCGTGTATCCCCCAGCGAGATCGACAGTTCTCCGTTGCGCGAATTCGGCAGCGGCACATAGGAACCGATCATCCGGATCGACACGTCCTTCATCGGACGGCCAAGTTGCGACTGACTGAACGGGACGTCGACCTCGATGTGATTGAGACCGGAGGCCGTCAACGTTCCGAGCTTCAGCTCACCGACGGTGATGGCGTCCTGGGAAATCTGGGCAACTGTGTTGTCCGGAGACGCCAGCGCTCTGCTCGCCGCCCAGTAGCCGTCGAAGTTCGCCGCCAAGAGACTGACTTGAGGAACGAGTGTCTTGTCGTCCCCCGAAATCCGCAGCACGGGTGATCCATTCGGAGTCGCCGCGAGATCGATGCCGGCGTCCCCACTGTTGCCGATCACTACAGCCCGCTCGAACAGTCCCGGCTCGGCGGACGGTAAGCTCTGGCCGTTCGGCAGCTGCTCCACCACCACGGCGTCAGGCTGACTTCCGTACTTGTTGACAATCGCCGCACTCAGTTGCAAAGCCGCACTCTGCTGTGACCTTGCTGAACCATCCGTGACGTAGATGGTCGCCTTCCTCAAAATCGGCGGAAAGAAGGTTGCAACAGTCATAGGCTGCTGCTCGGCACCGTCGTAGGTGACAAAGGCGTCCCGGAGTGCAAGGGGCTGGTATCTCGTTCGGTCGTAACAGCGGTCGTCGACGGGAACGAGATGAGCGATCATCGACACGGTCACGCTGCGGTCGACCACTTCGAGACCTTGCAGGGGAACCGAAATCGGCAGTCCGGTTCCGGCTTGCCCGGCGTCGAAGTCGACACGGCTCACCAATCTCCCGTCGGCAGTCACTTCGAGCCAACCTCTACTGAAGTCGGTCGGGGCAGTCAGGATTCCGGTCACGGCTGTTGCGGTGAGTCCGTCCGGTACCGGCACGGTCACCAACACGGGTGCGTCATCGGAGGAGAACACGATGTCCGTTCCTCGGCCGAGTTCGGTGAAGGAGATCGGAGTTGTGGCTGCGGCGGCCACCGACGTATCCGTGTCGTCCTCGAAATCCTGGGCCGAGGCAACACTGCCGAGCGGAAGTAACAAAGTCACCGCGACAGCCACCGGCATTGCCAGCGCGCGCGTCAGCCAGGTTCGAGAGTGGCCCATCAGCGTGTCTCCTCGACATTTCTTGTTTCCGCGCAATCACCAAACACAAATCACGAGTAGCAATCTCGCCAGTTCGTGACGGTCGCAGGTCCGATCGCACCATTACGGACAAACGAACCATAACGACCGATTTGTGCGTTTGGCTAATTATCCCGACCGGCGAGACTTTTGTTACGGCGCGTCACATGATTAGCAATCGCTGCCGCTGGGAAGCCGAAAGAAACCGTCCGAAACCCCGTCAATACGCCTGAACGTCCGTCCAGTCCGAACACTTCGCGGGCGGATAATTCTCAGATAAGGATGCTGTGACGATCAATTCGATCATCCCCACCGGCAAGAGCGCGATCGGAAAGCTGGTCGGCGCGCCTTTCCACTTCGCATCATCGCTACGTATGGCCAGGGTTTTTCACCCTCACGGGATCGAACTGAAGGGAACGTTGAAGCCGGCCACCCCTTGGTGGCCGGTATCGGAGTCCTCGACGATTTCCGTCACCGCTCGAATGTCGAAAGCCCTCGGAACACCGGGAGACCTACCCGACATACTCGGCCTGGCGCTTCGGTTGCACGAGGTCGGCGCCGATGAAAATCCGTGGGACATTCTTCTCGCAACATCAGGACTTTCTACCTTCTCGAAAATGTTTCCAGCTCCGGCTTTCTCGTGGAACGGCGCGCGATACAGCACACTGGTTCCTTACTCACGCGCAGGCGGTGCGGCGGCGTGGCTGATCGTGACACCGCGCGGCGTCCACCCGGCCGGCACTTCTTTGTCGGCATTGAAAACGGCGGTCGATCATTCCCCTCTGCACTTCTCCGTGTACCTCGCGAGAATTCAACTTCAGTTGATACCGATCGGGCATCTCTGTCTCGACGAGGTCGAGGACCACCCGGATTGCCTCCAGCCGTCCTTCGATCCGGTTCTGAACAGGCCGGCCCACATGCGCATGCTTCCGGAGTGGCTCGCAGAAACGCGCAAGTTCGCGTATCGCGGTAGCCGCAACGGCCGAGGAGACACACAAAAGCGCGGTTGACCGGACTTGCCGATCAACCGCGCCGAAGCTCACTCAGCTTGTGAACTTGTCCTTGATATCCGAGACCTTGTCACTGACGGTGTCTCCGGCCTTCTTGACCTTCGCCTCGCCCTGATCGGCAACACCTTCGGCAGCCAGATCATCGTTGCCCGTGGCATTTCCGAATTTTTCCTTCGCCTCGCCGATGAGATCCTCAGCGCGGTGCTTTGCCTTGTCGATGGAGTCAGACATGTATTTCTCCTTCTTTGATTCGGTCGTGCATACGGCCGTGGGATTCGGTCGTGGATTCAGTCGAACTCGAACAGCGTGGAAAAATGTGTCAGCGTTTTCCGGTGACTGCCTTGACCAGGAACAGCAAGATGACAGCGCCTAGGAGGCAAGTGAGGAAGCTGAAGATCCAGCCGGCGCCCTCGACATCTACGCCGAAGACTCGAAGCAGGAAACCACCGATCAGGCCGCCGATGACACCGACAACGATGTTGAGGAAGATCCCCTGCTGCGCATCGGTTTTCATGATCTTACTGCCGATCCAACCCGCCAGTCCACCGATGATGATCCAGGCGATGATACCGAGAGGAAGCATTTGAACTCCTTAAAGTAAAGAGGGACGGCGCAATGAGAGACTGCCGGTGAAGGGAGAGTTCCGAGCGATCGGCCCGCGCAACTAGACCGTGATCGCGGGTTGTGTTTGCACACAACCGGAGTCTCCGCCGCACGCGCGGGGGATCGTGCACTCAGTAGCAGCCACATTGTCTGCTTACATTTCTATCAGGTGTTAACGACAGAACCAAAATGACTGGCGATTCACCACATACGAGAAACGACACTCACCGACGCACACATGATCAGCGTCACGAAGATCGCGATCGTCACCGAGGTAACGGTCGAGAGGAGCACCGTGACACACAGTGCCACAGCAACATCCATGACTCTGTGGACGATCGGGAGGTCTACCAATACCCGGTCGTCCGGAGGCTCAAACCTCGATCGATCAGAGAGTTCTCGGCTCATCGCGTTTCGCACTTTCCACGGCGATGTGGGTTCTGGTCGCCACGGAGGGATCACCGACCACCACAGCGACTTGATCCCCCGTACCGGTGACACGAGAAATCAACTCGGACAGAGTTTCCGATCCGGATACGACGCTACGTCTCAGTATCACCCGTAGCTCGACAATGCGAACTCCGCGATCGACCAACGCTTTTCCTCGGACACGCGATACTTCGTCGAAGTCCTCCAGTGATGCGCTCGCTCCTTCCGCCACTGCACCCAGATCCGCGGTGATGGAATTGTGCGAGTTCGACCCTGGGACCGTGATCTCCTTCACCCGCCGCAGCGGCACATGCGAGATCAACCACCGCAATGCGAGGAGGACAAGTAGTACTCCCACGCCTCCGACAGCCCACGGCCACCACGAGTGATCGACAAGATCTTCAGCCCACGGGATCTCGATACGCGCAGGGAGATCCTTGATCACGTCGAGATTCCACAGGATCGCTGCGACTCCCAGCACTACCGCGAGCATCCCCACTACGCATGTCGCCACGCGATCAATCGCCGTCGCCGTCCGAGTCATGACATCGATCCCGTCTGAATACGAACCTTGATTCGCGGCGATGGTGACAGTGACCCGGTCAAGTCCCCCAGCACCGCACGGATTTCCGATTCAGCGGTTGCGGCTCCATCGGGTGTGACCGAGGCCTTCACTTCGAGCTTGCGCCGAGTCGCGTGCGACGAAGCAGATCGAACCTGCGCCAGTGACTCGACGCGAACCGATGCTATCGCCGCTACATCGGCGGGATCGATCCATGTATTCGTGACTCCGACCAAGGCATTGGCAGTCTTTCGTCGCGGTTTGAGTCCGACGATCACGAACCACAGTCCGAGAACGACGGCTGCGATCCCGGCCGGCAACATCCAACCCTGGTACGTGAGCCCGTCCACATATGTGGCAGCCCTTGGTATCCACTGCGAGCCGGTGATCACGCCGGTGTCCACCAGTGCGTCGCGGACGCCGACCACGCCGAGTGCAAGTAGCGCCGCCGCGATGAGAAATCCAGTAACGGCCGATCCGGGCGTCGCAAGGGGAACAGGAGCAGCAGCCCTCGAGGCCGTGGATGGTGGTGCGACCTTTTCCGCAGTCATCGCACTTTCCTTCCCTCGTCACTCTTGGTCGATGCGGGGAGAACGCTCACGATCGCGACGTCCACGCCGTCCACGTCCAGGCCCGATACGGACTGCAACTGCGTTGTCACGTTCTCTCGCACCGCGGTACCGATCACCGACAAGGATCCGGGCCACTCGATCGCGATGTCGACCTTGGCCCGTACCCGCTTGCCGGATACCAGCACTCGCGCCCTCGGCAATTCGCGCCCGGTCAGTTTGTCCATGCCGCCGGCGTGATGACGCACCCCCGGGGTTCCGCGCGTCGCCTCGAGAACCAACTTCTGCGCGACTCTGTCTCGAATCGTCAGCGTTCCGCGATCGCCCGGCTCACCTAGCGCAGACAACTCCGGT
This sequence comes from Rhodococcus sp. KBW08, assembly GCF_003852455.1. Classification (NCBI taxonomy): domain Bacteria; kingdom Bacillati; phylum Actinomycetota; class Actinomycetes; order Mycobacteriales; family Nocardiaceae; genus Rhodococcus; species Rhodococcus sp. KBW08. The sequence goes on from NZ_QAJJ01000008.1 coordinate 154,994, forward strand.
CCAACTGTCTCAGCCACGCCCGCGGCCCTTCAACATCACACCGAGATCGAACTCGCCGTCACGCTGACCACCGACGAGGTATCCGATCACGCCGAGAACCAACGCGATGAGGAATCCGGTGAAACCGCCTGCAGCAGCCGCGACTCCGAGGAGTAGTCCTGCCAGTAGGCCGACAGTCGAGGTGGTCATGTGAATCCTCCGTTGTGGATGTTGTTCGATGGTGCGGGTCAGATTTCGGTATAGGTCTTGGCACCCGGAAACCGAGCGCGCACCCGCGTGTACTGGGCCCGAACGGGTTTGGATATCTGTCGCATCGTGCCGCGCAGCGTCGTGCGCACAACCACACCGATCGGGGATGCGAAGTCCCGGTCGACTCGTGCGAGCGCTCGATTGAGCGCGTCCGCAGATCCGCCCACGTCGGGGTGGTAGTTCCTGATCGCCTCTCGGCGTGCGGATCGGCGATCAGGAACTGAACCTCGAGAGTGCTCAGGCATCGTGCGCACGACCGACTACGTCTTCCACGGTCACGTTCACTGGGCCTGCAACGAGTCCCGAAACGGCTTGGCGGATACGTAAAGCCGTATCGCGAACGGCGGCGTCGACGAAGATGCACACATGGATGTCCGTCGACGACTCCGTCACCCGCACGCCGACGACGCGACGACCGGGGAGGTACGTGCCAACCTCGCCGAACATTCCGGCATGAAGCGAGGCGACCCCAGGCACCCGCGTCACAGCCGCCGCGATGGTGTCAGCGATTTCGGAACTCACTGCACCCGTGCAGTCTTGGGCTCGCCGGTTTCGTCGTCACTGCCCTCGTCAAGGTGGACGTCGTGAACCGTGATGTTCACCTCGGTCACCTCGAGACCGGTCATCCGTTCGAGCGCCGCGATGACGTTGCGACGAATGCCGGTGGCCAGATCGGCGAGCGATACGCCGTACTCGGCCACGATGTCGATGTCGACCGCTGCCTGCTTTTCGCCGACCTCGACCGATACTCCCTGGGAGTGGTTGACACTCGCGCCGGGGATCCGCTCACGCAGTGCCCCGACGACTCGGGACGCTCCGCCGCCGACGTCGTACACGCCGCTCACCTCTCGCGTAGCGATGCCGGCAATCTTCGAGACAACGGTGTCGGCGATCGACGTCTTTCCTTGCGAGCTCACGAGAGCCGAGTCGTTCGATGATGCAACATCCTTCGTAGATGCTGTCGCAACCTGCGTGCTGACCATTGTCATCTCCTCCTGTTGATCGATCTACCTGTGTAGTCGCGACTCGAACGCAAAACCGAATGCCTCAGCCGGGTGACGTGCATCACTGACACTTGTTAGTTACTGTCCGTAACATTCAACGCCCCGGCCGCGCGAACAATCTTCGAACGCAGCCGAGTATCCGCATTTCTGCGAGAGGAGCGACTGTGGCGTTACCGCACACACAGGGGCTCGCCGAAGCACCTGACGGCTTGGACCCCGCAACGGTGGACGCCGCGATACTCGGCGACCGAGAAGCATTCGAGTCACTCGTGCACTACTACGGCCCCGCGCTCCACCGATATGCGCGTCGAATGCTCGCGGACGAAGGCGACATTCTCGAGGTAGTCCAGGACACCTTCGTTGCCGCGTGGCGCCGCCTCGATTCATTTCGTGGCGAATCGTCGATGCGAACATGGCTTTTCGCTATCTGTTCCCGAAAGATCGTGGACAGCTATCGAATCAAGCGGGCTCAACCGATCGACGACAAGCTGCTCGATCCTCTCGTGCCGTCTCCCGAGGCCGGTCCGTTCGACGCGACCTCGAACTCCGCGTTCCTGGAAGCTCTGGAAGAAGCCTTGGGTGAATTGCCTTATCGCCAGCGTGCAGCCTGGACACTACGAGAGGTGGAGATGCTCACGTTCGTTCAAATCGGCAAGATTCTGAGACTCACTCCGGATTCGGTGCGTGGGCATCACCATCGCGCACGGGCTAACCTGAGTGAACGAATGACGAGGTGGCGATGACTGAATCACGAACCGACGCATTGATGGCGCACGCATCCGACGTCCTGCGGAACGCTCCCGAGCCAGGATGGGATCGAATCAGCGACAAGGTGATCCGGGCACTGCGGTCGACCTCGGCGTCCAGTTGGCCGCTCGATGCACATGCGTCCGAGGGTCCACGTCTCGGCACGGTGTCGGTGAGCGATCACGTACTCCGCACCCATTTGGCCGCCGAGATCCGTTCTCGACACCACTGCTCGCCGAGCAGTATCGAGTTCTTCGTCGACGGCCACGAAATACGTTCACTACGTATCGAACTGACAGCGCCGTACGGAGTGGATCTGGCCGAACTGTCGGACCGGGTACGGTTCACCGTCGTCGACGTCGTTCACTTGATCCTCGGCGACATGGACCCACCGGTCTCTGCAGAGAGCGTCCACATCGCCGTAGTCGACATCGTGGATGATCTACCTGCCGAGGAGAACACCAAAAGCCACTCCGAACACTAGGTGTTTGTTCGGCAAGTGTTTGGGAACCCGGCACTCATGACCACTCCCCCACCACCGGATCCGGGCCCGGTCCCCGATCCGGGGCCGCCGACACCACCCGCCCCGACACCACCCGATCCGCTGAATCCACCACCTGTGCCGCCGACTCCGACACCACCGAATCCGTATCCCCCGGATCCCATCCCCCAGATCTGAAGTCAGCGAGAATCTGAAGCCACGGGGCCTCAGTAGTCAGGTGGCCCCAGTAGTCAGTGGCCTCAGTAGTCAGCCACCGAGTTCGGCGATCATCTCGCTCAACGATTCCGCGGCGATACGCAGTTCACCTTCGTCGGGGTTGTCGTGCGAGGACGGTAGGCGTTCGGCCAACTGCTCACGAGTGACAAGCGAGATACCCTCGAGGCCGAACCCTTCTTCGTCGGGGACGTAGATCTCGATCTCGCCACCGACCGCTACCAATTCCGAATGGGGGCCGCTGCCGAGCAGTGCACGCAGGTGTTCGGTCGTCACGGTCATATGGTTCACGTGAAATCTCCTGCTTCGGTGACAGCTGACTTTGCTGGTACGGGCTCGACGTGGCGTACTGACTCGACGTGACGCACTACCACCTACTGAGTACCCCTCGCGGGTGAGCAGGAAACGACAAGTACATGAACAACGACTTCCCGAAGGAAACGCACACACCATGACTGAACAGAATTCCACCGACCACGCGGATCAGACGGACGAGCCGCAGACCACCGACACCGATCATGGTCCCGGAACCGGCTCCGATGCAGCGCACAAAGACGTTCAGACCGATCCGTCGGGCGAGCGAACCTGGGCCGACGAGGGTGGAGCTACGACCACCGGCCCGGCGACCGACACCGACTGATCCCGCAGGGACTTAGTCATCGGGACCAAGGTCCCGTGGGTCGACGCTCACGGGTCCTTGAAATCCGTACGGATCTAACGCTTTTCACCTGGGTTTTCGCGATGCGGTAAGGTAGGCACTCAGCACGGTTGAGTACCCAGCCGTTGAAGACGAGCACGGTTCGTGCGTTGCTTCCCGTGCCGTTTCCCGGTTTCGAACGAAACCGTTTCGAACCAGACCGTTCGAACGAACCGTTTCGAGCAATCCGTCAGGAGTTTCGATGAACGAGTTTTCGAGAACTACAGATGAGCGTACGGACAGTCCCCCCACATTCACCACGACGTGTGCGGAAAACATTCAGTCGCTCGTGGTCAGCGGTGAGATCGACGTCCGGTCCCGAGCTGATTTCGCTGCTTGCGTCGACGACCTGATCGGTGAGCGTCACCCGTTCGTACTCGACTGCTCGGACGTCCAGTTCATCTCCGTCGGAGGTCTTTCCATCATCGAGACTCTGTCGGCCAAGGCACGAAGGCTCGGCGTACCTTGGACGCTCGTCGCAGCGCACCCCGTCAGGCGCCCGCTCTCTCTTCTGAAAATGGACGCCGACATCGTGTTCACCGATTCGACAGCCGAGGCGGTCACGTACCTGTCCTCGACGCCCGTCCTGGACGAGACCCTGGCGGAGCCGATGTCGGCGTGAGTACCGATCTCGAAAAGCTCTCCGAATTCGTCGTCGTCGCAAACCGACTGCCCGTCGATCTCGAAACCGACGAAGACGGAGGCAAGAACTGGAAGCGAAGTCCGGGTGGACTCGTCACTGCGCTCGAACCCATCCTGCGACAGCGAGATGGCGCTTGGGTCGGCTGGCCGGGGGTCGCGGACGAGAAGGTCGATCCGATAGTGGTTGACGGCCTTCGCCTGTTTCCCGTCGAGCTCACCTCTCAGGACCTCGCCGAGTACTACGAGGGATTCTCCAACGACACGTTGTGGCCGCTCTACCACGACGTTCTGGTGGCTCCGACGTTCGAACGGTCGTGGTGGCACACGTACGTCGCGGTCAACCAGCGGTTCGCCGAGGAAACCGCCCGTTGCGCCGCGGACGGAGCCACCGTCTGGGTGCAGGACTATCAATTGCAACTCGTGCCGGCAATGTTGCGCGAGCTGCGCCCGGACCTGACGATCGGGTTCTTTCTTCACATTCCGTTTCCTCCTGTCGAGCTCTTCATGCAGCTTCCGTGGCGCAAGGAGATCGTCAAGGGCATGCTGGGCGCCGATCTGATCGGCTTCCACTTACCTGGTGGCGCAAACAATTTCCTGTTCTTGGCCCGCAAACTACTCGGCCTCAAGACAACGACCGCAGGCGTCGGTGTTCGAAGTGCGCTCGGGCATGTGGATTTCGATTCTCGCGTCGTCAAGGTGGGAGCCTTTCCGATCTCCGTCGATTCGGCCGAGCTCGAGCGGCAGTCGAAGAGCGAATCGGTCCTGCGCCGCGCACGCGAATTGAAGGAAGAGCTCGGAAATCCCGAGAAAATCCTGCTGGGAGTCGACCGCCTGGACTACACCAAGGGCATCGATCTACGGTTGCAAGCCCTCAAGGAACTCCTCGACGAGGGCCGTTTGGATCCGGAGAAGTACACGATGGTGCAGCTCGCGACGCCCAGTCGTGAACGCGTGCAACACTATATCGACCTTCGCAGTGTCATCGAGGAACAGGTGGGCCGCATCAACGGCGACCACAGTCAGATCGGCCGCCCCGTAGTTCACTACCTGTATCAACCGGTCGACCGTGAAGAACTGATCGCGTTGTTCGTCGCTGCCGACGTCATGCTCGTGACGCCGATGCGCGACGGGATGAATCTGGTGGCCAAGGAGTACGTAGCCTGCCGAAGCGACCTGGGAGGCGCTCTCGTTCTCAGCGAGTTCACCGGCGCTGCAATGGAATTACGACAGTCGTATCTGGTCAACCCGCACGATTTGGACGGCGTGAAGAATACGATTCTGACCGCGGTTCATCAGGATCCGAAAGAGGGCCGTCGCCGGATGGCTGCGCTACATCGGCAGGTCATGACGCACGATGTGCATCAGTGGGCCGAGTCGTTCCTGACCGCGCTTGCCCCACCCGGACCGCTTCCGGACGATCAGTTCGTCACGGAGCGTGAGTCGGACTTTGCGCGCAACAACTGACCCTCGCGGGCTTGCGTCAAGGGCGCTCGGAGACTCGAGCTAGGATTGGTTTCAGTTCATCGTCAAGCAGCGGCTGCGAACTGATCTCCTCGACATAGCCGTGCAATGCTGCATCGGCCCAGAAAGACAGGCCGACCATGCCCCTCACGATGAAGTACTCCGAGACCTACAACGACGCACTCATCGCGCTCGCTGCCGCTACTCATCGGCCGGCCAACGTGGTGAATCTGTTCGGCGAGTACGCCATTCGTGTCGATCTCGAGTACAACCGTTATCTGCTGGCGACAAACACCGCGGCCGGACTCTCCGATCGACCCGACAACGGGGAATCGTGGCTGGTGCGGTTCTTCCAATCCGAGAACACCGACACTGCGGATCGCCTTCTCGCGGAGGCGTCGCACCAATGGTTGGTCGATGCTCTGGACGCCGCGTTCGACCAGATCGAAGCGGCGGGCAACAAGATCTCCGCCGACGCGGACTTCGGCGACCCTACCCGCACCGAAACTCCATCCTGAACAGCATCGTCTCCCGCGGGCGTCACTAGTCGTTCTCGGCGGTCAACTGGCTGATTCGAGCCGCTAAGACTGCATTCTCTGCCTCCAGGGACAGAATCAGACGAATTCCGACAAGATTGACCCCATCGTCGATCAGCGCGGTGATGCGTCCGAGCGTATCCAGGTCGGCCTCGCTGTACCGACGCGTACCACCGTCCGTGCGGGTAGGGGTGAGTAGACCCCTTCGCTCGTAAAGGCGCAGCGTCTGAGGTCCTACCCCGGACAGCTCTGACATCACTGAGATCCCGTATACGCCGCGCAGCGCCCGGGTCTGGGATTCCGACGTCACTGGAACCTCCTAGTTCGGTGTCGGCTGTCTCAATCGGCGTTATCCGACCTTAGCATCATCACGCAGTGAATCTGACGCGGGGAACATAGATTCAAGCGTGTCCAGGGCCACTGACGGCAAAAATTGGAGTGCCAGAAATGCATGTAAATGCAGCTCAAGTCCCATTTCAACGAGATCGCAGAGCTAGCTCCCCTTCGCCACCGAGCCGAAGCAGCCTTGCCAATTATCTACATCGGCTGATATAGATTTTGTAGCACCTGAAAGCGCCATAACCGGAGCTCGATGGTGCAGAACACCCAGACGTCGGAGTCGGTGGTTCAGCCGACTCCCTCACGGCACACTCTTCACCGGGAGCAAGATGACGACGATCGACATCCCGCCCACACAGGGCGAGAGCAACACCGGCATCGGATTCACTGTCGCAAGCGCGACTTTGACAACCGAAGAGGTCAAGCGCCGAATCGCGATGATGTACGGCGACCCGGTGACAGAGGAGCCGGTAGCACTCGCGCACTGAACCTGTCCGACACGCGATCCGATTGACGATGGCGCGAGATCGCCCCGTTTGCGGGCGATCCCCATCACGACGAGAGGAAAACATATGTCCGAGTTCACCGTACCGGGACTGAGCAGCGCAGACGGTTCGTCCGTCGCCGATATTCTGCAGGAACGCCTCAGCGCCTACAACGATCTTCACCTCACGCTCAAGCACGTTCACTGGAACGTCGTGGGCCCCAACTTCATCGGCGTCCACGAGATGATCGACCCCCAGGTGGAGTTGGTCCGCGGCTACGCCGACGATGTGGCCGAACGTATCGCGGCACTGGGTAACTCGCCCAAGGGCACCGCGGGAGCGATCGAGCGGGACCGCACGTGGGACGACTACTCCGTCGGCCGAGACGACGCTCGCGCGCACCTCGCTGCGCTCGACCTCGTCTACACCGGGGTCATCACCGACAGTCGCACAGCAATTGACAGCGTCGGCAAAATCGATCCGATCACCGAAGACATGTTGATCGGCCAGACGGCACAGTTGGAAAAGTTCCAGTGGTTCGTTCGTGCTCACCTCGAGAACTCGGGTGGCAGCCTCGTACACGAAGGCGCGTCCACCGAGCAGGATGCCGCAAATGAGGCACGCCAGAGCTGATGCACCGTCCGCGATTTCGGCCGATCGGGGGTCGGCCGAAATCGCACCCCCCACAACAGGAAAGGGCAAGAGCATGTCTGCGGACTCGCGCGGCACGTCGGCACAGACACGTCGCGAGTATCAGATGTTCGTGTTGCAGCAGCGTTTGTTGTTCGGATCGATCGTGGCAGGCACCGCTCTTGGAGTTCTCGCGATCAACTACTTCTGAAATATCAGGGGCCGCAGCCGTCGAAGACAGGACAGAAACGACACAATCATGAGTTCGAGCACTCTCCGCTCGATCGTTCGTAGCGATCGCTTTGCGGCAAGCACTTCTTCTCTTCTGCTCGTGGACAGCGATTTTCGCATCCAGGGCGCAAACGACGAGTACCTTGCCGTATCCGGCCGCAGCCTCGATCAGTTACACGGAGTGGAAGTGTTCGAAGCCTTCCCCGACAATCCCGACGACTCGTTTGCCGACGGAATCTTCTCGTTGACAGCGTCATTCGAGCGCACGATGCACTCCAGAACTCGGGACGCACTGCCGACTCAGCGTTACGATGTGCGCGACGAGCGAGGCAGCGGGCTGTTTGTCACGCGCTATTGGAATACGGTCAATTCCTCTGTCACCGATGATGACGGCAGGGTTATCGGAGTGCTTCATCGTGTGTACGAGGTTCTACGACCGCGGGCTCAGCAGTCCAGTTCGGCGTCAGACGTACTTGCCCGCCTTCGCGCGGAGAACGACGAACTGAGAAGAGCTTTGGACTCTCGGCCAGTGATCGAGCAGGCCAAGGGATTACTGATGGCAGAGCGCGAGTGCTCTGCCGACCACGCCTTCGACTTTCTGGTTCAGATGTCGCAGGAATGGAACGTCAAGGTGCGCGACATCGCCGGTGGTCTTGTCGCCGCAGCAGAAAGACGTGCCGTGGATCAAAAGAATTCCTGACGACCGGGATTCAAAAGTTGTACGGCTGGGTAATGACCGACCAGAGGTACCCCCGAAATCTTCCCCGCGAGGGAGGAGCCTCGAAGGTCCCGCCGGTTCAGGCCGGCGGGACCGAGCTTTGCCTCAACACCCGACCTGGATCCTCGATCCGAGTCGAGTTCGTCACGCAGCGAAGGGAACGTCCATGTTCATGCGCTCCTACACATCTCCCAGGCCCCTTGCCGACGAGTGGGATTGGCAGCTGTCCGGCACCTGCCGCGACACCGATCCCGCCCTGTTCTACGACGACACGAACGAGCGCGGCTCCCGGCGAGCGAAGCGCGAGAGTTCGGCGAAGCTGGTGTGCGCCAGATGTCCTGTCGTGCAGAGATGCCTCGTGCACGCCATCCAGACCGGGGAACCCCACGGCATTTGGGGCGGCATGACGGCGACCGAACGAGAATCGTTGCGTAAAAGTCGAACTGAACCACTGATCAGTGCCGCGGCGAGCTCACCGGAATAGGTAGCAACCTCAAGGTCTGGCCTCGTGGTGTCGCAAACCGTGCGTGCGGCGTCGCTCCTTCATCTCGGCTTCGAAGAGGTGCGGTACTCCACCGGCCAGCTTGTCACGCACCACCTGCTCGCATTCGCGAAAGAAGGACCAGTAGTTCTCGTCGAACTCTTCGACGAGCTGGAAGGTCCAGCGCCCTTCGACCACGTTCCGGCCCATCAACTCGCCCTCGATCTGATCGGCCAGCTCGTCGTTACCGCTGGATCGCAGTAACTCGACGACCTCGTCGAGCATGAGATCCGCATGTCCGATCAGCTGATGGAAGTCGTACAGAGCGCCGCGCGCCCGCTCCACCGTTTCGAGGGCGTTCGACAACACCCCCGCTGCCTTCACCTCGTCGTCCGTGACGCCTTCCGGTCGTGTGTGTACGGGGATCTGCCTGTCCGCCTGAGTGCCCATGAAACGGACGTACCCGAACGGGTCACAAATGAAAGATGGCAATCGGTACGAGCGCACCACAGGTGATGTGTCTCACAATTCATCCTCTAGTTCGAGTAAAGAGGATTACTTCGCCGCGCGAAGGGTAATCGAAGGCCATGAATACTTCCGGGGTAGAGATGGCTGGCACGCATGGCCGGTACCGTTCCTTGCCTCGGTCCGCCGGAATTACGCCACATCTACCTACAGGAAGCCCCTTGATCCCTCTGTCGAGTCCGACCGAAGCCGAACTTACTCACGACTCCATCGCCTCGCTCCGCGTCCGAGCGTCCTACTCCCAACTGCCGACTCTGCGTGGGATCACTCGCACTGTTGCCAACAACACCGGGTTGGATGTCGACGGAACAGCCGATCTTGCTCTGGCGATGGACGAAGTCGCGAGCATCCTCATCGGCCATGCGATACCGTCCAGCGACTTGACCTGCCGATTCGAGACCTACGGTCGCACACTGCGGATCGTCGTATCGGTGATTGCGCACTCCGAAATACCCGACAAGTCCCACAGCTTCGGATGGTTCGTTCTCGAAGCACTGGTCGACTCGGTCCGTTTGGAACAATCGGAAATCGACGCGGACGGTCACATCACCCTGACGATGACGCTTGAAAAGGGCTTGCTCCAGGAGCGTGCGTGACCGCTGTCCCACCGGACAAGAAGGACCAGTACGAACTAGCTGTCGAACTGTTCGTCTCGATGGCTTCGCTTCCGCCTGACGATCCGACCCGAGAAAAGATCACCAACTCGATCATCGAACTGTGCCTACCACTGGCCACCCACGTCGCTCGCCGCTACCAGGGACGCGGCCAGCCATTCGAGGACTTGGAACAAGTTGCGCGCGTGGGTTTGGTACAGGCTGTGCAGCGATTCGACGTAGACAAAGGGTCAGATTTCCTGTCGTTCGCAGTCCCCACCGTAATGGGTGAGGTACGCAAGCACTTTCGCGATCACGGCTGGTCCGTGCGCGTGCCTCGCAGCCTTCAGGAACGACACCTTGCCCTCAACCGGGCGCTCACGTCGTTGTCGCAGACGCTCGGCCGTGCACCGACAGTCGCGGAACTCGCCAAGGAGCTCGACATAGAGCCGGACGAGGTCGAGCAGGGTTTGACCGCCGGAAATTCGTATCGAACGACCCCGCTCGACACGGCGTCCGCCGGCGACGGGAGCGGACTGACCCTGATCGATACTTTGGGACAGTACGACGAAGCGATCAGTCGGATCGACAATCACGAAACCCTGCGGCCCGCGCTCCTGGCACTACCGGAGCGCGAGCGCACGATCGTCGTTCTCAGATTCTTCGGTCATCTCACCCAATCCCAGATCGCCGACAAGGTCGGCATCTCTCAGATGCATGTATCGAGAATTCTCACTCAGACTCTGAAGCAGCTACGGACCGAGATGGGTGAAATCTTCTGAAGGTACGTCTCGCGGATCAAATGTATTCCTGTGCAAGACGTTCCAATTCGTCTCGATCGATGAGGCCGGGCTGGCCGATGTCGAGAGCCTCGAGATATTTGTTGGCGAGGCGATAATCGTGCCCCCAACGACCGTGCTCGCCGTCCTGCTCGGCGCGCTGAACACTGGAACCGGGCGGAACCTCGTCCCTCAGTCCGTTGGTCTGCGCGCCGATCAATGTGTCCAGCTTGGTCGAGATGGCCGTGAGTGCATCGCGGTCGTTCATCTGAATCCCTTCGTCAGGTGACGCTGATCCCCCACCATACCGAAGTGCCTGTCCAAAAACATTGCACCGCTTAATGTTCGACTACAAGCCTGGACCGATCCAAGCCCTCGAGCTACACTGAACGGTACCGAGGTTGAGAATACAGCCGGGGCTGAAGCCGCTGGCGCTCGGTTCGCATCAAGGCTCTGGATCAGGTCACATTTTCCTGCGTACATCCATTGGGCTCAATGCTTTCCACACCTGGACTCTTTCACTTTCCGTGCCGCCAGGTCGGTCGTCAGCCTTTCGATGAAAAGCACACAGACCGGATCTGCCATGAATCTGAATGATCTCGACCATGCACCGATCGATTTCGTCGATCCCTCAACACAATTGGGGCCGATCGTGGACACACAAGGCTTCGCGGCCTGGCGGATAACACCCTCGACAGTCCTGATCCAGGTCGACGTCGACCTCGACAAACTGTCCGCGCCAGAACTACGAGAACTTCTCGACTCGTACGCAGCGGAGTGGTCTCGCGTCATTCTCGACCTGTCCAATTCACTGTTCGTCGGTGCGGTCTGCCTCGAACTGTTCGCCGAACTGAACTCCCGTTCGCGAGCCCACGATTTCCAGTGGTCCGTCATCGGGTCACACCCGCTTCGACGCTTGCTTCGGGCTGCGCGGGCGGACGAGGAATTCCCGGTCACCAACTCTGTCGAGGGAGCCATGCGCGCACTCGACGAAGCCGAGCAGTCGCTCGAAGCCTCCTGACGCCACGCCTGCACCGGCGTCGAGCGCCGCACGCTCGCAGCGACTAAGGTTCGTCGGGCTGTCCGACGAGCTGAGAGAGACCGAGAATGACAATCGCCAAGCGCCTCGATGCCTTGCAACAGAAGCATCCGGCACTGGGGTTCCCGATAGCGGTCCTCTACAAGTTCCTCGACGATCAAGGTGTTTATCTCGCCGCGCTGATCGCTTACTACGGTTTCGTCTCGCTCTTTCCTCTTCTTCTGTTGCTCTCGACCATTCTCGGCTTCGTGCTCTCGGGCAACCCCGTGCTTCAGCAACAGATCTTGGACTCCGCGCTGCATCAGTTTCCGGTAATCGGTGACGACCTGGGCAATGCGCAACAGATCGGCGGCGGTGTCACAGGGCTGGTGATCGGAATCGTCGGTGGTCTCTACGGTGGCCTCGGCGTCGCTCTGGCTTGCCAGAATGCAATGAACACGGTGTGGTCGGTGCCCCGAAACATGCGACCGGATCCCATCCGCGGTCGTCTTCAAGGGTTACTGCTCCTCGGCACGATCGGTCTCGCGATCGTGGGGACCACCGCTGTCTCCAACATCGGCGGTGCGCTTCATCTGGGCGGTTCGTTCAGCTTCCTGCTGACCCTTGCGGTAGTCGTATTGAACGCGGGCATCTTCATCGTCGCTTTCCGGCTCACCTGCGCCCGCCCGCTCTCGGTGGCCGATGTGGCACCCGGAGCGATCGCCGCTGCTGTTCTCTGGCAAGCACTTCAGTCCTTCGGTGCCCTTTACGTGACATCCGTGGTGCGAGGCGCCTCCACCACCAATGGCGTCTTCGCCATCGTTCTGGGTTTGTTGGCCTTCTTGTTCCTCGCCGCCGCCTCGATCGTCATGTGCGCGGAAATCAACGTCGTGCGAGTCGACAAACTCCATCCGCGGGCGTTGTTGGCTCCGTTCACCGACAACACCGAGCTCATCGAAGGCGATCGGCGCACCTTCGCCGATCAAGCAAAGGCGCAACGCGCGGTTCCTCACGAGAACATCCATGTGACGTTCGACGGGCGCACCAAACCCGACGATTCGGACTGATCTCGACCCCGATCGAGTTGGGTATTTGGTCCCCTCCTGGGTATCGGGGTGGCATTCTGCGCCGCGAATCCAGATTTAACACAAGTGTTGTCATTTCGCGCTGCATCGAAGCGACGAATACATCACAGCAGGTAAACGCGCATAGTTGAACAATCACCTGCTTCCGACGCGGTCCCGGAACGGGACAAAGCCGTCAAATACTGCAACTCGCCATGCATGTAATTGGAGACAGAAAAAGAAGAGCATGGCAGGATCAGGTGTGAGACCGGACTCTCGATGGGAGGGCTCGGCTCGATGGATCCAGGAGAATTTGGTTATGGCTCAGGGCAGTGTCAAGTGGTTCAACGGTGAAAAGGGCTTCGGATTCATCGAGCAGGAAGGTGGCGGACCGGATGTGTTCGTTCACTACTCGGAGATCCAGGGCAGCGGCTACAAGTCCCTCGACGAGGGCCAGAAGGTCGAGTTCGAGATCGGACAGGGCCAGAAGGGCCCCCAGGCTCAGAACGTTCGCGCCATCTGAGTTCGATCCCAGTCTGACTTCAGACTGAAAAGGCTGGACGCTGCACCGCACGGTGCCGGCATCCAGCCTTTTCTTGGTTTCCGAGTCTTCCTGGTCTTCCTGGCCTTCTTGGACTCCGAGTCTGGTACCGGCTCGGCTAGGTCGCTCGCGCTCGCTTCTTCTTGTGTGAGCTGTCGCAGAACGGCGCGATACCGGTTCGTCCGCATCGACACAAAGCAACCGTGGAGCGCTTGTTCTCGATCGGAGTGCCGTCGTCACGGAGCAACTCGAAGTCACCACGCACCAGCAGCGGGCCGTCCGAGCAGGCGGTTATGGTGGTGTTGTTACCGGGAACACTCGGTGTTTCGGCAGATGACGATTCGGGAAACGCGGTCATATGTCCTCTTCACTTCTCGATTCGGCCACTGGCGTGCCCACTTCCATGCCTGTTCCACAGGCGCGCGGCCCACTGAGCGCCACTCTTGTTTCCATTCTGCGCTCCTCGGCCGATCCGAGGGAGCTTACGGCTGCCACCGACGCCTACGAGGATGCACGGTCCATCGACCCCACCTACGACATTCTTCGAGACGACGACGCTCAGTTGACCCTGACGCTCCTCTACGAGCTTCATTTGCAGGGAATCGAGAACGTCTCGGACGAGTGGGAGTGGAATCCGGATCTGCTCGCCGTGCGCTCTCGGCTCGAAGCGCGCTTCGAGTCCGGCATCGCGGAACTTGTGGGAGAGGTTCCGTCGTCCGGCGACGTGGTGGCCGACCTGTGGGCGATGACCGCTCCCAACGCCGGCCCCGGTCTTGCGTCCTTCATGGCGAAGGACGCCACGGTCGATCAGTTCGCGGAGGTGCTGATTCACCGTTCGCTCAATCAGCTCCGTGAAGCGGATGTGCACACCCTCGGAATTTCGCGGCTCTCCGGGGCCGTCAAGGCGGCACTCGTCGAAGTGCAGAGCGACGAGTACGGAGGCGGCCGCGCCGAGCGTATGCATTCGCGTCTTTTTGCCGACACCATGCGGGCTGTCGGTCTTTCGGACCGCTACGGCCATTACATCGATGCTGTTCCCGCGGTCACCTTGGCGTCGTTGAATGCTCTCTCGCTCTTCGGTTTTCATCGTCGACATCTCGGAACCCTGGTCGGGCACCTGTGCGCCGTCGAGACCACGTCGGCGCTGCCGAGCAAGCGCTACAGTGCCGGCCTGCGCCGACTCGGATTCGGTTCGGACGCGACACTGTTCTACGACGAGCACGTAGAAGCAGATTCGGTTCACGAACAGATCGCCGTTCGCGAACTTGCCGGCGGTCTTGCTTCTTCGCAGCCGCACCGCACTGATGACATCTTGTTCGGCGCCGCAGCGTGCCTCGCGTTCGACGACCTTCTCGGCGATCACCTCACATCGAGCTGGGAGAAGGGCGAGACTTCGTTGCGCGAATGATCACGAGTTGTTCGATTTCCTGACCGGTGGTGATCAGCCCTCGCGCCTCGAGCATGGTGCGCCGCTCGCGCATCACGGGCCCGAAGGGAATGTACTTCCGGGCCGAAATCTCCACGGCCATACCGTGTTCCTCGAGTATGGCCTCGGTCTTGTCGACCCCACACAGTACCGACTGCAGGAGAAGAAGGGTGCCACCGGGGACGAGCACTTCGTGAACCGTGGCCGCGATCCTGTCGATCAGGGCACGACCGTCCTTGCCTGCGTCCCAAGCCCGTTCGATTCCAGTGGTAGGGAGATCATCTGCAAGCGCAGGGACGTACGGCGGGTTGGAGATCACCAGATCGAAGAGTTCCCCGTGCACCGCGCCGGTGAGGTCCCCACGACGGGAGTCGATCAAGGTTCCGTTGAGGATCCCGTTGAGACGAGCGTTGGCACACGCTCGGCGAGATATGTCGACAGCGACGACGTGACCTGCACCTGCCGCGGATGCCGCGACGGCAAGGGCGCCGGTCCCCGTGCACAGATCCAGCACCCGACTGCGAGCAGTGAGGTGCTCGAACAGCAGCGCATCCGCCAGTAACGACGTGTCGTGTTGCGGTGGATACACACCAGGTAGACGCAGGATCATCATCGGCTCCTCTTTTTCAGGCGACATCGCACATCGCTGCGTGCGGCTACCCAGGAACCTCGGATTTCATGCAACATCGAAGCATCAACCGCCTGGAACGGTTACATCGTCGCAGTTTGCGGAGTAGACCTGAGTCATGACAGGCAATGCGGACACTCCACAGGGAGCCGCGGCGTTTGCTTCCGCAGCAGATTCGCTCGACACTCTCGCCGAAGCGATCGCCGGACTCCGGTCCACTCTGAACACGGACGAGCATCTCGACTCCATGCTCCAACGTCTGGCCGAGACTGCTGTCAAAGCCCTGCCGGATGCCGATGCTGTCAGCGTGACGGTGCTGTCCGCCGATGGCCCACGAACTGCCGCATCCACCGCGGACTACCTTTCCGAAATAGACGACGCCCAGCACTCTGCCGATCGTGGTCCGTGCGTTGACGCCGCGCGCACTGTGTCGTCGGTACGGGCAAAGGTGGGTGATCACGAGGACACATGGCCGGAATTCACCGCCGAGGCCCGCAAACAAGGCGTCCGGTCCTACTTGTCCGTGCCGATCACCATGGGAGAAGGCAGCACCGAACTACTCGGCGCTTTCAACGTCTACGGATTCGCGTCGACAGAGTTCAAGCCCTTCGACGAGGAGTTGATGAAATTGTTCACCGCCGGTGCGGGCGCAGCGATCGCAGATTCACGACGCTGGCGTCAGGCGCACGAACACATCGAACAACTGCACTGCGCCATGGAATCTCGGGCCGAGATCGAACAGGCCAAGGGCGTCCTGATCGCCGTCCACGGTATCGACGCCGACGAAGCATTCAGCCGTCTCGTGCAGCAATCGCAGCACACCAACGTGAAACTGCACGAGGTTGCCCGGATGCTCGTCGATTCGGTGCGCCACCGCCGGTTCTGAAAGAACGCCGGCGGCAAAACCCCATTTTGTACCCCGAAGGTGCAGTTCCCAAACGCATCCAGAGATGTTTCACCGAAACAGTTTTCGACCTGCGTAACTGCTGGCGGTCGCGCGGCGGCACTCGTCCGAAATGTGGTTATCTGTTGAGAACCGGGACGAAAGAAGACCCGACCGTACCAGGGTGAGGAAAGGATCGTCACTGTGCCAATCGACCAGGTTCTTGTCGTAGTTCCCGCCCACAACGAAGCCGAAGACCTTCCCAATTGCCTTCGCGCACTCGCAACAGCGGCGTCGGCTTGCGTTGTCCCCGTCCGACTGGTTGCCGTCCTCGACAACTGTTCGGACGGAACCGCGGGGGTCGTCCCCGACGGAGTGGAAGTACTGCGCGTCGAGCATCAGAACGTCGGACGTTCGCGAGCGACGGGCTTCTCCGCGTTCGGCTCAGATTTGGGCGCCTCAGCGTGGTTCACCACCACCGATGCCGATTCGGTGGTCGGCCCCACGTGGATTGCGCGCCAATTGGAATATGCGCGTACTGCGGATGTCGTCGCGGGAACCGTGCGCATCGCCGACTGGGAAGGTCATCCACACTCAGTCCGAGAACGATACGAACGTATGTATCACGAGCATCCGTACGGTCGACACGGTCACGTCCACGGTGCCAACCTCGGTGTCCGCGCCGACATGTACTGGAGCGTCGGAGGATTCTCCGATCTCGAAGAAGACGAGGACGTCGATCTCGTCCGGCGGTTGAGCGAAGCTGGTGCCTGTATCGCATGGGCCGAAGACATTGCGGTCACCACGTCTGCACGTCTCGACGGCCGAACTCCGGGCGGTTTTGCCGGACATATCCGTAACCTGGGTGGTACGACCGCCGATAACGAAGAAGCGGAGCTGGCACGATGAAACGACTACACACACTCCTGGACGCAGGTGGACTGTACTTGCCGTTGCCCGGCGGCGGCGCGACGGCCGCACGATGGACTTCCCTGGCAGAACTCACTCGAGAGAACGTGGTCCTCGGCCGAATGGCTGAGGCCCACACCGATGCAGTCGCGATACTCACCGAACTCGACGGACCCGATCCCGAACCGGGTCAGCTGTGGGGAGTGTGGGCAGCCGAGCCACCCGAACCAGTGGTGAATGCATCTGAGCACGTGGGAATCTGGACGCTCACCGGTCGCAAGTTGTGGTGTTCGGGCGCCAACACCTGCACGCATGCACTGATCACCGCGTTGGTCGACGGTGTCCCCTCGCTCTTCGCGGTCGAGCTCGGGCTACCTGGGGTACATCCCGTTCCCGATTCGTGGAAGGCCGTTGGCATGGCCGAAAGCGACTCCAGCGCGGTCGATTTCGACATGGTTCCGGTAATTCCGGTCGGGACGGCAGGCGACTACCTGAGCCGACCGGGGTTCTGGCACGGCGCGATAGGAGTGGCCGCATGCTGGTACGGCGGCGCCTGTGGCGTCGCAGATCCGTTGTACGACAAGGCCGCAAGCAGCGAAGATCCCTACGTACTCGCGCACCTCGGTGCGGTCGACGCGGCGCTGGCCGCGGCCCGCAACGCGCTCGCAGTCGCGGCGGCGGAGATCGACGCCGACCCTTTCGACGAAAATGCCGAGGCCATGCAACGGGCACTGCGTGTGCGGGCAATCGTCGAGCGCGCTGCCACCGAGACCCTGGATCGGGTGGGACGCGCTCTCGGGGCTGCACCGCTCTGCATGGACGCCGAGCATGCCGCCCGCGTCGCCGACCTCACCGTCTACTTGCGGCAGAGCCACGCCGAGAAAGATCTCGCAGAACTGGGCCGGATTGCGGCCAAGGGGAAACGGCCGTGGTGAACTCGAAACTGTTCGCGCAGAAGCCCGTCGACGATGGCGGCACCCCCGAATCGACGTGGCGGGAGTGGGGACGCAGGTTTCCGGAACTGGACCTGAGCGGGTGCTCGCGATTGATCGTCGTCGCACCTCATCCCGACGACGAAATCCTCGGCCTGGGTGGAACCGCACTCCTGGCAACACTTTCCGGAATCAATGTCCACGTGGTGTCCGTTACCGACGGCGGCGCTTCACATCCCGACTCACCGACGGTGACTCAGCCCGAGATGGAACAACTTCGACGGTCCGAGTCGGATCGAGCGGCGCGTGTGCTCGGGATTCCCGCGCCGGTTCGATTGAGCATCCCGGACGGGAAGATCGGCGAGAACCGGCGAGAGTTGACCGACCGCCTCAGCTCGATTCTCGGTGATTCCTCGGCCGATACCTGGTGCGCCTCGACGTGGCGAGGGGACGGCCACCCGGATCATGAAGCCACCGGTGACGCTGCGGCAAGGGCGTGCGCGGATACTGGAGCACGATTGATCGAGTACCCCATCTGGGCGTGGCATTGGGCCGCGCCGGATCATGCGGCAGTCCCGTGGGACAGAGCAAGAAGAGTGACCTTGCCCTCCGACGTGCAGGCTGCAAAATCTGCTGCCACCAATGAGTTCACTTCACAGATCGCCCCGCTTTCCGATCACCCCGCGGATGCGCCCATCCTCCCCCGACACGCGATGGAACGACTACTGCGACCGTACGAGACGGTGTTCGTATGAGCGATCGTGAACTGCCCGCGGATTACTTCGCCAAGATGTATGCCGCACAGTCCGACCCATGGGATTTCGAATCCCGCTGGTACGAGCAGCGAAAGTACGCGCTCAGTGTCGCCATGCTCCCGAAACCTCGATACCGCCGCGCGTTCGAACCTGGGTGCTCGATCGGGGTTCTCACCGAGAAGTTGGCCGAGCGCTGCGACAGCGTTCTCGCCACCGACATCGTCCCCGTCGCACTGGAGAATGCTCGCGCGCGGCTTTCCGGTCGTGACGCCGAATTTCGTCTCTGGGCTTTGGGTGACGACTGGCCCGACGAGACCTTCGACCTCGTCGTCGTCAGCGAGGTCGGCTACTACCTCACCTTCGAAAAGCTCACCGAGGCAATGCTGCACGTCGTCGAGCACCTCGAGCCTGGCGGAACGCTGCTGTGCGCCCATTGGCGTCACGTCGTACCGGAGTATCCGCAAAACGGTGACGCCGTTCATTCGGCTGTGCGCCAGACGCCGGGGTTGGCGCAGTTCGCGTCGTACCAGGACGAGGACGTGCTGATCGATGTCTTCGTGAAAGGTCCACCGTCACCACCATCGGTAGCTCGTTCCGAAGGTTTGATCTAGAACCCCTGTGCGCGGTTGAGGAGTGTGGGGACTCCTCAACCGCGCACGGGGTCAGTCTCGCTTCTCCAACGCGAGGTCCGTATCCGAGTGCAGTTCACCGACTTCGGACTTCAGGATCCGCATCGACCGGCCGAGGCCGCGGGCAGCGTCGGGCAGCTTCTTCGAACCGAACAGCACCACGAGCACTACTGCGACGATCGCCCAGTGGGTCGGGCTGAGCGCGCCCATCAGGCGGGTTCCTTGCCCTCGGGGTACACCGCATCGACCTCTACCTCGACGAGCCAACCGGCAACCGGCAGTCCGGCAACCTCGAGCGCGAAGCGGGTGGGCCGGGCGCTGTTGCGCTCGATCGGAGCGATCGGCTCGGCAGTGCCCATCGGAACCAGCTCCGTATCACCGGTGTCGAGATTGGTGTTGGCGAAGAACTGGCGGTACGCACGATTCCATCCGGCGTAGTCGGCCTTGTCCGACCCCGGCGCATTGTCGAGGAAAACGCGCATCGTCACGACGTCTTCGAGACTCAATCCCTGTGCTTCGAGGTTGTCGCGGATCTTCTTGAGTACGTTGATGCCCTGCGCCTCGGTGACGGTGACCCCGGCCGGCAGAACACCGCCGGAGAACTGACCGTCGATGTACGACTCCGGCGATCCTTCCGGCGCCGCCTTGTTTCCTGCCGACGGGCCGATGCCGCTGGTCTTGTAGATCGCGGTGTCGCCGCCAATCGCGACGCCCTGAGCGATCATCGGGTTGGCCTGCCCCGCTTCGAGAATCGATGTGGAGACGAACGAACTCGATGTGGTCTCGGCGTCCGCCTCGTCAGACGAGCAGGCAGTGGCGAACCCCAGTAGCGCGGTGGCGGCGAATGCCGCTGCAAGAACTTTGGTGCTGCGAGATTTCATGATGTGACCTCCAGAAATGTTATGGAAAATGAAGCACGTCAGGCAGTTTGCGCAACACGCTGATGCAGATGGGTGACGACGTCCTGCGCGGACGTGAAGGCCCCGTGCTGCCAGGCGATGGCATTGGAGAGGTGATCGCCGGCGAAGTAGATCCGGTCGACGGGTTCGAGCAGCTTGGTGTACTCGGGAGTTGCCATGCCGCCGTGGGAATCTCCCGCGCCGGCCCACGACGCCCAGGCGGATTCCGAATACTTGGTACGACGCCAGCTTCCGGAGAAGGACGACGAGATGTCGCGAGTGTATTTGTCGCCGTGGATCTCTGCGCCTTCGGCGATGGCCTTGGCCAGGCGCTGACGGTGCGTGAGCGATTCGAAAGCCTGTTGACGCTTACCCGAGCTGTAATACGCGACGACGACGCCACGGTCGGAGTTGTAGTGGTCGTAGGGGAACATGATCTGGGAGATGTCGCGGTCGGTGTTGGACGCGCCGCCGTAGATGCGGTCCTCGGTCTCCCACCACCGACGCGAGTATTCGATACCGAGCTTGCCCGACGACGACGGCTTGGCTGCATCCAACGCGAGCAAGATGTCGGAGGGCAGGTTGTTGTTCAGCCGCTTGATCAGGTGCGGTGGGATCGTGCAGATCGCGTAGTCGGCGGTGATCGACTTGGTTTTGCCGTCGACGACGTAGTCGACGGTGACGCCTTCCGGCACGTTCTTCATGCCGCTGACCTCGGCGCCGAACTCGATGTTGTCCATGCCGATCGCGTCCTGGAACTTGTAGTAGATCCGGTCCATGCCGCCGACGGGGGTCATCATCGTCATGGCCTGGTCGTAACCGAACTCGAAGGAGAACGCACGCCCGATGCCGCCCTGGATGACATCGCTCATCCCGAAGGGTTCGATCTCGGTTCCGAAGTTGAGGCCGGCGCCCGGCTCCGCGGAGTGCCCTCGACGCGAGGATCCGACGTAGCGCCCGTCGCTGGAGAGATCACCGAAGTCGGTGAGGAAAGACGAGAGTGCTTCCTTGTCTTCCTTGCTCAAGACCTGGTCGAGAGCGCCCTGATTGGTAGCCTTCTGCAGCAGTTCGGACATGTATCCGTAGGTGTCGGCCTTGGCTGCTCGGTAGGTGATCGACTGATTCGCGAGCGGCTTGTTGCCGGTGTAGTTGACGAAGGTGTTCGCATTCTGGTTCCCGAACATCTGCAGTTCGACGCCCAGCTCGCGGCAGTAGTCGATGGTGTTGTGATTTTGCGGAATACGCGTCGCACCGAGGTTGTAAAAGTGCCCCTCGGAGAACGTACAGGTCTGTGTCTCACCGTTCAGATCGGTTTCTTCGGTGCCGTTGCGGATCGACCACACCCGACCACCCGGCCGGTTACGCGCTTCGAGGACAGTGACCTTGTATCCGGCCTTCTGCAGTTCGTAGGCGGAGCACAGACCGGACGGTCCGCCGCCGAGGATCACGACGGAGTGATTTCCCTTGACCTTTCCGATCAGGTCACCCGCGGCAGGCGCCTGAAATCGCCTCGGCGTCGACGCCACCGCCGGCGCCAGGCCGATGGACGACATAGCACCGAGTGCCAGGCCGGCGCCGCCGGTGATTCCCAGACTGCGCATGAAAGATCTACGTGTGTATGGCATTCGAGCTCCCCAGTGTGCTCCCGGTGACCCGGGTGGTTGGTGTTGAACACAGACTTCAGGAGCGTTGGGTCCGGAACTTGACGCGCAGGAAACAGTCAGTGGGGACCGAGTGAGAAACCTGCGAGCATCCGCATCGGGCTCTCTCACCCGAGTGCGATCAGCGGAAGCATGTCCGCAATATCCGCGTTACAGAACCGGACTAGCGTGACGCGACATGTCCGCTCTCACCGAAGCCATCGCGCGGTCCTTCACCACGCGCGAGAAGCAGCCCCCGGCGCGATCGCCGCTGCGCGCGTTGGGCCGTCGGCAACTCTCCGGCGCCGAGGTACTGGCCCAGTCGGTGGCAACCACTGCTCCCGCGGTGTCGATGGTCGTTCTGCCCGTCACCATGCTGACACACGGCCGATTGTTGAGCGGGATGATCACCATCATCGCGGCCACCGTGCTGGTGACGCTCATAGCGTTCTGCGTTTCACAGTTCACGCGCCGAATGGCAGCATCAGGTGGGCTGCACAGCTTCGTCTTTCGTGGACTGGGCACCCGGGCAGCATTGACCACCGGCATCGCCATGTTGGTCAAATACGTCGGAAGCGCGGTGATGACGCTCTACCACGGAGGACAGGCCGCAATCGCATTGCTCGGCTTCGCGGGTGTGCACGTGGACAAGACTTTTCACGTCATCGCGCTCTATCTGGGGATAGCCCTGCTGATTCTCGGTGCCCTCGTTCGGGGTGTCAGATTTGCCGCTCTCGCGATCCTCGTCGTCGAAAGCTGTTCACTGCTGTTCATCGTCGGGCTCATCGTCCTGGGCGGTTCCGGAAGCCAACAGGCACAGATCGTTCCGCCCAGCTCCGGCCACGGATTACTGCTCACCGCCCTGGCTGCCGTGTTCGCTCTCGCCGGATTCGAGAGCGCGGCCTTCTTCGGCCCCGAAGCTCGTCGTCCGCTGGTAACCGTCACCCGCACAGTTCTTCTCACCCCGATCATCTGTGGATCGCTCTTCATCTTCGCGGGCTGGGCCGCTTGGTCCGGACGCAGTGACACTCTGGTCAACGCCTATCTTCACGGAACGGCGACAGGTGTGAGCCCCGCCGTCGTGATCGCGCTCAACGTCGGTCTGGGGTGCTCGTGGCTGGCGTCGTCGATGGCGTCGTCCAATGCTGCGTCACGCCTGGTCTATTCGTTCGGCGTCGAGCGGCTACTCCCCCGCCGGTTCGCCTCGGTTCACCGTGCCTTCCGCACGCCGTACTTTGCCTTGACCGCCGTCGTCTGCACAGTCCTGGTAGGCGGTGGAACTTTTGCCGTTCTCGGACGCGGAGAGATTTTCGACGATGTCCGGCTGACGGTTCGCGGCGCCGTCATCGTGGCGTATGCACTGGTGGCGATCGCATCCGTGGTCTTCCTGACACGGATCGGTGAGCACACTCCCGGCGTTCTCGCGGCCGCGTCGTGTGGAAGTGGCGCCGGCGCGATAGTCCTCGGATACCTGGTTTACGCCAACACGATCGACCACGCGTACGTTGCACCGATCGCTGTGCTCGTGATCCTGACCTCGGGCACACTCTGGCAGTTCTACCTGCGACGCCGAAGCCCCAAAAGTCTGCTGCACGTCGGAGCTTTCGACAGCCCCGAAACCGAGGACGTACTACCCGGAGCTGGGGTGTTCGCCACCGACGCAGCCGGAAACATCGTGCTGGTGGGCGAGCCGACTGCCGGCGCCCGCTGATGGTGGGCCGACCCCGCGATCTCGGTGGGCACGAACCCCGAGCCGTTCAGCGCGCCCTTGCCCTGCTCGAGTCGGCAGCCAGGCTCGGATCGGGAGCCACCGCCAAAGACATTGCAGCCCTGGCCGACATCCCACCTGCCACCGCGTATCGGTTGCTCAACATCCTTGTCGCCGACGGCTACCTGGTTCGGATCGCCGACCTCTCCGGCTTCGCGCTGGGCCGACGCACCCGCGAATTGGCCGGGGCTGCCGCCGAACCCACACCCGTCGACAACTCGGTGCTCCTCGAAGAACTCCGCGAACAGCTGAGGTTCGGCGTCTATCTCGCGTCGTTTGCAGAGAACAGAATTCGACTTGTGGATCGCGATCCCGACCACGAGCTCAGCGGTGAACGAACACTGGTCACAGCCGTTCACGCATCAGCTATCGGGAAGCTGCTCCTCGCCAGCCGACCCGAATTGGCCGAGACCCCATTGCGAAAGGTCACCGCACACACCATCACCGACGGCGACGCGTTGGAACTCGAACTCTCGCGGATCCGGCGCGGTGAGCCCGCCCGTGAGGTCGACGAGATTCGTGTCGGACGCTCTGCCGTCGCCGTCCCGATCCACAACGTCGAAAGGTGTGTAGTCGGAGCCTTGGCTGCGATAGGTCCGACCGGCAGACTTTCCGTGAACGACGCAGACCTGGTGGCGCTCTTGCGGGAGTACGCGGAGCGCATCGTTGCTCCGACGATGTCGAAAGCAAGCTGAAATCACAGACCGAAAACGCGTTTGGCAAAGCCGAGATGCTCGTCGGCCCAGCCGATGACGCCCAGAGTGGAGTCGAGATTCTGCGGCGGCGTGCGTACCAAGGTGTCGCGTCGGACGAGTCGGTCGAAATCGACCTGCGCTCGGTCGAACTGGACCCCGGCTGTGACCATGATGTTCGCCAACTCTTGCGCCATCACCCCGTACGCGACTGTTGTGGGATGAACGCCGTCGAGCGAGAAGAGGCCGCCCGAAGCGCGGCCGCCGCGACCGGCGGAGAGGAACAGCGAGTCCGGCACGGGTTGCAAGTCGGTCAGTGCCTTGGGGAGGGGGTACGGCGTCCACCATGACGGCCGCGCATTGACATCGGTGACGTAGCGCCGTGAGGCCACGCGCTCGAGCAACCCGGCAATATCGCAGAGGTACCAGTCCTTCCCCACCCGACGGGCATTCGCCACGGCTTGCTCGATTCCGTCGTTGTACATGTCGATTGCGGTATCGACGGCCCACGCCTGCGCGCCGGTGATGTGTTGATCGCGCTGAGGGTCGAAGTCGGTGTCGCGCACCCATGGTCGCGCGTAATACGGGAAATATCGTGATCCGATTTCGATCTTGCCGCCGAGCCCGTGGGCGATCGGCGCGATGGTCACATGCGGGACCGTGCAAAGAATGACGTGCTGGGCGTTGATCTTGCGGATCGCAGCCAGCACCTCGGCGTACTCCGACGCGAAGTGCTCCGGCTGCCACACCGTGTAATCGCGCTTACCATCCGGGTCGCGGAAGTTGTTGCCACTCCACTCGACCCGAAGTTCGGTGACGGTGCGGAGCGCATTGTTGGCACCGAGGAAGACGATCAGAGTTTCGATGCCTTCCTTGCCCAGCTCCGCTGCTGCGTCGAACGCCGTCATGCGCTTCTCTGCCTCGGAGCCTCGCGGCAGAACTCTCAGTGCGGCACGCTCGCCGTTGTTCTCGACGATCTGGCTGATCAGGTCGTCGTGTGGTTGGTGAAGGGCCGCTTCACACCCCTGCGCGGTCTTGGTCAGAGCATCACGAAGGTCCCACCCGTAGACCGAAAGGTTGTGGTTGATCGCCGAGAACGTCGGCGCTTCGCTGCCCGGTCCGCGTTCCCAGTAGTCCTCCACCTGGTCCATGAACCCGCGTGCAGCAAAGAGTGCGAGCGGAACCTCCCAGAGGTCGAGCCGTGGGCCGAAGCGCTCTTCGAGGGTGCGGAGCAGCAGTTCGATGTTGAGTGGGAGCCCGCCCGGGCCGCCGTATCGGGGAAAGCGGAACTGATCGAGCCAGCCCAACTGGTGAGCAATGATCGACGGATACGACAGCTCGGTATTGAAGACCGCCCCGCTCTGAAATCCCTGCGACAGCGAATCGCCGATGACCACCAACCTGTGGGGAGCATCGCCCCCAGGCGGAATAACCGGAATACCCAGGGTGGGATCGAACTGCGGAACCCTGGGCCCTCCGGCTGCCGCGGCCACGACGTCGTCGGGAGTATCGGATGGAAGTTCCACGCCCACTCACCTCCGGAAAAGTCCAGCTGGTCAGCTGATCAGTGGTGGCTTACGCCGATCGGCATTGTCCTGATCCGATTGCTTCTCGATCGACCTGACAACCTCGTCGGCCCACTGTTGATTTCGGCCGTCGAATTCTGCGCGGTCCCGGCGCGCGATACCGCGTCCGACCAGGATGGCAATCGGAATGGAACACACGACCCATACGAGTAGTACGCCTCCGACAATCCACCACATACTCAGTAATTGTGCCCGATTCGCCGACCGTTGTGCTCCAGGTCGAAACTTCTGTCCGAATCGTGGCGTTCAATTGAGGTGAGCTCGCAGGTCAGTAGCGATCGGCGTCGACAGTTTCGCGGACCTTACGGACCTGATTCCAACCACGAGCGGCGATGCCGAAGGCAACAAGCGACATCAGATCCGAGACCGTCAGACCGTGTTCTCGATTCAACGACCACAAGACCTGACCTTCCAGCGGGCCGTTGAAGAA
The DNA here is from genome assembly GCF_003852455.1 of Rhodococcus sp. KBW08. Classification (NCBI taxonomy): domain Bacteria; kingdom Bacillati; phylum Actinomycetota; class Actinomycetes; order Mycobacteriales; family Nocardiaceae; genus Rhodococcus; species Rhodococcus sp. KBW08. Next base: position 181,626 of record NZ_QAJJ01000008.1, read on the forward strand.
GAGCCACGCCACTCCTGCGCAGACGGTCGCAACAACACTGGCCTTCGACGGCTTCATCAAGCACACGGTGCTGGTCACGAACAACAAGTTCATGAAAACCAGACCGTAGAAAATTCCGATCATGCGACTCCCCCCCGAAGTTGGTTCGTTCAGCTGCGGTTGAAGTTCAGGTACGCCTTCGACGGAGTCGGGCCGCGCTGACCCTGGTACTTGGATCCTGCCTCGGAGCTTCCGTAGGGGAACTCTGCAGCGCTCGAGAGCTTGAGCAGGCAGAGCTGCCCGATCTTCATTCCCGGCCACAGCGTGATCGGCAGGTTTGCGACGTTGGACAGCTCCAGTGTGATGTGGCCGCTGAAACCCGGGTCGATGAAGCCGGCGGTGGAGTGCGTCAAAAGGCCCAGGCGCCCGAGGCTCGACTTACCTTCGAGGCGCCCGGCCAGGTCGTTCGGCAGTGAGCACACTTCGAGAGTCGAACCGAGAACGAACTCGCCGGGATGCAGTACAAACGGCTCGCCCTCTGCCGGTTCGACCAGGCTGGTCAGCTCGTCCTGGCGCAGTGCCGGGTCGATGTGCGTGTACCGCGTGTTGTTGAAAACCCGAAAAAGACCGTCCAGGCGCACGTCGACGCTCGACGGTTGCACCATGGAATCGTCGAAAGGGTCGATACCCAGACGTCCAACGGAGATTTCGGCACGGATGTCACGATCGGAGAGCAGCACAGGTAGAGGTTACCGGTTCTGCGAGCAGTGCCGACCCATCGCCGGGGGCGATCACATTGCGGTGACGAAGCGCGATGGGTGAGTTCGGGACTCCCCCGCCGTGCCCCTGCCCCACATACCTCGAGCCATCCATACCGAAAGGCTTTCCCGCGCAGAACTTGTGGGCAAATCATTTACCAATGGCGCCGACCTGGACACGCCTGTGTTGATCAATGGCGCCCGGGGACACGGCTGCTTGAAAGCTCGTCTGATAATGTTCGGAAAGCATGTTGGTCGGCGGTGAAAACACGTCCGGTCGGCTGCGACGCCGATGTAGTTCAATGGTAGAACATCAGCTTCCCAAGCTGAATACGCGGGTTCGATTCCCGTCATCGGCTCCACAGATTCAACGCAGGTGGAGGGCGTTTCCGTTCACGGAAACGCCCTCTTGCTTTCACGCTGACGCCGCGAATACGCCGCGCGGCGGGCTTCAGACGCAAGCGTTGATTGCAATCACTGTGCGTTCCACAGTCGCGAGCGCGTCCACAGCGTCGTCCCTACTCAACGGGTACGAGCCACCAAGCGCTAGAGGACCGGATCTCGGAATTCTGCAGTTCATCGATGCCGTCCGACTGGTCGTGCCCCGGCCTCAATCGGTGTCCATTGCGCGCACTGTCAGGAGAGTGCTGTCGACCTCGAAGCCGATGGTCGCCGGTACCTCGGTTCGTTTGCCGTCCATCAGTGATTCGAGCGCGACTACCAACCGATGGGGTTGGAAACTGTTTCTGCTCGGGCACCGCGCGCTTATCAGTTTTTAAAACCGATCTGCCGTAGCGCACCCGGACACCGGGGACCACAACTCACGCAAGAATGCAGGTCTTCTCACAATCACAACTGTGAAAATACCCAAGTCCGTCAAAAATCACCTTCGAAAAGCATCAAGTACGTATTCTTCCTCAGTACCGGACAGCCCTAACCGTAAGTCCCAATGCACGACCATCGGTCTGCACATTAAAAACCCTCACCAACCTACATCTTGTGCCTGCTCGGATCATCCGTGGATCGACTCATACACTCCGGATCCGGAAGAGCCGGATAAATCTCGAAGAAATACCCCAGTTTGGAGGACTGTCACATTAGCGTCGCGCTACCTTCCCGAAGATCTTAAAAAACCGGCAGGTTGGCCCCAATTCGATAGAAGGCCGTAGGTGTCCAGAGTCGAAACCTTATTACTCGCAAGCATTGCAGCGTCTTCCCTGGTTATGACGTTCGGAGCTACGGCTTCTCACACAACTCCCAAACCGGGCAACTTAGGCGGAGGCAATTTTGGTGGACCTTGGTTGGTGGACTAAAACTCCTCGAATGGCCTCGGATATCAGGACGTCACCTCATTCGGTCCAGGCTCGCCCGCTTACATTGCAGGTCCCAATTTCGATAGCAGGGCCTCTGCCCTGTATGCAGTAGCGAATGCTGCCGGGCTCTCGACGGAGAGAGGAGGTGAATTTGAAATGAATAGCGTTCTCTTTGCTATCGTAAATGTGATCGTGGCGATGGCGAACGGTTCCACGATCCCCTTCTCATTAGAAGGCGCAGGGCCACTAACCGCCCCCGACTTGTAGGAAGATCGGCCGACCGCATGTGAATGACAGTTTCAGCTCTGCCTGAAACCTGCATATCAGCAGATGCGTGGATCGTGCGGTGGTCACAAACACAATCTCCCCTACCTGTCCAGGAAGGGGAGATTGTGTTTGACAGGTCCCATGCCACGGTGAGGCAGCTACCGATCTCGGACGCGAGCGGGAGCTGTCTCCGAGGTTGACCACGATGGACCTGTACCTAGTTGGCACAGAACCTAGTTGGCACAGACCACTTCAAGTCGTCGACCAGGTAGCCGGTGGAAGCGCTTCGGTCTTCGGCCTGATCACGGGCGGCCGCACTATTTGGTGAGAATCGGTCGGTCGCCTCTTGAAATGTAATTGGCGAATCGCTCAATTCCTGCTTGTGAGAAGCTCCCTCGGCCTGCGCGTTTCAGTGCGGCTTCGACGAATGGGAGCGGTTTCCTGCGGTATGTGCGGTAGATGCTGTCGAGTACTGGTTGCAGTGCCCGGCGTGCGAGGTCTGCTGTTTCCGGGTCTGAACCCCCGAACTTCACTGTCACATTCGGCATTGATACCCCTGTTGGTCGAGTGTCCGATTCCCTGGCCGGAAGCGTACGTATCGGGATCGCGAATCAGTACAGAAACACCAAAACGAGGCGCTAAGTCCCTACTTGCGGTGGATGCGATTCCGTCTTTGGGTTGACGAAAAACAGCCCGACCGCGGCGTGCGGTCCGGCTTCTGTTCTACGACTGCGGGTTACGCCCCGAAGCCGAGGCCGCGGGTTTCGTCTGTTCACGTTGGGTGGCGAATTGCCGATGCTGACGGGTGTTTCGGTCAACCCTGTCCCGTGGTCGACCACCTAGAACGGCGGTTCCACGGTTCCGCAGAAGCTCAATGCCTGTGCGCAGCGCCCCGGGGATCTGGAAGTCGTAGCTGGTCTGCATCCAAGCTGTTCCATCAGCCTCTGCGATGAATTTCCCGATGGGTAGCGCTCGGAGACCCAAGTCATCGGTGCCAGATTCCGCGATCTCATTGCCAACATGCCCCACGACGTTCTATGGTTCATTACATGAGTAATGAACCAGTGAACACCGGGCATCGATCATCGTGATCGACGACGGACGACCACTGTTCCAGCAGATCGCCGAGCAGATCGAAGGCTCGATCATCGACGGCTCACTGCCGGAAGACGGACAGGTGCCCTCGACCAACGAACTGGCGGCGTTCCACCGAATCAATCCGGCGACGGCAGCCAAGGGCCTCAATCAACTCGTAGGCGAGGGGCTCCTCTACAAGAAACGGGGAATCGGAATGTTCGTCACCGTCGGCGCCCGCGATGCACTCAGGTTCAGACGACGAGAAGCGTTCGCGCGCCAATACATCGAGCCGCTGGTCATGGAGGCCGACCGCCTTCAGATTTCCCTCGACGAACTCAAATCCATGCTGGACGACAGGAAGGCGGACCGATGAACTCGAGCACGACAACGACCAAGTCGCACGTCAGGCGTTTCGACGAAACTGAACTCGTCGCCTCGATGCGAGCAGTGAACAGAAGCTACGGGGACGTCGATGCGCTCTCGGACGTCTCGTTCGAGATCAGCCAGAACAAGATCTACGGCCTGCTCGGCCGTAACGGCGCAGGCAAGACCACGATCATGCAGATACTGACCGGACAGGACCTGCACACCAGCGGCGACGTCGAGGTATTCGGCGCTGCCCCTTTCGAAAATGCCGACGTCCTGGCGAACGTGTGCTTCGTCAAGGAAAGCCAGACGTACCCCGAAGACCTCAAGGTCAAGCATGTACTCGTCGCCGCCGGCCATCTTCTCCCGCATTGGGACCACGCGTTCGCCGAAGCATTGCTCGACGATTTCCAACTTCCCCTGTGCCGCAAGGTGAAGAAGCTTTCGCGCGGCATGAGGTCAGCGTTGGGGGTAATCATCGGACTTGCCTCTCGCGCGCCGCTGACGCTGTTCGACGAACCGTACCTCGGACTCGATGCCGTTGCGCGCCAACTCTTCTACGATCGTCTGCTTGCGGATTACGCCGAACATCCTCGCACTGTGGTGCTTTCGACTCACCTTATCGACGAGGTAGCCAATCTGCTCGAGCACGTGATCGTCGTAGACAGCGGCCGGATTGTCGTCGACGAGGACGCAGATGCACTGCGAGGTCGCGCCGTAGTGGTATCCGGCCCCATTGATGCGGTGGATGCCGTTGCCACCTCCGGCAGGGTCCTGCGCCGGGAGACACTAGGCGCCCACAGCCGAATCATGTTGCAGGCCGATGTGACCGAGACCGAGCGAATCCGACTGCGGGAGGCCGGAGTCCAAGTAGAACCGGCATCTTTGCAGGAACTTGTCATCGCGACTTCGACGCAGCGCAAGGAGATCACCGCATGAGCATCGCAACGACAGCGCCACGGACGGTCCCGAAGGCGCCCACCCGGTCCAGGATCGGTTCCGTCCTCCAACTGCACACGGTCGCGTGGCCGTTGCTGATCGCCTGGCCGGTGGGCATCCTGTTGATCTCTTTCCTCATCAGCTTCACCATCTACGCGATCGTCCGGAACGATGAGGGTGAGGGATTCACCGGCAGTGTGTTCTCCGTTTACGGTTTCGTGCTGGCGTTCTACCTCCAGTCGATGACCCAGACGTTCCCGTTCGCGCTCGGACTCAGCGTGACTCGCCGCGAGTTCTTCACGGCCACCACGGTAATGGCGCTGGCACAGTCCGCAATCTTCGCAATCGCGCTACAACTGCTGTCAGTGGTGGAGTCCGCCACCAACGGCTGGGGTGTGCACATGCGCATGTTCGGCATCGCACGCTATTTCACCGACAGCGCAGCCGTGCAGTTGCTCGCGCTGTTCGCGACACTGCTGCTGACCAGTTCGATCGCAATGCTGACAGGTGCGATCTACCAGCGGTGGAGGACCACCGGTTTGCTCGCCTCCCTCACCGGCCTCTTCGGTGTGCTCGGCCTGTCAGCGATCGTAATCACCTGGGCCAGCTGGTGGCCGGCGATCGGTTCGTGGTTTGCCGATGCTTCCCGAGTGGTGCCGATGGCACTACTTCCATTGGCCCTGGCCATCGCCTGCATAGCCGGAGCCTGGGTCACGTTACGTCGAGCAACGCCCTGACCGAGTAATCATGTGCGACGCCAGATGTCGCACGGTCTCCGAGTGCCCCTCGGATCGACACCGTCCAGGCAGTTCGACCCCCTCCCTATGGCAGGAAGGGGGTCGAACTTCGCAACAGTACGCGACTCGCTCCCGATTGGATGGCCCTCGCTACTGCCGAGCCACTCGCTCGACAAAACTCGAAGCACGCAGCACCAGTTCATCTTTCCGGTCCTGGCGCGCAGCGGCGGCATCGTATCCGGCATACGGGAGCGGGGGGTCGTTACGAACATTGGCTGAGCATTGGAAGTCTCGGCAGATCAGTGTTCCGACTGTGCTGCCGCGGCGACCAGCGGGCCCGGCCAACTTGGCGCCGTAGAAGACGACCTCGTTGGGAAGTCGCGTGTCACGGCACCAGGAGCACTGGGCGCGCGACCGCGGAGTGGCCTCCGCTTGAACGAGCAAAACTCCGATGGTCTCCCCGTCGAGTGTCGGGACAATCGCGTAGGCGCGTCGGCCCATTTTGGGATCTCGCCAGCCCAAATAGTCGAGAACGTCGAAGTCGATGGCGTCGAAGCCGTCCGGCAGGGTGAGATCGGACTTCTCCTTGCGGCTCGCGTTGACCAAGCTGGAACGGATAGATGTATCGGTCAAAATGATCATGGGTGTTTACCAATCGTGGCTCGGTGAAGGTGGGTACAGCTCATGGCCCGATCAGCACCAAGTGCTGTCGGGTCCGAATGCGCTATCTGCTGTCGGCGTAAGCGACGCCGACAACCCCCTCACACCCATAGGGCTTCACCGTGTCCACACCGCGATGGTAGCCACAAGCCTGCGTCACGGGCCACTCTATTTAGCGTCACACCTGCAAGGGCGGGGTATCAGAAGAGACGAATAACGCACTGGACATGAGGAATTCGTGAGACTTCGGATAAGACACTCGGTTCGCCTGCTATCGGTATTCTTGCCTGGTCGCGGAGCGGTCTACCGACTATTACGAAAGCACTTGCAGGACAATCTCTCCAATAGTCACCGAAATTCCGCACCACAGCAGTCGGGACTCTGCGCTGCAACCGACACAGATGGACAATCCTCACATTCTGCCGATTCAACGTGCCGATCATGCGACAATCGGACCGTGAACGACACCGACAGTGGAGTTTCGCATCCGCACCGATCGCGACTGCTGAGCGTCGGCATCCTCCTCTCTGCCGGTTTACTGTGGTCCACTCCCCTGGCCGCGGCAGCACCCGCCGTATCCGGGCCGGCAAGTTGCGTACCATTCGGAACCGCCCAACTGCCGCCAGGTGTGCCCTCCGGCGGTGGCCGAGTCGGGCTGGCGCACCTACCGACCTTCACCGGTTCGACGGCCCCTACCTCCGTCGAGATTCGCACGCCGATAACTCAATTCAATCGCTTCTGGGACTTCGCGCTCGTCGACCACGACCTGCTCGCCCGTCCGCGGGAGCCTGGCGTACCGACCACGGAAGCCTGGCATTTCGTGCCGATGCCCGAGTGCCTGCGTGGACGACTGGTCGGGATATCGCTGGACGACGACGAACTGGTCGCAGTCGACGACAACGGCTGGATCTACACGATGGACAACGCGTCGCAGGATCCGCTGGTGTGGAACTGGACCTCAGCGTGGGGTGCGCCTCTGTGGAGTGGCCCAGGCAGACAACTCCCAGGCGACCGGCCGAACGGGTGGGCGCTGAGCGTCTCGTCGCCGTGGGACAACCGAACCTTCACCGACGTCGCGGGACGAATCCACTACGTCGGACTGGCCAAGATGACGATGATCCCCACCTTGACCGGGGACGGTAGCCGGATCACCTATGCGGACCCGTGGCTGCCCAACGACGACAGCTACGAGATCGGCGGCCCGCTTGGTGGTCGGTTCCGGGCCGACTCGCTGTCGGCGGCTGGATCGACCACCTTCGTGATGAACAAGTACGGCGACATGTACACCCGCACATTTGATTTCGACTCTTCGGGCTCCGACTCGATCTTCTTCCGATACAGCTGGGAAGACCAGTCGGGTAAGCCCACCGCACCCAACCTCGTTGCAGAAACGCTCGACCGCAACACCGCAGCGATCCAACTTCCGGCGCCGGACTGGGTGCACCAGCCCAAGATTCCGGGTGAAGTCACATCCGCGATCAGTGTGCACTCACTCGGTCCCGGCCCGAACCGGCGCGAATTGCGCGTCGAGGGCCGCCGCGACGCTGAATCCGGCTTCTGGCACAAGGATCTCGTCGGTGGCGTCTGGGAGTTCACACCGACAGGCGCTCCCATCCTCGGCACAGCGATCGAGAACACGCCGACAGACCGCTCGGCAGACACTCTCACCCCCGCCGCCCCCTGGCACTTGTCCGCATCCCTGCCCGCTCGCAATGGCGCCATCGACGGCCAAACATTGATCGACATCGGGTTTCCGTACTCTGTCGTGGATCCGCGCCTGCTCGACGCCATCGGCCAGCACGCCCAGCCGTCGGGATACCAGCTGAAGGTGGACCACTTCGACCCGGCCGCCACTACCCGGACCGCGACCGTGACTGCACCTGATGGCACGGCGCTACCAGTCGTCCTGCACACCGCCGACGGGTTGAGGATGTCTCCCCGAGAGTCCGGCCTCGACAGCAATCCGCGCCACCTCGTCGGGGCAATCGAGATCCCGGCGACCGCGTACGCAGATCGGGCATCCAATCCGGCCTTGGATACGTTCGTGCGGGACTGGATGCACGGCAACCACATTGCGGCAATCACCCTCAGCGCCACCGACCACGACTTGGTGATCCGCTAGCTGAAACCAGCGTCGCCCAGGCCCGTTCGTCCATTACGCTCTGTAGATGGCCGAAACCACACGCGACGTGCCGATATCGCCCGTCGACGCGATTCACGGCCCGCACGGCCCGCTCGCGCTCGACGGGGCAGCGCTCGTCGAACTCTGGCCGCTTGGCCCGTTGGCCGGCAATGTTCGAGTCGGTTTCACAGCGGTGTCCTACAACGAATACTTCTGGATCGGAATCCAGGCGGATGCAGAGCATCTGCCTCCAGCTTCCAAGATCGCGCACGCCGTCGAGCGAGCTCTCGACGAAATAGCAAGCACTGCAATCTGACTGTGCCCCGCAGGTGATGTCTTGATGTCAGACCCACTCCGCTCATCGCGGGTTCGCACACTCGACCACACCCGCCGAGTGCAGGAGTTCAAGCACCCGATATAGCTACCACCCAGTAGTAATTTTGTGAGCCTTGACACATCAGTAAGGCACTCAATACTGTTCAGCGGACGATAGTCGTCTCTAATTCGGTCGACTCCGAATCTCCCGAAGACAAGGAACCGAGAACTGATGCGCAACAACCGAACCCACAGTGAATACTCCGCCGAGGGGATCCAGTGACCGAACCGAACGTCCAGTCGAGTTCTGTGATTTCTCCGCGCCAGGCCGGAGGGCTCGCCGCCGTTGGCTTCCTCGCATTTTCCGAAGTCACCAGCGGAATGTTGCAGTCGTGGTACATACCACTCATACCGAAAATCGGACAGAGGCTCGACGTCAACCCCGCACAACTCAACTGGGTCTTGGCGGCATACCTACTTTCCACCGTCATCTGCGTCCCATTACTGGCCAAACTGGGCGACAAATACGGTCATCGTCGCATGGTGATGGTTGTGCTCGGCTCCGTAGCCCTCGGAACGATCCTGACAGCTGTAGCTCCGTCCTTCGGAATCTTCTTGTTGGGCAGGGTCATCCAAGGAACACTGGGCGCACTACTTCCACTCGAGCTTGCAATTCTCCGAGAACGAGCCGGTGCCGGTTCCGGACGCGCGATCGGAATTCTCGTGGGGTGCCTTGGCGCCGGAGGAGCCGCAGGAACCCTTTTGGTCGGACTACTCGGAACCAACGCAAGCCTGACTCTGGTCCTCTTCGTGCCCGCTGCGCTCGCACTGGCAAGCCTTGCCACTATTGCACTGTTCGTTCCCGAAACATCCACCCGTGCAACTGGTTCCATCGACTGGACAGGTGCAGCACTTCTTGGCATCGGCCTCGCGATCTTCCTTGTCGGGATCGGCAACGGAAGCAAATTGGGGTGGACTTCCACAACAACGCTCATGGCAATCGGTGGCGGCTTGGCGTTGCTTGTTGCTTTCGTCGCACTCGAAAAGAAAATCAGCACCCCGCTGGTCGACTTGACCTTGTTGACGAAGGGTGGCGTGGGATTCCTGTTGGGATTGACCAGCCTGTTCGGCTTGCAATTCTACGGAGCTGCCACTGTCTCAGCACTGTATTTCGCTTCCAAACCCGAAGTCGCCGGGTACGGGTTCGGTCTCGATTCGATGGGCATTGCCCTTGCAATCACTCCAGTACCCATCGCCGTCATGATTGCGTCGTCACTCGCCGACAGCGTTGCGCAAAGATTCGGCACCCGAACGACACTGCAGATGTCGGCGATTCTGATTTCCACATGGTTTGCTGGATTGATCGTATTTCGAGACACTCTGTCTGGCTTCATTGCAATGGGATTGGTCGGCGGTACCGGAATCGGTTTGTTCGTCGCACTCCTTCCCGCTCTGGTAATTTCGCGCGCACGCCCGGAGGATTCCGCGATAGCGGGTGCTCTGTACAACACATCGCGAACGGTTGCGGGTGCAGTCGCCGGAGCCGCCTTTACCGCAATTATGTCCGGCATGCTGATCAGCGGGTCGAAACTACCAACTGAGAGTGCGTTCGTCACTATCTGGACCGTGTGCATCGGAGTGGGTGTTCTGATTTTCGTCTTGGCCCCCTTCCTCAGCAAGCTAGGCGGTAAAGCGTATCGACCCGAACCGATTGAGCAATTGGTCGACATTCCGGTCCGAGAATCATCCTGACGTTGTGCGGGAGGAGTCTTTGCCTCGATTCCTCCCGCTTCGAACGAGAAAGCGGCTTCACTTCGCTGCACCGTCGAGATTGACCCGAACAAACGACTCGACACAGACCCGACGATGGCGCGTGGCATGATGGGTCCATGTCGCGTGCCATGCCACAACCATCTGGTCGTGGGCGACCCAGCGACCCGGACATAGAGACACGCATTCTTTCCTCTGCGTTGGATTTGTACGGAGAACTTGGTTGGGCGAGATTGAACCTCGATATCATCGCCCGACACGCCAAAGTTGGAAAAGCAGCACTCTACCGGCGATGGACGACCAAAGAGCAGATAATGTCGGATGCATTGCGATCGAGCAAGAGAACCGTCCTCGACTTCGATACCGGAACGCTTCGAGGAGACTTGATTGCGATCGGTCACGTCACGGTAGAGCAGTTACTCGGTAAGCACGGCTCAGTACGAATACGAGCCATGATCGATGCAAAAATCTATCCCGAACTATTCGAGGGAGAAATTGCCGACTTTCGCAGTGAGAGCATTGCCGGCGGTCGCGAAATTATCTTTCGGGCAATCGAACGCGGAGAGATCAGCAAAGGAACGTCACCGGCCTTGATTCTCGACGCCGTGGCAGGAACAATTGAGCACCACTATTTGATGACCCCGATGTCCAAAATCAAAGAGTTCGAAGCCGGATCCGACACGTACGTCGAGTTGGTCGTCGACCTCGTTCTCGCGGGCCTCAAATCCCAACCCGGATCCAACGACGAATAACCAACACTGTTGCCGGTAGTTCGACCCCGACGGATAGCCGGGCGAACCATGGAACGATATTGCGCGTGGCGTTGGAACGGGACTCGAGGTCGTCGACGCTGAGCCCGGTCGGTCAGCATCCGAGCGGATCACGTCCCGTTCACATTTCGGCGCACGAGAAGGAGGCTTGGGAATGACAGAGAACCGTAATCCCACAATCTTGAGTTGGTCTGTGAAAGAGTCTCTGCTGCAGTATATTCGCGTGCTGGGTGAGATTTCGTATGCGTCTGGCCTCGTTGAGCTGGGTGACGAATTGGTCTGGCCACTAGCGTCCGATCATCATGACGCAGACGGGGTTCGGATTGCCGAGTTCGGTGGCGCGATCCATCTTCGTGCTCACGACGGGCTTCTCGATATCGTCATTGCCGATCCGGAAGTTCGTGTGAACGAGACGCAGGGGCAACTGAGCGTGAGGACCGCTCTGGACGCGCCGTGATTGCGACCCTCGATGGTATCGAGAGCTCAGCGTCTGTCCTGCGAGCCGAAGTACAGGTGACCGCCGACGGCCCAGCTGTGTTCGGCGCCAATTACCCTTCGGGTACGAGACTCTCGCCATTGACAATCGGCAGTGACCGCAACTGACAGACGTCTTGCGGTCTTTCAGAATGGATCGAGGGACACGTCGTCCTCCTCCCCCATCTCGACTGCGGACGCGTAATGCACTGCGTGGCGCTCCAACGCCACGGCTGCTTGGGCCTCCCCTTCCCACTGGTCCCGCAGAGTAGATCCGTTACTCGTCGATCGCGAAACCCTCGCCGTCGAGAACTCGATGTCAGTGCGAGTGAAGGTGCACCGCTCGAAGTTGGTGGACGCGGAGAATCGCGCGCTTTGGAAGGTGCAATCGACAAAGGCGGTATCGGCGAACTCCGCGCCTGCCAGGTCCGAGTCGTCGAATGCGCACCGCTCGAACAAGGTATTGGGCACAGAGCGGAGCCTGTGTGCTTTCATCCCGGTGAAATCGCAATCGACGACCTTCGGTCCGATCGTCAGACGCGAAGCAGTGACTCCCCGGAAACTGCATCGCTCGAATCGGCGATTGAGTCGTTGCTGACTCGTCAGCGCAGCGAAATCGAAACGGCAGTTGAACATCTCAGCCTCGAAGGCGGTGAGCGCGCCCCGTACGTAGCTCAGGTCAACACGTTCGAGTGCGAGGAATCTGATGTCGAGACCATCGCTACCGACGACTAGACCGCGCAGATCCACGAAACCGTCATCGGTCTCTGTCCAACGAGAAGTGAGAGTGTGAGGGGGCTTGACAATCCGCGACTGGACGACCAATTGCGCGCGCAGATTCTCGACATCCTCATCCGCCCAGCGGCGGCGCAGTGCGGTGATCTCGGCCTTCTTCACAGATCGATCGTATCGAGCACCGAAAATCGGTGTGTGCCTGCCAAGAGGCGGGTCACCTGTAGCCGGCTCACTATCCGATTCATCCCGTCGTCGGGCCAACGCATATTGTCGAGAGGTCCTGACTGATTCGAGCCTGCAAGCCGGTGTCATCTCGACACTGTCGTCGCACTGGGAGGCGAAAGATGTTCACACCCGTGGAATTCGGCAAGGTCTCGGTGTTGATTCCGGAGAACGGTGGAGCCGTCCCCTACGGAAACACCGTGGTGGTGCGCGGATCCGAAGGCACCCTCGTCATGGACCCTTCCCTTTCTCTCGACCGCGACCCAGTCGGCGCGGATCTCGTATTCGTCAGCCACGGCCACGAAGACCACATCGCCGGACTACGTCACTTCGACACACCGGTTTACGCGCACCACCTCGACGCACCCGCGGTTGCATCCCTCGACACGCTGCTCACCAACTACGGCCTTCCCCCAGGCCAACGAGCCGAGGTCCAGCAATCGATAGCAACTCAGTACGGCATCCCCTCGACGCACGAGAATGTGGCGGGGATCGATGACGGTCACGTCTTCGACCTCGGCGACCGCACCGCGACAGTCATTCATTTGCCTGGTCATACTCGCGGACACTGCGGCGTCCTTGTCGAGCCCGACGGCTTCTTCTACGTCGCCGACATCGACCTCACCTCCTTCGGCCCGATGTACGGCGATCTTGGCAGCAGCGTCAACGACTTTCTCGACTCCATCGACCACGTCGCAACGATCGACGCGCGTTGGTACGGAACTTTCCACCAGAAAGGCGTGATCGAGGGCAGCGACGAATTCCGTCGACGCTTGACCGCCTACCGGGACAAACTCCTCAGCCGCGAAGAACGACTCGTCAACTTCCTCGATGAACCACAACGCTTGGAAGACATCGTCGCCCACCGCCTCGTCTACCGGCCCCACGTCAGTGCGCCGTACGTCGACGCCGCCGAACGGCGAACAGCGCAACTTCACCTCGAACGACTTATCGCATCCGGCGCCGTCATCACAGTCGCAGACAAGACGTACCGTCGTGTCCTCTGACGTTGGAGTAGGCAACCTGCCGCTCGACGATCACTCGTAGCATAATCTTCGGCATGAATTGGAACAGTTCCACAGGTACCGGATGGTTTGTCAATCTTGCCGAAGACGGTTCAGCCGTAACGATTTTCGATCCATCGGGAAGCATCTACGGCGCACTGTCCCCCACACACACGGACGAGGGCGATCAGACGCCAGGTAGAAGGAAGCGGGATTCGTCGCGCGCCGCTCGAGATCGACAGGCTCTCACCTTCCGCAAAGGCCATCCCGCAACACTTCGATTGTCCGGAGGGATGACCGGAACTGTGACAGATCAACAACCCAAGGCAATGCGTCGAAAGAACAAGCGATGCGAAGTGGTCATCTCCGACCGGACATATGTCTTCGCGCATTCATCGAGTCGGAAAGCGACGGCTCTGCGCGACGGATCCGCCTTGGCGCACATGGCCCGCGGACGCTGGTCAAACCGAAGTACCGTCACTCGGAAAACCGTGTCGGTAACGGACGCACTCGACGAGTGCGTGCTGACGCTATTCCAGAAAGTAGTGACTCCCGGCCGTACCGGAGCATTCGATCAGGTGATATCGGACCTCAGCAGTATCTGACACAGCGGTGCCGTCATGGTGTGGTTCCTCCATCGCTGGCTCATTGCTGGGGATTGCCGCGGCGGACGAACTGTGCCGTACGCCACATTCAGTGGATCTCAACCGCACTCGAGACATTAGCTTTCAACTACCTGGTCCACGCCCATACCCCGGATGAGGCAAGACTTCTTGCGTCATCGACTGATGTTTACGCGGTTTGTGGGTGACCGACCATCGGTATTCCTCAGGTTCAACCGGTTTCGGTAGAACATCACGGATCGGAAGGCTGGAACTCGAATCATGGACACTGTCGACGACTTGGATCTACTCACCCAGCGACTGTCACCGGGCGCGATGACCACCGATCCAGATCTCCTCCAATCCTATCGACAGGACTGGAGTTTCGACCCCGCAGCAGGCACACCGGTAGCCGTTGTTCGTGCATCGACAGCATCAGACGTGCAGGAGACCCTTCGCTTCGCCGACAGCCGAAGTATTTCAGTTGTCCCACGGGGCGCCGGAACCGGTGTCGTCGGCGGATCCACGGCCATCGACGGCGCGATAACCCTCAGCCTCGAACGAATGAGATCGATCCGGATCGACGCATCGTCACGCACGGCAATCGTCGAACCGGGCGCACTCACCAACGATGTGAAAGCCGCTGCCGCAAAAGAAGGTTTGTACTATCCACCAGACCCGTCGTCATTCGAGATCTGCTCGATCGGCGGCAACGCCGCAACCAACGCGGGTGGTCCTTGTTGCGTGAAATACGGCGTTACCAGCGACTACATTCTGGGAATGACCGTTGTGCTAGCGGATGGGTCCATCGCTGAACTCGGCGGGGACCGCATCAAGGACACCCCCGGGCTCTCGTTGACGAAGTTGTTCGTGGGCAGCGAAGGCACACTGGGAGTGATAACCGAACTGACACTTCGGCTCATCCCTCAGCCCCCGACTCCTCACACATTGGTGGCCTTCTTCCCGCTGATGTCCGGGGCCGTCACCGCCGCACGGGACATCACAAACCGCACACGCCCCTCAGAACTCGAAATCCTCGACAATGCCGCCATCAAGGTGGCTGAAGAGTTCCTTCGCATGGAACTCGACACCGACGCCGGGGCACTCCTCATCGGGCGCTCCGACGCCGGCAACGCCGCAGAGGCCGAGATGGAACTGATGCGCACGCACTGCGAAAAACGGGGAGCCTCAGCTGTATTCGTCACCGACGACCATCACGAAGGTGAGCTGTTCATCCGTCCGCGCTACGCCGTCTACGAAGCCTTCGAGCAGAAAGGCGTGGTCACCGGCGACGATGTTGCCGTCTCGATCGACAAGCTCCCTGAGCTCACCGACGGTATAGCCGACATAGCAAATCGCAACAACACCACTGTCGTCAGCTACACCCACGCCGCGGACGAGCTCACACACCCCGTCCTCAACTATCCGGTCGGCGACGAAGGGGCCGCAGCATCTGCAGTCGCGGCGAGACGAGAGATCTATGACCTCGTGAGGGCACTGGGAGGGACCGTGACAACAGAATACGGCGTGGGACAACACAAACGAGGAAACCTGTCGAATGCCTTGGACCCGGTCGTGGTCAAGCTGAACAGGGCAATCAAGAACGCCGTCGACCCCAACAACATCTTGAACCCGCGCGTTCTGATCCCGTAGAGGCCACAAAGGTCGAGTAATCAGCGACCCGAGTTCGGCACACATCCTCCCGAATCTCGGTCCGAAGTCTCAACCGAAAAATCTGGCACTCGAGGTTGCAGAGTGCCAGATTTTTTGGTTATCATGTTCTCGCACAGTGAGTTCGGTCGCCGTCGAGGTGACGGTGACCTTTCTTCGACGATACGGGAGGTGTGTTGCTGTGCTTCGTTTCGATCCTTTCACCGACATCGACGCGATCACCAAATCCTTGCTTGCTACCGGAACCGGTAGTAACCGAAGTCCACGCTTTATGCCGATGGACCTCTACAAGGTCGATGACCACTACGTCCTGCATGCCGATCTCCCCGGCGTCGACCCGGGATCGGTGGACGTAAGGGTAGACGGCTCGACTCTGACCTTGACCGCGCACCGTAGTGCCCTCTCCGAAGAGGGCGTGACGTGGCTGGCCGGTGAGCGTTTCACAGGAACGTACAGAAGGCAGTTGTCCATCAGCGAGGACATCGATTCCGAGCGGATCGTCGCCTCGTACGACAACGGCGTATTGACCGTGAGCTTGCCGATCGCCGAGAAGGCAAAACCGAGGCGAATCGAAATCTCGTCGGCGACTCCTGTCCGATCTGCACATTCCGAGACGGAAGCTAGGGGACAGATCGAAGCCTGACCTGATCGGATCTGTAGCGCTACCCACACGCCTGGATCACGCTGCAAAATTCTGCAGTCCTGGCGCGAAATCGCATGCCCAAGAACCTTTCATCCCAGGAGGTCTCCTATGTCCGCGACAACCGTGGCCCCCGTACCCACTCTCGCTGAACCGGTGCTCTGGAACGAAGACCCGCAGCGGCAAAAGTGGTGGAAGCGCATACTAGCAACCAGTCCGCCGGAGAATCCCCACAACGAAGAGTTTCAGCCCTGACAAGGCGACACAAATTTCGCCAAATATGTTGTCCAGCACATGAAACGATGCCTTCCGTCCGGGCGACCGGGCGGAAGGCATCGTACCGGAGTTGGATTCTCCACTCTTACAGGTTGATGACGTCACCGACAAAGATCTGGTCGGGATCGACGATGTGCGGGTTCATGTCCCAGACCTGCTGCCAGGAAAGCCCACGTTCTGCACCGAGACCGGACAACGTATCGCCAGCCGCAACGATCACCTCTTCGCCCGACACACGGGAATCAGTCTCCGGAATACTTTCTGCCGGTGCAGATTCAGATGACACGGGTTCGACAACCGGAGCGGAAGCGGGCTCCGGTGCGGATTCGATTGCCGCCTCAGGTGCAGGTGCAGGTGCAGCGGCAGGAACAATGCTCGAACCGGTATCGCATGCGCCGACCGAACTCAGGAAGGCCATCGGATCGACGGTCCCACCACTGTGAATCCGCAGATGCAAGTGGGGACCGGTCGAGCTACCGGTGTTGCCGGTTGCCCCGATCTCATCGCCGACCTCGACGTGCTGACCCACTCCGACCCAGGTGTCGGAGAGGTGTCCCATCTGGATCTGCTCGCCGGTGTCCGCTTCCAATTGGATGTAAGTTCCGTATCCTCCTGGATCATTGGGCCCTGCAACAGAAATCGTTCCCGACGTCGGCGCGTAGAGCGTGGTACCGACGCTTACGGCGAAGTCGACGCCGTCGTGGCCCGCGTGGTACCCCTGCGAGAGTGATCCACCTACCGGCCACTCCCAACCGCAACTGGCCGACCAGCCTTGCGCACCGGCGATACCTGCGTTGGCTACTGCTCCGGCACCGACGAGGGCGCTCACTCCCGCGGTCAGGGCGATGAATCGTTTTGTGTTGGAGGGCTTGTGTTTTCTGTGCTTACTCATTATTTCCTGACTGGATGTGGACGGTGAAGGTGCAGCCTCTACCGGCTGACAGCACTCGAAATGTGCTGAGCTCATGGCGAGCAGCACCGACTCCGTTGTGTAGAACTTTTCGAATGCGCCCAATACGGGGCGTGTAAAAGACGAAGCTCGCGATCGAGGGCACCTGGCGATCAAACGGACCGATCAGACTCTGACGAGTTCTGACTTCGTGGCGGTTCGCTCTGCCGTGCACTGTGAATGCAGGCGCACCGAACTTCAATTTCTTCGATCGCAGACCAATCGAGGCGGGTGTCTACCCGGACGGTCGAGAAAGGGGTGGAACATGCAGATCCTTGCGTTGCGGATGACGAATCACCTCATACGCTGTCGCTTCACGGCGCTGCACGCGACGGTTGAACTACCTGGGTACGTACCTGTTTTTGCACGTTCGTCCCGACCGGTCGTGACATAATCCCGCGCCTGACAACGCCCCCACCAGGAAAAATGCCGAACGGGAGACCAGCGCACGTTCCGGTGTCGGAAACGCGCGCTGATCTCCCGTCGGGTAGATCTATTTATGTGGTCGAGCTAGCGCTCTGTGTTTGTCGAGCTACCGCTCTGTGCTCGGTCGAGCCACCGCTCTGTGTTTTGTCGAGCTACCGCTCCGCGGCGTGATGGGCAGCGATGTAGCCGTAAACCAGGCCCTGGCCAATCGTCGCGCCGGCACCTGGATAGGAGTGACCGAATGCGTTGGCCGCGGTATTGCCGATCGCATAGAGACCGTCGATGATGCTGCCGTCCTCACGAAGCACGCGGGCACGCGCGTCGGCTTGTACGCCACCGCAGGTACCGAGGTCACTCAATGTCATCTTCACCGCGTAGAGGGAACGACCGTCGACCGGCCTCAGGTTGGGGTTGGGAGACACTGTCGGGTCACCGTAGTAGCGGTCGTACGCACTTCCTCCACGACCGAATTCCGCGTCGCTACCTGCTGCTGCGGCCTCGTTGTACGTCCGGAAGGTCTCGGTGAAGGCGTCCTCCGGCAGTCCGACCTTGCGAGCGAGCTCTGCCGGGTTGCTCGCTTTGTGTGCGTTACCGGACTCGAAGAAGGCCGGTGGAAGGGGCTGACGCGGGAAGATGCCGCCGGCGAACACGTAGCTGTTGCGGTACTCCTGGTCGAAGACGAACCACATGGACTCAGCCGGGTCGCCCGCCTTCTCCCTCTCGAGCACGCGCTGACCGAAGGTCATGTAGTCGGTTGCCTCGTTCACGAATCGCCGGCCGGTGTGGTCGACGATGAACGAGCCAGGCAGGGCACGCTCCGCGAGCATCACCATCGGCGGCCGTCCCTTGATGCTCGCGACCGCCGGGAACCACCACGACTGGTCCATGGAACCGATACCGGCGCCCAACTCCTGCGCGGCCTCGATCGCCTCGCCAATGTTGCCCTCGGCACCGAGGCTCTCGTGCTCTCCGAGGCTCTCCGACTGGTACTTGTGGCGCCACTCCATGTTGTGGTCGAACCCGCCGGCGGCCAGAACTACGCCGCGCCGGGCCGTCACCGTCACCTCGCGGCCGTCTTGCACGACAACTGCACCGGTCACGCGGTCGCCCTCGGTGACGAGCCGAACCAACGACGTCTCCGTCCACACTGGGATACCGGCTTGCACCACACCGGCGAACAGGCCAGCTGCGAGCGCCTGACCACCGGCGATGTATTCACGCTTGAGGACGTACTTGCCGTAGACGCCCTGCGCCAAGCGGCGGATGATGCGCGGAAAAGCCTTGGTCGGCTTCTTCACCATCAGGTTCATCCATTTGTAGTCCGCGCCGGTCACGGGCATCGGCAGCCCGGCTTCCATCAAGCCGGGGCGCAGGCGACCGCGTTCCGCACCGAGCACCGACGCATCGAACGGCAGGCACTCACAGGTGCGGCCGGCAGCGCTACCGCCCGGCAGTTCGGGGTGGTAATCGGAGTATTCCTTGGCCCAGAAGAACTTCATGGGCGTCGTGCGATGGAGCATGTCGACCGTGGCGGCACTGTTGTCGACGAACGCCTCACCACGCGCGGCGGGTGCCGTATCACCCACCGCTGCATGCACATACGTCTTCGCGCGCGCAATGGTGTCGCCCGCACCGGCTTCTGCCAGTACCGGGTTGGCAGGCATCCAAAACGCCCCACCGGACCGCGCCGTCGAACCGCCAACGTACTGCGTCTTCTCCACGATCAGCGTGGACAAGCCGAGCTCGTTCGCGGTGAGGGCCGCTGCCATGCCGGTACCGGACCCGATCACAAGCAGGTCGACAGCGATGTCATGGGCTCGTGTCGCGGGGGGTGCCTGATTCTTAGCCATTGAACGAATCCCTTCACGTGGTTTATCGACGCAAACGCTAGGGCAGTCGCAGCGGAGTAGGGTCCGGATGCCCATTCAGCGGGACACTGCGAGCGGGTTGGCTCGGACAGCATCCGGTCAGAGTGGGCGCAGTTCGGCCGTCACGGCAAACAGCCCGGTCCCTGAGTGACATATTCGCGGCGGTTGATGCCGGGAGTCGGGAAGAATCGTGGGTGCGTTTGATCGTTCCTCGACATTGTCGACCAATTCGCAGATCGGTCCACCATCACGCCAGCGTGTCCTCGATCCACGAATTTCTCCTATTCGAGCGGATATGGTGAGGCTGTCCCTTCGATCACGACCGTGGTGGAAAGTGGTAACCGCAGGCGACATTGCCGAACACTGGAGGTCTCTCGTGATGAATCTCGTTCGCCGACTCAGCGTCTGCGCATCCGTCGTGATCGTTTCGGCTCTGACGCCGGTAGCCCTCGCATCCGCTTCGGTGACCATTCCGTTTCAGATCAACCCTGCGCCGTACGGCAACCCGAACGGCAGCTTCGACGCGCCCGCCGTCCGCTGCGTAGCTGTAGTCGGCGAACAACCCGGCACGGTGACGATCACCGGCGGCAAGGAAGACCGCTGGGGATGCCTGCTCTCGTCCGAAGTGCGCTGGCTGAACCTTTCGACCGGGGCTTCCGGCTCCGCTCGGCTCTCGGACGGTCTGAACGGAGTCCCGGCCGAGGCGATCGTGCAGACCGGGACCGGTCAAGTCGCTGTCGCCGTGCTGTCTGTGGCCGGATCCATCATCACCCCAGGTGTCACATCGTTTTACGTGCCGTAGCACCGGACTCCGCATCACCGGCACGGTGGGACCTAAGGTCCTGTTTACCGACCTGTCATCCCGGTTAGCCTGAAAAGACGCTACCGAGAGGACGCCCATGACCTCGTCAGTGCACGAAACAATCGCAGTCGATCTGGATTTGATCGACGTGTACAAGGATCTCCACAGTCACCCTGAACTGGGGTTTCACGAAGATCGCACGTCCAAGATCGTCGAAAAACATTTGCATGCATTGGGATTCGACATCACAACCGGAGTCGGGACTACCGGAGTCGTCGGAGTCCTGAAGAACGGAGCAGGACCCACTGCGCTGCTGCGTGCGGACATGGACGCCCTCCCGGTTCGGGAAGAAACGGGATTGGACTACGCCAGCACCGTGACAACGACCGACGATCAGGGGAAGTCCGTCCCGGTCAGCCACGCGTGCGGCCATGACCTGCACACGACCTGCTTACTCGGTGCAGCCCGGATCCTCTCGCAGGACACGACGACGTGGTCCGGCACTCTTGTCCTCGTATTCCAACCGGCCGAGGAACTTGGCGCGGGTGCGCAAGCCATGGTCGACGACGGACTGTTCGAGCGATTCCCGAAGCCCGACATCGTTCTCGGCCAACACGTATCGCCGCTACCGGCAGGCACGATCGCCGGGCACGCCGGCCCCTCGTATGCGGGATCGGACTCACTTCGTGTGAGACTGGTCGGAAAGGGCGCCCACGGATCTATGCCGGAGAACTCGGTCGATCCCGTGGTCATGGCAGCCGAAACCGTGTTGCGTTTGCAAACTGTCATCTCACGCGAGGTCCCGAGTACTGCGACAGCTGTCCTCACCGTCGGCTCCATCCATGCTGGAGATGCCGCCAACGTCATTCCCGGCGAAGCAGAACTGCAACTCAACATCCGCAGCTACGACGCAGGTGTGCGTCAGCGCATCCTGGACAGCGTCGACCGCATCGTCCAGGGCGAAGCGGCCACCGCCGGCGCACCCACCCCACCGACCATCACCGAGACGGAGCGCTTTCCGATCGTCGTCAATGACCCGGCAGCGCTCGACAAGACCCTCGATGCTTTTGCCGAATGGCTGGGAACGAACAAGATTCTCGACCCCGGTGCGGGCGCAGGTAGTGAAGACGTCGGAATCCTCGCCACCAGTGCCGGTGCGCCACTGTCGTACTGGCTGTTGGGCGGGACCGACCCTTCACTGTTCACTACGGGTGACATGACTGATCCGGCCCTGCGAACCGTTCCGTCGAACCACTCTCCGCACTACGCTCCAGTGATCGAGCCGACCCTGACCATCGGTGTGAACGCCTTGGTCGTCGCGGCCAGGACGTGGCTCCCAACTCCCTAGTGCGGGACCGATCCGCAATCGATCGATCGTCCACACCGCCAATGCTGCAAACGCGTAGGCACCGCCGAGAATGCTTGCAGCACCCCACCCTGCCGCGTCGAAAACCATTGTGGTGGTTACTGCTCCAGCGGCGCTGCCCAACGAATAGAACACCATGTAACCGCCGATGATCCGTCCGGCCGATTCCGGTTGGTCCGCGACGATCAGATTCTGGCTCGTGACGTGAACAGCCTGTACGGCGAAGTCCAACGCGACAACACCGACTACGAGCAGGACAAGCGAATGCGTCGCCTGCGCGTTCAATACCCACGACAGCAAGAGAACAACCAAAGACGCCCCGGTAACACGTTGCGCCTTCCCTTGATCGGCCCAACGTCCGGCACCGATCGCGCCCAATGCTCCGACCAATCCGGCGATTCCGAAGAGCCCGATCTGTGTGGTCGACAACCGCCATGGTTCTTCGCTCAATGGCAGGGCCATTCCACTCCACAAGGCGCCAAAGGACGCGAACAAGAACAAGGTGATCAGAGCCCTCGTCCGAAATAGTCGGTTCGTAATCGCCAATGTCACGACCGATCCCATGGCATGCACATAAGAAGACCGATCCGAGTGCGAGCGAATGTCTTTCGGCAGCATCGTCAACGCGACTGCCGCGACCAGTACCGAAATGAAAGTAGATCCCGAGTAGACCGCACGCCAGCCTGCCCGATCCGCAACTGCGCCGGCGACAGTTCGAGCGAGGATGATGCCGACGACAACACCACTGGTGATTACACCGATGTTTGCGCCCCGCTCGTCCGGGTCGCTGATTGCCGCAGCGTAGGCGACTACGACTTGAACGACAACGGAGAACGTGCCGGCGACGGTCATCCCGATCAGCAGTTGCGCGCTCGTGGTGGCCAGAGCGACAATCATCGTTCCCATTGCAGCAGCGACGATCTGGAGTGCGATCAATCTCTTGCGATTCACGAGATCGCTCAGTGGCACCAACACGATCAACCCGACCACGTAACCGAGTTGGGCGAGTGCCACGACGAAGCCGAGGCCGGCCGGAGGAAGGGAAAGATCCGAGCCGATCTGTCCGAGTAGCGGTTGCGCGTAGTAGATGTTCGCCACCGAGACACCGCAGAGCACGGCGAGCAACAGGCGAAGTCCACGAGGCATTTTCGGCCCTACCGGTGCGATCGTGAGTGCATGACGTTCGGACACTTCCACCTCAACTTGGTTGCATTTTGATACCATTTGAAGGCTACGTCAATTCGGTTTCAAAACGCAACCAATGAGGAATTCAATGCCTGATCGCGCACAGTGGACGGACTCGCACTGCCCGACGGCCCGAGCGGCCGACATCATCGGCGATCGATGGTCGTTGTTGATCGTGCGAGACGCCTTCGACGGGGCATCCAGATTCAGTCAGTTTCAACGAAACCTGGGCATCGCAAAGAACATTCTCACGGACAGACTCAAAGCCCTTGTCGAGCAAGGGATCTTCGAGGTTCGATCAAACGTGCAAGGGACCCGCAACGAGTACGTATTGACTGAACGTGGCATGGATCTGTTCGTCGTGATCACGAGCCTGCGACAGTGGGGTGAACGCCATGCGTTCGATGACGGTGAACCCCATTCGACGTTGATAGACGACACCACGGGAGACCCGGTACCCGGACTCCGACTGGTCAATGCACGGAAAATCGACCTGAACCCGACCAACACACACGTCGAGAAGGTCGTTGAAGGTTGAGCGACGACTCGGCACAGTGAACGGTGGCCACGCAGGGTTGGTAGTACGCGCATACTCCATTCATGACCGTCGATCTCGAGTTTTCCTGGCCGCAGTTTCTCTGGATCGTATTCATCTTCGTCGGCGTGCCCACGGCTGTCGGTGCGAGCTTCATCTGGACGATTTGGCGTTCGGAACGACTTGACCTGGAGCATTCCACAACCGCCCCCGGTTCCGGGCTCACAGGGTCGGGCTCACTCGGACTGTGGCGCACTGGCCTGTTGGCTTTTGCGCTGGGCGTTCTGTCTTGCGTGGGCTGGCTCAGCTGGTCAGCCGACTACAAAGGCGGATTCCGCGGCCCCGGCCTGCCTGCCCCAACGCAGTTTCCGACCTGGCAGGTCCTCGCCTGCGGATTAACGGTAATTCTCGCGTGTTTCGTTTCCGCACATTGCGCGCGATGGATCAAGTCGGGAGGTCTGACTGCAGCTGCCGGCACGGCTGCAGGATTCACCACAGCTTTCAGCATCGGCGCTAGTACTGATGTCACCGGCCAAGCGGGCGTAGGCGTTGCGCTGTCTGCAATCGGATGGGGGCTAACCCTTACCGCACTGATGCTTCTGCGCGACAGATGGTCGCGACGACGCTGAATCCTGCCCTCAGTACATAGCCCCCGCGGCGCGATTCAGCGGCGACGACAGCATCACGCGGGTGGTAGTCGAATCCTGACGAAGGAATGGACGTGACGTCCAGGCGGATCAATATCGCGAGTAGTGCTGCATTTCCTCGCGATCGGCGGCACAGATGCACTTTCGGTCGAGACCGCGGTCGGCAGTCACCGCGCAGAACCGAACTCCGAGCGGATCGTGGGATTCCATACTGTGCTGACATGCCGGACAGATGGACAATGCTTTCTCATCCGCGTCAGTCGACTCGGCTTGCCCTGGTGCATTCGACACGTCGGACGGGTTCGACGCCATACAGGCGCTCCAGTTCTCGGCCGTTCGACCACGGACCGGGTTGGCGTCGAGGACGACATGGCTTGACCGCGCATATTCGAATGACCCTCGACCTACCCAACGCTACTCGCTTCGGCGCACCGGTTTGTACCAATTTCTGCCCGCGCGACAATCCCCGTCGAGCAGGATAGAACTACTGCACGCAGCAATTTCCGTGCAGGATTCGATTTCGTGCAGTAGTCGATGTGAAAGGGCTTCTTGTGAACACTTTCCAACGTATGTCCGCCGCCGTGAACGTAGTGGTCCAACCACTGATCGGTGCCCCGATCGTGGGCAAGCTTCTCGGCCGTTCGATGACCGTCATCACCTATGTCGGTCGCAAGTCGGGACGCACCTTCAGCGCGCCCGTCTCCTACAAGCGCAAGGGCGACCATGTGACGATCGGCGTTGCCATGCCCGACAAGAAGAGTTGGTGGCGCAATTTCTATCCGGAACAAGGACCGATCATTCTCCAACTGGACGGTATCGATCGCCCGGGTGAGGCACTCGCACACCGAAAAGGAAAGGGCGTCTACGTCTCGGTCGAACTCGCTCCCGTCGACTGAACGAATCGAACCGCCACCGGCGCAATCACATTCAGCTCACACCCACCACGTGGTGGCATCGGGGTGATTCAGATCTCGTGACGGTCGGGACCTTTGACTCTGTGCAATCGACACCCGGTCTCGCACCCTTCGACGCGGGTTTCTTGTCGACCATCGGTCGGACAACCCGATCCTGTCGGGACATTACCGTCCGGTAACATCGATGGCAGGCGTGAGCTGGAAGAGGTGACCACCGTGACGATCGGCATCTATCTGGTCGACGACCACGAGATCGTTCGTCGTGGATTGGCAGACCTGTTGAATCGGGTATCGGGATTCAATGTCGTGGGCGAGGCGTCGTGCGTTCGCGAAGCCTCGACCGGCATACCCGCATGCCGACCCGACGTGGTTGTCATGGACGTCAGGCTTCCCGACGGCAACGGTGTGGAACTGTGCCGAGAACTGGCGTCGACCTATCCGGAAGCGGCCACCTTGATGCTCACGTCGTATTCCGACGACGACGCCCTCCTCGACGCCATGATCGCGGGCGCACGCGGATTCGTCCTCAAGAACATCCGCGGCCACGACCTGGTTTCGGCGATCCGTACGGTCGCCACCGGCAAATCCCTGTTGAACACTCAGGCAGTCATCGGTTTGGTTCGGCGCATCCGATCCGAGCAGGAGTCCGGCACTGCGGCAGCACTGTTGACCGATCAGGAACTGTTGATCTTCGAGTTGATCGGCAAGGGGCTGAGCAATCGAGAGATCAGCACGCACGCGGAGCTCTCGGAGAAAACAGTCAAGAACTACGTCTCCCGCATCCTCGAAAAACTGGGTCTCGAGCGTCGAACTCAGGCCGCAGTTCTGGCGACAAAGCTTCGTGCGGGCACTGCTCACCCGGATCCTTCCGGACAGGCGACCACTCACTTGCTGACTCCGTCAGGTTCGCCATTCTCCGCCACTACGGGCACACACCATGCCAGGTAGCCGCGACGCGCTCATGCTCAGCCTTTTCGGCGATATCGCCGGAAGCGCCGAGGCGACTGCCCTCAACCCGACCGCGATTCCCAAGCTGCTCAGTGCCGTATTGACTGTCGGGTCCACCCTCGAGCTCGACGAAACCCTGCAACAAATTGTCGACGTCGCGCGCCACCTCCTCGAAGCGGACTACGGTGCGCTCGGCGTGAAGTCCCCCGACGGACGCTTGTCGCGATTCATCCACTCCGGTTTGGATCAGGGGCAGGTCGCCGAGATCGGGCATCTTCCAGAAGGTCACGGACTACTGGGCCTGGTCGTTCAAGAACCGTGTCCCGTTCGAACCGAGCGCATTTCCTCGCATCCGTCCTCGGCGGGGTTTCCAGCCAATCACCCGCCGATGGATACGTTTCTCGGAGTTCCGATCTTCGTCAGGGGCGAAGTATTCGGAAGCATCTACCTCGCGGACAGTTCGGACCGGACTGCATTCGACGACCGCGACGAGGCCGTACTCCAGATCTTGGCAAACGCTGCGAGCATCGCCATCGACAATGCGCGCCTGTTCGAGGAATCCCGGACGCGAGAAGCCTGGCTCAAAGCCGTCGCCGCCGTCAACGCGCGTCTGCTCAGCGGCGGATCGCGCGACGAGACGCTGGCCGAACTCGTACGCACGACGCGCCATCTCACCGACGGCAATCTGGTGTGCATAATTCGCTACGACTTGGGCAGAGAGCCAGTAGTTCACGTCGCGGACGCTGCCGATTCCCAGCCTTTCACGGCGACCGGCTCAGCCGTCGATCTGTCCGGGACCGTGATCGACGACGCTGCGCGCAGTCGTCGGCCGATCTCTGCCTTACGTGGCAGTTCCGTTCCGGCGCTGAATGTTTCCGGCGACGATTCGGTGGTCGCGCTCCCCCTCTCCGGAACCTCGTTCGGCGGCGGCGTTCTGTTCGCGTCCCGCCGCAGCGACCGCCCGTGGGGCGCCGAGGAGATCGAGCAACTGACGGCAATGGCAGACATCGCTTCTGTCACTGTCGAATTCGCCGAACAGCAACGGAAAGAAAGACTGGTCGACGTCCTCGAAGATCGCGACCGAATCGCGCGCGATCTCCACGACCACGTCATTCAACAGCTGTTCGCCACTGGATTGAGCCTACAAGGGGTACTGCAACATCCAGGTGACGAGAACACCGTTCGAACCGTATTGGACACCTCTGTCGATCAACTCGATCGAACAGTCCGTGAAATCCGCACCGCAGTCTTCGACCTTCACACGAGCGAGATGTCTACTCCCACAAGCCTGCGGCGCCGCCTACTCGACGCGGTCAACGGTCTGTCCGGCCACTCGTC
This sequence comes from Rhodococcus sp. KBW08, assembly GCF_003852455.1. Lineage (NCBI taxonomy): Bacteria > Bacillati > Actinomycetota > Actinomycetes > Mycobacteriales > Nocardiaceae > Rhodococcus > Rhodococcus sp. KBW08. The sequence continues at coordinate 209,301 of NZ_QAJJ01000008.1, forward strand.
GATCACTCCCAGCGTCACCTTCGAAGGAACCATCGACAGTTCCGTCCCGGCTCGACTCGCCCTGCACGCCGAAGCCGTTGTGCGCGAAGGTTTGAGCAACGCGCTGCGACATGCTCATGCCGATGCCATCGACGTCACCATCCGGGCCACCGAGGAACTCGTCATCAGCATCGTCGACGACGGCGTGGGTATCGACCAGGCAACCAGAATCCACGGTCTCGACAACCTGTCGACCCGCGCCCGTCAGTGCGGAGGCTCGAGCAACATCACCAGCGAGAACGGTGTCACCGAACTGGTGTGGCGGGTTCCGCTGAGCCCCAGGCGAAGTCCGATACCAAGCTCTGGCCGTTGAGCGTCAGAGCGGATCCAGTTGGGCCTTGAGCAGGCAGAACTCGTTCCCTTCGGGATCGGCCAGGACATGCCACTGTTCCTGACCTGTCTGGCCGATGTCGGCCGGGCGCGCACCAAGAGCCAGTAGGCGTTCGAGTTCGGCTTCCTGATCGCGGTCGGTGGCGTTGACATCGATATGCAGGCGGGGCTTACCCTTCTCCGGCTCGTCTCTACGACTGAGGATGATCGTGGGCTGTGGACCGCCGAACCCTTCGCGTGGGCCGATCTCCAGCGAACCGTCGTCCATTCGATCGAGCACGACGAAGTCCAGGACCTCGCACCAGAACCGGCCCAGCACCTCGGGTTCCCGGCAACCGAGCACCAGTTCACTGATACGACATGCCATGACCATCTCGCTTTCTTTCCGCTCGTGAAGACAACTCTCTCGACCGTACCGGACCACGTGATCTACGCCATGCCGCCCTGTCCGGTCCTCGGGACCTTTTCCCCTCGCCCGAGGTCGTAACCGCCACGATCATTGCGTTTATGTTCCACAGTCCCAAGCATTCTCGGTATTTCGTCACGTCGATGCGCGTAGGCGGCCGTCGTGGTTGATCTCGCACCCCGGCCGGTCGACGAGGTTGATATCCACGTCGGCGCAACTCCCCGAACCGCTCCGAAGGGTTCGAAACTGGTCGAGATCCTCAGGACCACCGATCACAAGATGATCGGCCTGATGTACATCGTGACATCGTTCGCGTTCTTCCTGATCGGCGGGTTGATGGCGCTGCTCATGCGGATGGAATTGACCGTTCCGGGAATGCAATTCCTGTCCAACGAGCAGTACAACCAGTTGTTCACCATGCACGGCACGATCATGCTCCTGCTGTACGCGACGCCGGTCTTTTTCGGATTCGCCAACTACCTCATGCCACTGCAGATCGGCTCGCCGGACGTGTGTTTCCCGCGACTCAATGCCTTCAGCTACTGGTTGTACCTCTTCGGCGGCCTGATCGCCTCCGCCGGATTCGTAACACCCGGTGGTGCGGCAGATTTCGGCTGGACCGCCTACGTGCCGCTCACCAGCGAACTCCACTCCCCCGGAATGGGCGCCGACCTGTGGATCATCGGTCTCGCTCTCGGCGGCGTCGGCACCATCCTCGGCGCAGTCAACATCGTTTCGACGATCGTCTGCCTGCGCGCCCCGGGTATGACGATGTTCCGCATGCCGATCTTCACGTGGAATGCGCTGGTCGCCAGCATGCTGATCCTTCTCGTTTTCCCGCTGCTCGCTGCTGCCTTGATCGGATTGTGGGTGGACCGCCACCTGGGAGCGCACCTGTTCGACCCCGCTACAGGTGGAGTCATGTTGTGGCAGCATCTGTTCTGGTTCTTCGGCCATCCCGAGGTCTACATTCTTGCACTGCCGTTCTTCGGCATAGTCTCCGAGATCTTCCCCGTCTTCAGCCGCAAGCCGATCTTCGGATACACCGGATTGGTCTACGCAACACTGGGAATTGCAGCACTGTCGATCGCTGTGTGGGCGCACCACATGTATGCAACCGGCGCCGTTCTCCTCCCGTACTTCTCGTTCATGACCTTCCTGATCGCAGTTCCGACCGGCGTCAAGTTCTTCAACTGGCTCGGCACGATGTGGAAGGGACAGTTGACCTTCAAGTCCCCGATGTTGTTCTCCGTCGGCTTCCTGGTCACATTCTTGTTCGGCGGACTCTCCGGCGTCATCCTTGCCAGCCCGCCCTTGGACTTTCATGTCACCGACTCGTACTTTGTTGTCGCGCATTTCCATTACGTCCTCTTCGGAACAATCGCGTTCGCGACATACGCCGGAATCTATTTCTGGTTCCCGAAAATGACCGGCCGGATGTTGGACGAGAAGCTCGCCAAGATCCACTTCTGGTTGACTCTGATCGGCTTTCACGCGACATTTCTCGTCCAGCATTGGCTCGGCGCTCAGGGTATGCCTCGGCGGTACGCGGACTACCTGCCGTCGGACAATTTCACTCTTCTCAACACGATCTCGACCGTCGGCGCGTTTGTGCTCGGAGCCTCGACGATTCCGTTCATCTGTAACGTTTTCAAGAGCTACCGGTACGGCCGAATTGTGACAGTCGACGATCCTTGGGGCTTCGGAAACTCGCTCGAATGGGCGACGTCCTGCCCACCACCACGGCACAACTTCACCGAACTCCCCCGAATCCGCAGTGAGCGGCCGGCATTCGAACTGCACTACCCCCACATGGTCGAACGAATGCGCGACGAGGCGCATGTCGGACTGCTTGGCCACAAGTCGGTTTCCGACGTAAGAACTGAGGTGAAACAACATGAATGACGGGACGAAGTACCGAGCCTGGGCAGAAGATCAGCAACACGAACGCCGAGCGAAACCCCGTCATCTTCTCGCGCCGTTGCTCGTGCTCATGTTCGCGGTCACGACGCTCGTGTGGTTGCCCTTGACGACTGCCGCATGCTCGATAGTCGTCGCAGGATTGCTGTTCGGCACTGTCCTGCAAGCCAGTTCGCATTCGACAGACGCAGCTCGAGGAGTTCACGATGAAGCCCGAACTATCGACTGACCTCGTCACCTCTGAGTGGTCCGCGGACGGAGCGGTCGTCGTGTGCATCGACGAATCCCCTCTGCGCCCTGACGTGATCACGTGGGCGGCCGAGTTCGCGCATCGCCACAGTCTCTGGATGCGAATTGTTTTCGCAGCTCCGATCACCGCCGATCCGAACACCTCGGCGTCACCGACCGCCCTGTTCATGAAAGCCATTCAGATCGCCGAGTCGGTGTCGCCAGATCTTCGGATCCGGACCGATCTGATATCCGGGGAGAACACCGCAATTCTCACCGCGCTGACCGCTGAGGCCGCCTTGATCGTCACACCACAGGACGATCTCGCTGCCCCTGCCCCGAGGTGTTCGTTCGCAAAAGTCGGAAGACCGCGTGAAAGCATCGCTGCGGCAGCCTTGCCCGTTGTCGTCGGTTTGGACGGAAGCGCCCACAGTGAAAGCGCTTTGGCTATTGCATTCAAAGAAGCAGAGGCAGCGAACACCGAACTGGTCGTCGTGCACGCCTCCCCGCCAGAGGGCGAACTGCGTCGAGACTTCGCATCCGGGCACGCGCCCCAGCACTCGACGCCGCTGACGTGGCAACTATCGGGTTGGGCCACGCTCTACCCTGGCGTCGCCATCCGTCAGATCGAGTTCGACGGCCCCTCGGTTGCCATTCTTGAACAACTCTCTACCGAGGCACGGCTTCTCGTCGTGGGTCGGCGTGGGCGAGGTTCGTTCGACGACGCCGGTCTCGGCACGACCAGCAGCACGATGATTCGAAAAGCTCATTGCCCGGTCATCGTTGCGAGCGAAGTCTGAATCAGATCCTCAACCGGTCAGAAGCCGTAGCTGTGGATGGGTGCGAGCTGACCGTACACCGCTGGTACCAGCGCAAATTGATCGGCCACACGACCACGCTATCGTGTGCAGAAGCGACGGCGCCCCGCGAGAACAAAGCTCGCGGGGCGCCGTCGGTTGATCTGCTGGATCAGCGGGCGTCGAACCGGTCGAGGTCCATCACCTTGGTCCAGGCAGCGGCGAAGTCCTCGGCGAACTTCTGCTTGGCGTCTTCGCTGGCGTACACCTCGGCGAGTGCACGCAGTTGCGAATTCGATCCGAAAACGAGATCGACCGCAGTTGCCGTGTATTTCGGATCGCCCGTCGCACGATCAACGCCGTCGTAGACGTTCTCGTCCGTCTTCGACGGCTTCCACTCGGTACCCATGTCGAGAAGGTTGACGAAGAAATCGTTGGTCAACGTCTCTGGGCGGTCGGTGAACACTCCGTGACCGGTCTTGCCGAAGTTCGCGTTCAGCGCGCGAAGTCCACCGACCAGCACTGTCACCTCGGGCGGGGTCAGCGACAGCATGTACGCGCGGTCGACCAGCAGAATCTCGGCCGGAATCTTCTCCCCACCCTTGAGATAGTTCCGGAATCCGTCGGCCCGGGGTTCGAGTACCTCGAACGAGTCGACGTCTGTCTGCTCCTGCGTTGCGTCCGTACGTCCCGGAGTGAACGAGACCGTGATGTCCTGTCCGGCGTTCTTCGCAGCCTGTTCAACGGCCGCTGTACCACCCAGAACGATCAGGTCGGCGAGCGAAACCTTGGCTCCACCTGCCTGGTTGAAGTCTTGCTGAACCCGCTCGAGAGTCTGAAGCACCGCGGAGAGAGCTGCGGGCTCGTTGACTTCCCAATTCTTCTGCGGTTCCAAGCGGATTCGCGCACCGTTGGCGCCGCCGCGCATGTCGGTGCTGCGGAAGCTCGCAGCCGACGCCCACGCCGTCGATACCAACTGCGAAATGGACAGCCCGGAGTCGAGAAGTCGACTCTTGAGGATCGCGATGTCTGCGTCCCCGATCAGCTGATCCTCCGCCGAGGGAACAGGGTCCTGCCACAGCTGCGGCTCGGGAACCCACGGCCCCAAGTAGCGCGTGACCGGTCCCATGTCACGGTGCAGGAGCTTGTACCAAGCCTTGGCGAACTCTTCGGCGAATTCTTCCGGATGATCGAGCCAGCGCCGGGTGATCTTCTCGTACGTCGGATCCAGGCGTAGGGAGAGGTCGGTCGTCAGCATCGTCGGAGTGCGTCCGGCCGACGAATCGAACGGATCCGGGATCGTGCCCGCCCCCGCGCCGTCCTTCGGAATCCACTGCCAGGCACCCGCCGGGCTCTTGGTCAGCTCCCAGTCGTAGCCGTACAGGATCTCCAGGAAAGTGTTGTCCCACTTCGTCGGAGTGGGCGTCCATACGACCTCGAGACCACTGGTGATCGCGTCCTTGCCCACTCCTGTACCGAAGGCACTCTTCCAGCCCAATCCCTGCTGCTCGATGGGTGCGCCTTCCGGTTCCGGTCCGACGAGGTCGGCCGGGCCGGCGCCGTGCGTCTTGCCGAAGGTGTGGCCGCCGGCGATCAGTGCGGCCGTTTCCACGTCGTTCATCGCCATGCGAGCGAAGGTTTCGCGAATGTCGCGGGCGGCCGCTACCGGGTCCGGTTGGCCGTTGGGCCCTTCGGGATTGACGTAGATCAGGCCCATCTGAACTGCGCCCAGCGGCCCGGACAGCTCGCGGTCTCCGCTGTAGCGCTCGTCGCCGAGCCAGGTGTCCTCAGGACCCCAGTAGATCTCCTCCGGCTCCCAGATGTCTTCTCGACCGAAGCCGAAGCCGAACGTCTTGAACCCCATCGACTCCAAGGCGCAGTTGCCCGCGAACACCAGGAGGTCGGCCCAGGAAACCTGCTTTCCGTACTTCTGCTTCACGGGCCAGAGCAGGCGCCGCGCCTTGTCGAGGCTGGCGTTGTCCGGCCAACTGTTGAGCGGGGCGAAACGCTGAGCGCCCTGACCTCCGCCGCCGCGACCGTCGGCGATGCGATAGGTGCCGGCAGCATGCCAGCTCATACGCACGAAGAGTCCGCCGTAGTGCCCGTAGTCGGCCGGCCACCAATCCTGCGACGCCGTCATCAACGCGATGACGTCGCGCTTGAGTGCCTCGACATCGAGTTTGGCGAATTCCTGGGCGTAATCGAAGTCGGCACCCATGGGATTGGATTTCGACGAATGCGAATGCAGGACAGAGAGATCCGGCTGATTGGGCCACCAGTCACTGTTCGTTCTCGGACGATTCCCGGTAGGTGTCGGAGACGGGATTGCGGGGTTTTCACTTTCGCTGGTGCTCTCGGTGTTTCCATCGTGAGCAACCGGGCAACTATCGGACACGGTAATCCCTCCATGAGCGAGTAGAACGGACTTCGATCACGGGTGTGATCGCAAACTCTGAGTTGTCGAACAGTCGGCACACAGGCCCCAGTAAATGACCTCGGCTTCATCGAGGACGAAGCCGTTGCGCGCCGACGGCGTCAAACACGGTGCCTCTCCGACTGCGCAGTCGACATCGGCAACGACCCCGCAGGACCGGCAGACGACGTGATGGTGGTTGTCGCCGACGCGGGATTCGTACAGCGCCACCGATCCGGACGGTTGGATCCGCCGTATCAGCCCGGCGTCGGTGAGAGCGTGCAACACGTCGTAGACCGCCTGCCGAGATACCCCCGGCAGAACTGCCCGCACACCATCGAAAATCGTCTCGGTGGCTGCATGTGGGCGTGCATGCACAACCTCGAGCACCGTGACTCTGGGACGAGTCACGCGAAGCTCAGCGTTACGCAGTTGGGCTGCATAATCCGGCGTCGAAGGCACCTTTCCACTATTGCGCAATCTTCTGGACTGAACCCAGACTTTCGCGAAAATCATCGCTGACAGGGCCCTCCCGACCGATTCGTCCGTACTAGGAGTGAGCCGGATTCCTCGCTTTTTCTGGCGCCCCCACAGCGCCTTCAGGCGTGTTGCGCGTCGGCGCGTCCTGCTGCGTGGTTCCACAAACTACGACAATCTCCCCTTCGTCCAACTACCGTGAAAGAGAGAATCCGCCGAGGTCAGGAGTGATCGTGCCCAAACTGGAGATCAAGAGGAAGTCAGAACTCTCACGGCAGGAAGTCGCCGACCGACTCATCGCCCTCGGCCAAGCCCTCGCCAGCGGATCCGAAGTGGAGCTGGGGTCGGGTGGGGACTCGATCGAAATCAGTGTTCCGGAACAGGTTCGGTGGGAACTCGAGATCGAAGTCGACGGCAACGAAGTCGAGATAGAAATCGAGATTCACTGGCGCGACGACCCTCAGGAAGAATCAGAAGTGAAGTCTCCGACGCCCGCCAAAGCAGTTCGTCGCAGCCGACCGCGCAAGAGCACTGCGAAGTAACTCGTCGCGAACACGGTTGTCAGGTGGTTACGGAGACGCCGACACCTCGAGAGACACAACGCGCAGCAGTGCTCGGAGATCACTTTCGATCCGTCGAAACAGTTGATACACAACGATGAATCCGGCGATCCCGCCCAGACACAACGCACGAACTGTTGCGTTGAGTTCCTCGCCGGCGCCGGAACCGACAAAACTGAGCCCCGCGATTCCCACCAGTGGAACCGATGCCGCCACCGCGAGGTAACGCGTGCTGCTCCGGCCCAGCGAGCGAATATCGCGTCCGTCGTCGCTCCGTAACTCCCCGTGTGACAACAAGATCGGATACAGACATCGAACCGAGTAATACGTCAGGATGAAGAACGGATACGCGACTGCGACGGCGCCGCACACCGCCAGCGACGACATCAAGTGCACGTAGGCTCGCTGCGGAATTCCGCCGGCGGCAATCTGCAATGCAACCGGATATGCGATACCGGCCAGAACCCACAGACCGAATGCGATCACCACCGCGCGGTGTCCGACGTTCAGCGTCGCGGTACGCGCTTTGTTCAAGACATCCGCGCTGTACGTCTGACCGTTGCGCAGTCCGTGAGGCACGGTGAGGGCGAGCCGACACCAATACAGGATCGCTGCGGCGCCGAGAGAGAACGCAGCCACCCCGATGACCAGATGAACCTGCTCGAGGTGCTGCTGGGCCTGCGGCGAGAGTCCCGAGATGATCAGCATCTTGTTGTAGTAGTAGTTGTAGCCCGCCGCCAGGAGATTCGGAATTCCGATCGCGGCCAGAAGAATCGGCAGTGCCCACTTCCACAGCGTCGACCGTGGGCTCCCTTCCGGTGGGTCCACCAGATTGCGGGCCGACCGGTCCAGGCACAGAGCGAACTGACGAGCCAGCTTTCGTCCGCCAGACCACCGTCCGTCTCGCTCGGGCGAGAGAGACTTCACCAGCACTCGGCGCAGCGCCGGCGGACAGTCGTCCGGTAACCGAGCCTCGGCCGCAGGATCCACTCCACGCCGGCGGGTCTCGAGCGCCTTCTTGGGCGACGGCGGGTTCTCTCCCGTGCCGTCGCCCAAGAAAGGCCTACTCCCGGTGAGGAGTTCCCACAGCATCACGCCGAGCGCATAGATGTCGCTACGGGTGTCGAGTGTGCCGGGCGCCCCCACAGAACAGGCCTCCAACTGCTCCGGAGACATGTAGGCAAGCGAGCCTCCGACAAAACATGCTGCATCCTCGGTCGACACCTCCTCGCTCGAACTGACGTTGAAGTCGGCGAGTTTGGGAATGCCTTCGACACTGAGAAGTACGTTCGCCGGCTTGATGTCCCGATGTAGTACGCCGTGCTCACGCGCGTATTCGAGGGCGTCGGCCAGTCTCATTCCCATCCAGGCCACGGTCTCCGGCCACGACATCGCCGCGATCTCGCTCCGTAGGCTCGTCTCGCTCGGCTTCATCTCTCCCTTCTTCGCCAGGGTGTGATCGATGGCGTCGAGAAGTAGTTGTCCGGACCGCTGCGCCTGCGGTGTCACGCGGACAAGTTTGACCACGTCGAGCAGGGTCCCGCCTGGCACGTATTCCATGAACAGAACTCGCAGTGCACGTTCTTCGAGCAGTCGTTGGTCGAAGACGCGAACGATGTTGGGATGGTCGAGTTGGGCGAGAGTCTGCGGTTCGACCCCGACGTTGCGCGAGATCTTCAATGCGACCCACCGCTGCATCGAAAGTTGCCGAGCAAGGAACACTCGGGCAAACGCTCCGTGCCCGAGTTCCAACACCAGTTCGAAATCGTCGAGGTGCTGCCCGATCTCGAACTCGTCGAAACCCGAGAGTCCCAACATCATGACATCTTCGCGTCCGGCCATCGAATCACGGTCGAACAACCGCTCGAAACTCTCTGCCTGCAAGGGGAACTCGCTGAGATAGTCGGCTGCTACGACGTTCTCCCCACTCTGCTTCCGCAGCCGGAACTCCTCGTACAGGAGCTCGGCCGGAAGTGGTTCTTCGAGTAGTTCGGGATACTCGGCACAGTAGTCCGTGAGTCGTTTCGGGCGATCATTTTTCAGCCAGCGATACTCCATGTCGATCCCGACCAATTCGATCAACGCCGCCCGACGAATCTTGGCCGGATCGGGCAGATAGTCGCTCAGGTCGGACGGGGTTCGTCCCTCCTCCCAATCCCCGACAAGTCGCCCGAGGCCGTCGGCACCGTTCTGTCGGTCACGCACCACCGGCGGTGCGGACGGGCGCAACTCGGTGACGGTGCCCCGTTCGGTCAGGGGCCCGCTCGCGATTGTCGCGTCAACGGCCTGCGCACCACGTTCATTCATGACACTTCTGTTCCGCACCTCGATCACGATGAATCGGGGTGACTCACTTCAGCGTAACCCCGGCGGTACCCCAGACCCCAGCGAAACTATTGGGGGTGAACCGGCAGATTCGTGCCGATACCGACAAGTACTTCGCGATCTTTGATCTTGACGCGATCACGCCCATACTTCACACCGAGATCACGTTCGGCGGCATCGATGCGAAGCCATCCGTCCCAATCGACGGACACGACGTTGCCGGCCCCGAGGAGCCTCGCGATCCCGCTTCGGTCTGCTCGCCGCTCGCCTACCGAATCCAGCTGGTGCAGCATCGTTTCGACGGTCTGGCGAGCATCAGGCCGCGCCGCGCCGATCAGCCCGGCGGCACCTCGCTTCATCCACCCGGTCACGAACAAGCCCGCAACCGGTGAGCCGCTCTCGTCGACCACAGCGCCGCCCCGGTGCGCAGCGGTGCCGCGCCCGTGATCGAAAGGCACCCCGGCAAGTGGCGTTCCGAGGAATCCGATTGCCCGGTACACAGCGTGAACCGGATAGTCGGTACAGGTGCCCGAAGCGGTGACGTGACCGTAGCCGTCCGGGACTGTCCGCTCGACGCGGAGTGCTTCGACTTTCCCACTGCCGAGAATCTCCGTCGGCTGTCGGTAGAAGTGCAGGTGAACGCGGCGGTGAGAAGTTCGGTCGGCAGACGGGTCCGCGAAGGTGCGGAGTGCCTCGACTGCCAGTCGGGTGTGCACCGACTGCTTTGCCATCCGCTCGATATGCCGGTCCGGTGCGACATCGGCAGCGTCGACGACGACATCGACGCCTGGCAGTTCACCGAGAGCGCGCAACTCGTTCGGGGAGAAGCGAGCGTCGGCTGGTCCGCGCCGGACAAAGATGTGCACTTCGCGAACACGACTGCCTGCCATCCCTTCCCGAACTTCGGCCGATACGTCCGTGGCCTGCAGCGATTTCGCCTCGGCGAGAAGCATTCGGGTGACATCGAGTGCGACGTTGCCACCTCCGATCACCGCAACCGATTCGGCGTTCAGCGGCCACTGCAGCGAACTGTCCGGGTGATCGTTGTACCAGGCGACAAACTCGGCGCTGCCGAAGGAACCTGGAAGCTCGACGCCGGGAATGTCGAGAAGCGCATCCCGTGGCGCACCCGTTGCAATGATCACGGCATCGTAGGAAGAGCGTAGGTCCTCGACGGAAAGGTCCTTGCCGATCTCGACGTTGCTGAACAACCGGAAGTCACTGGCGGCCAGCGTGGCGTGCAGAGAGTGGACGAACTTTTCGGATTCGGGATGCCCCGGCGCGAGACCGTAGCGCACCAGTCCGTACGGCGTGGGTAGACGCTCGAACACGTCTGTCTTGGTGCCTGGTGCCAGTTCAGCAAGAGCGCCCGCGGCGTGGATTCCCGCCGGACCCGCCCCGACGATCGCAACACTGAGCGGTGGTGAGAAAAACCGGGGCGACGCAAGCGGGGGTACCTCTGAACCTCTCGCACTGATCATGCCCCGAGGCTAGGGGCTCAACTGCACTAGAGATCAAATTCGCTTTTCAGTAACACGAACACGCTTTCAGTAACACGCCGTTCAGTAGCCCTGCGCAGCCGGCTTGTGCTCGGTTGTGTAGCGGTAGAAGTCAGCTAGTTGGAGTTCGCCGGCAGCTGCCTCGTCGACAATGACGGTCACGTGTGGATGCAGTTGCAACACTGATGCCGGGCAGAATGCCGAGACCGGACCCTCGACCGCCGCCCGGACCGCGGGCGCTTTACGGGCGCCGTCCGCGATCAGAACGAGATGCCGTGCATCACTGATGGTTCCGAGCCCCTGCGTGATCACATGATGCGGCACGTCAGCCGGGTCAGCGAAGAACCGTGCGTTGTCGGCGCGGGTCCTCTCGGTCAAGGTCTTCACTCGGGTGCGCGAGGCGAGCGAGGAGGAGGGCTCGTTGAAACCGATGTGCCCGTTGAGGCCGATTCCGAGGATCTGCAGGTCGATGGGACCGTTTTCGGCAATGGCTGCGTCGTAGCGTCGGGCAGCTTCACTGGGATCGGCGGCTCCGCCGTCGGGGCTGAACACTCGCGCATTGTCGATGTCGAGATGATCCACGAGTTCCGTGCGGATGGTGTGCGCGTAGGACTGCGGCTGATCGGGCGTGAGACCTACGTACTCGTCGAGAAGATACGCACTCATCGCCGCGAACGACACTCCAGATTCTCGATGCCGCTTGATCAGCTCCCGATACGTATGCAGCGGTGACGATCCCGTCGCGAGGCCGAGCGTCCGCGCTCCGTTTTCGATGGCGCCGCACACGATATCGGCAGCGATTCGTCCGCCGTCTTCCGGACTTGGAACTATGACGATTTCCATTCAGACTTCCTCACTGCTCTTGCCGGCTCCGACGATGGCCTCACGTACCGAACCCGAGGCGCGGTCCAACAATTCGGCCGCTTCGGCGAAGTCGCATTCGGCCAACAACATGACGACCGCTGCCTTCACGTGACCGTCGGCATTTTCGATGGTCTCCGCAGCGATCTCGGTATCGACTCCGGTGGCTGCCGCGACGATGCGGTTTGCACGATCGACAAGTTTGGCATTGGTCGGCCGAAGATCGACCATCAGATTGTGGAATGCCTTCCCGGAGCGGACCATACTGGCCGTGGAGAGCATGTTGCACACCATCTTCTGCGCAGTCCCGGCCTTGAGCCTGGTCGATCCGGTGAGGATCTCGGGGCCGGTCTCCACTTCGATGGCCACTCCGGCGTGCGAACTCATTGCCGCATTTCGGTTGCACGAGACTGCCACTGTTGCGGCGCCGAGTGCGCGGGCATGGTCAAGTCCCCCGATGACGTAGGGAGTACGACCGCTGGCCGCCAAACCCACCACGACGTCCGTGGCGTTCAACGAAATTGCGTCGAGGTCGACCCCAGCCGCTCGCGGATCGTCTTCTGCACCCTCGACGGCGTTCAGAAACGCTCCCGGACCACCGGCGATGATGCCGATCACCTCGCCCGGATCTGTCCCGAAGGTCGGAGGGCATTCCACTGCGTCGAGAACCCCCAGACGGCCACTTGTCCCCGCTCCCAGGTAGATCAGTCGACCACCTCGCGCCCGTGCCGCGACGATCAAGTCGACTGCGGCTTCGATGGCAGGTAGTACCGCCGCGACCGCGTCGGCCACGATCGCGTCCTGTTGATTCATCACCGTCAGCAGATCCGACACCGACATGACGTCGAGATCGCGGGTGAGAGGGTTGGGTCTCTCGGTGGAGAGCATTTCCAAGTGCATTGTGGCGAGTCCTCCTCGATCAAGTTCCATTAGACGACTCCTCGTCGGATTCACAGCGACGACTCCTCGTCAGATTCACAGCGACGACTCCTCGTCAGTGCCGCTTCGAAGCAATGGCGTCATGGCTTCGTTGCAGAGCAGAGAGTGCGCTGGGCAGCGAGTGCGCCACCATCGCGAAAATTGTGTCCACTACCAACAGCTGGCCGGTTCGGCTTGCCATCGCAGCCGAACGGAAACCGAATTCTCTACCGGCAGTGAGCAGTACGTGGTCTGACTGCACGGCGAGCGTCGAACGCGCTCCACCGGTGATCGCAGCCGTCGATGCCCCGGTACGACGGGCAAGGGCGAGTGGTTCGACGACATCGGACGTCTCACCTGAATGTGAGATCCCCACTGCGATGTCGTCCGGTCCGAGCAAGCTGGCGCTCACCATCGCCGCGTCTCGGTCGAGATGAACCCGGCAGTTGACGTCGATACGCGAAAGCTTCAATGTGAGGTCTTGCGCGACGATGCCTGACGCGCCGATACCGTACACCTCGACCCGGCGGGCGGATCGAATCCGGGAGACAACTTCTTCGAGCGCGGCAGGATCTGTCAATTGCGCCGTGCCCTTGAGTTGTTCGGACTCGAACTCGGCAAGCTTGGCCATCACCTCGCCGGCCGAGTCAGCAGCAACGATGTCCACACCGAGTGGGATCGTGTCGCCGGCGCTGGACCCGCTGATCGCCGCCAGCGCGAGACGAAGCTGTGGATAGCCCTCGAAGCCGAGCCTTTTGGCTGTGCGGACCACTGTCGCCGTGCTTGTCGACGCTCGCTCGGCGAGATCGTTGACCGTCAGCGTGGAGGCCAGGCTGGGGTCGGCTTCGATGATTTCCGCGATCCGCAGCTCGGCAGGCGAGAGGCTGCTCAACGATGCGCGAATACGGGCAAGCAGGTCGACGGACGCCGGAACACTCCGGTCCAAAGTCATAACGCCTCGATTCGCATCGTTTTCGGAGCTGACGGCACCGATGTGATTCTAGGCAGCCCACGGCTTCCCGGCGTCAAGGATCCGAGCACACTGGCGTGACACGCACCGGTGCACGAAGCAATGCTGCCAGGCAATCCGTGCGCGGTGAGAAAGCCGAGTACCGCGAAAGCCAATGCTTCCTTGATGTCGGAGGTGACCCCGAGTTCGTCCGAGGAGACGAGCGCAATGTCGCCGAGTTCGTCGCGAAGCATCGCCATCAACGTCGGATTCTTAGTACCACCACCTGATACCACCACTTCGGTCGCAGCAAGCCCTTTGACGGAATCGGCGACGGTTCGGGCGGTCAGTGCAGTCAGTGTCGCGACGATGTCGGCCAGGGACAAGGATTCGTAACCACGCAGAGCGGCGAGTAGATAATCTCGATGGAACAATTCCTTGCCGGTGCTCTTGGGAGCGGGCTGCGCGTAATACGGCTCGCTCAGTAGATGCGCGAGCAGATCGACGTTCGGGGTGCCTGCTGCACCCAGAGCACCACCGAGGTCGAACCACTGCTCCCCCGCCGTGAATTCGCTTACCGCAGCGTCGATCAGCGCATTGGCCGGGCCGGTGTCGAAGGCAATCGGTTCCGCGGCACCGTCTGCCGTCGACGTCGGGGTGCCACCTGGAGCAGTGACGTTCGCGATGCCACCGAGATTGAGCGCGACGGAGCCCGAAGTTCTTCCGTTGAGCCACAATACGTCGAAGGCGCTGACAAGTGGTGCGCCCTGACCACCCGTCGCCACGTCACGAGAGCGCAGATCCGACACGACTGTGCACCCGGTCTCCTCGGCTATCCAGGCCGGCTGCCCGAGTTGAAGAGTGCCCCTTACTTGCGATCCTTCGACCCAGTGGAACATCGTCTGACCATGTGAGGAGATTAATTCCGCACTGCCACCGCACAATTCCGCGTTCGCCCGTGCGGCCACCGCCGCGAATGCCTGTCCGATCTCGGTATCGAGTTGGCAGATCTGACCGACAGTGGTGGACGCAGGCGGTACCGCAGCAGCCACCGCTGCCCGCAACTCACCGGAATATGGTTCGCTGACCATCCCCAGTGGGGTCAGCACAAGAGTGTCCCCGTCGATCCGGATGTCTGCTGCGGCAGCATCGATAGCGTCGTACGAAGTACCGGACATCAGGCCGATGACTCTCATGAAATATCCCTTACTCGGATTGTTTCGGCATTCGGGAAAGTTGCGGTCAGTCGACGAGTGCCCGCTTGTGGGCATTACCTCGCAAGGTACTCAAGGCGATCGCGCTGACGGCGCATGTCGCCATCACGAAGTAGGCCGGAATATCGAGATTGGAGGTTTCCTTGATCAACCACGTGATGATCAGACCGGCACAGCCCGAAAAGACTGCGTTGGACAGGGAGTACGCGAGTCCCAATCCGGTGTACCGCACCGAGGTGGGAAACATCTCGGAGAGCATCGCAGGTCCGGGTCCGGCAACGAGTCCCACTGCGGCGCCGGCGGCAAAGACTGCAAATCCCTTGGCGGTCAGAGACGTCTGCTCGTTCTGCAGGACGTTGAGCAGCGGCAGAGCCAAGACCAGAATTATCACGGTGCCGGTGAGCATGACCGCGCGTCGTCCGATGCGATCGCTGAGTCCACCCGCGATCGGAATGGTCACCGCGAAGCCCGCATTGGCGAGCACGGAAGCAACCAGCGCCTGATGGAAGGTCGCGTTGAGCGAACTCTGAAGATAGGTAGGCATCACCACGAGGAAGGTGTAACCGGCAGCAGACCACCCCATCAACCGCCCGATTCCGAGCAGGATCGCTCTGGCAGTCTCCCCGACAGACGGTTGCACTACCGGCACCGCTGTTTCAGCTGTCGGTTCTGACTGGACCGATCGAGCACGCTCGAACGACGGCGTTTCCTCGAGCCGGAGCCGGAGCCACAGGGCAACCAGACCCATCGGAAGTGCAAGGAGGAACGGGATGCGCCAGCCCCAGTCACTGAGCTGTCCCGAGTCGAGCACGGTGGCGAGGAGTGCCGCGATACCCGCACCGGCGAGCAGTCCGAGTGCGACGGTGAACGACTGCCACGAGCCGTACAGCCCACGTCGCCCGGGCGGAGCGAACTCGGTCATCACCGATACAGCACCACCGAACTCACCGCCCGCCGACAATCCCTGGAGGATTCGAAGGACCGTCAAGAGCAGCGGTGCCAGAATTCCGACGCTCTCGTAGGTGGGCAGCACGCCGATCAGAGTCGTCGCACCCGACATCAACAGAAGGACGATCACCAAGGTGGGGCGTCGGCCGATGCGGTCACCGAGTCGACCGAACAGTGCGGCACCCACTGGGCGGAAGAAGAACGCCAGCGCAAACGACGCATAGGTCTTGATCAGGCTTTCGAGGTCGCCGGAGCCGTCTGCGCTGAAGAAGTTCGACGCGATGATCGTCGCGAAGAACCCGTACACACCGAACTCGTACCACTCGATGAAATTTCCGACGGAGCCGGCGACGAGCGCCCTGCGCCGTTTGAGCTGCGCACCATCGTTCCGTGTCTGCACTGTGATGCCCATGCCGTCCTCCGTTGACGAAACCCGAATATGCAACAAAGTTTCATCTTAACGGAGTAGAAATGTCAAGAAGTTTCACAACTGGGTTTTTGTGGGTCCCGAATCCCTATGCACCTGCGAAGGTGAATGCCTCCGCCCGTTCGAACCGGTCAGTGGAGTCGCCGGAGTAGACGGTGCTCTCGTTCGGACCCAACCCGAGCTTTCGAACGGCAGTCCCTTCGCCGAGATCCATCGACGCCACGTCCACCCAGAAGGTATTCGGCGTCATCGCGGATTCGAAGAAATAGAGCGCACGTTTGTGGTCGACGACCGTGCGCCATCGGGTCGACGAGATGTTGGGCTCGTCGGGAGTCGAAATACCCAGGGGTACCGAAACATTCCGGATGACGCTGAAAGTGGATGCCAAGGCCGATCGGGGATCGTCCGTCTGCGGTATCGCATCCACGTAGAACGACGCCCGGGCGAATCTGTCAGCGGCACGGTTGGTTCCGGGCAGCATGACGGTTCCGTTGATCTGCTTCCAGTACTCGTTGACGGCGAGTTGCTGATCGAAGATGGGTGAATTGGTCATCACCTGGTACTCGCGGCTGTGGTGAATCGTCGGACGTCCACCGATGTACTCGATGATCGCGCTGTCTCCCCCAGCGTCCGAAAGCGACATGTGCAGCGTGGCGAGGCGGTCTTCGCCCGGAACGGCAGCGGTCACCACCGTGAACGGTTCCGACGACAGCACTTCGACCGCTTCCCGAACTGTCGCAAAGCTGTCCAGGACGTACTGCGCCCACGCCGCGATCGACAATCCCGGGCTCGAACCGTCGTACGTCGGATACTCGGACTCGACCAACCACAAGAGATTGGCCGACAACCCAGCCTCGTTGACGCCGTCGGTCGTGCACATGTCGTAGGCCGTCGCGACAACACTTCCGTATTTCGACGTCCACTGGATCGAGTTCGGACCCGCGCAACCCTCTCTGGTCATGCCGCGTGGGAACGCCCAGAGGTTCGTTCCGAGGTCGACCTTCCAATCCATCGATCGAGCCGTGATCACAGTGTCGTTGGGCCCCAGGTAGACCAAGCGTGTGCACATCGAGAGCTCTCCCTTCGTTACGGTGTGACGATATTGAAACTGGGATCGAAAGTGTCCAGTAACCCTCCCAGCGTCTCCAGCGCCGATCCGTCTCCGTCGAGCGAAATCTTCCCCACCTTGGCCAGTTGGGCGGCGGCACCCGGCTGTAGAAGTGCACCTACCAGTGCGGCTTTCGGACCGGAGACGGTCAGTGGTGTGTTCGGTGACGCGCCCTTACGTGCGTTGAGAACGCCGCGCTTGACCCACACGGTCCATGCCTCGTCGCTGTGATCGGTGAACACGAAATCGATGCGCAGGTCCGCGTCGGCTGCCTTCTCGCCGATGAGATGTATTGCGACGAAGTCGAAGAGGATGTCGATGGGCATCGCGAGGACACTGTCCTGACTCGCCGTGACATACGGGGCAGGCTGGGCACCTTCGCGTAGTTCCAGGGCGGCCGAGAGATAGATTCCACGCCACTGAGGCCCTTCGGCTTGATAACCCATCTGCTCGTAGACGTCGGCTTGGAGATTCCTCGCTTCGGTGTTCTCCGGTTGCGCGAAAACCAACTTGTGCAGAATCTCCGCCGCCCATCGGTAGTCCGCAGCCTCGAAGGCCCGTTTACCCTCGTCCAGGATCTTCTGCGCGCCAAGGAGATCGACGAACCTCTTCGCCGATTCAACCGGCGGATGTGGATGAAGCGTCACCGGATCGCCGTCCCACATTCCCAGTTCCTTGGTGTACACGGCGCGCACGTCGTGGTGCAGAGTTCCGTGGTATCCGCGGTTGTACCACTTGCGCGCGAGCTCGTCCGGCAGTTCGATCACCTCGGCGGCTTCGAGCGGCGTGTACCCCTTGTTCGCGAGGCGGAGCGCCTGATCGTGAATGTACTTGTAAGTGTCCCTTTGAGATTCGATGAACGGAACCAGGTTCTCGTTGCCCCACACCGGCCAGGTGTGCGGTCCGTAGTGAACCGCAGCTTCGTCGCCCCACCGTTCGAGAGTCTCGTCCAGATAGCGAGCGAAGTTCCGAGCGTCGCGGGTGCGCGCGCCACGCAACGTCTGAATATTGTGGAGTGAGTGGTTGGCGTTCTCGGCGCACGTCAGGGCCGCGAGTTCCGGAATCCAGATGTGCATCTCCTCCGGCGCCTCGGTATCAGGGGCGTACAGGAACTCGAACTCCAGACCGGCGATCTCGCGCTTGGTTCCGGTCTCCGTGATGCTGTCAGTGGGAGAAATATACGAAATCAGTGGACCTCGAGTACTGATCGTGCCGATGCCGCACGTGACCATCCCCTTGGCATCGAGGTCGAGCAACCCGCCGAATGCGTAGAAAGACCGTCTCGCCATGGCATTTCCCGCGACGACGTTTTCACCGATTGCAAACTTGTCGAACGACGCGATCGTGCCCGGCGCGATGATCGGCACTCGCCCCGACGTCACGTCGTCGAGGTCGACGATCCCTTTGACGCCGCCGTAGTGATCGATATGTGTGTGCGTGTAAATGATTGCCGCGACAGGCTTGTCGCTGACGTGCTCGCGAATCATCTTCATGCCCTGCCGTGCCGATTCGACCCCTGCCATGCAGTCGATGACGATCAGCCCCTCGTCACCTTCGACAACCGTCAAATTGGCCAGATCGTTGTTTCGCACCTGATAGAGACGATCCGTTACCTGGTAGAGCCCTCCGCGACGCATCAGTTGACCCTGGCGCCACAGGCTCGGATTGACGGTGTCGGGTGCCGGAACGTCGTCACCGATGTACGCCATTGCCTCGGGGTCGAAGACAACGTGCCCGTCGTCGGCCACCACCTTGCCCGGCAACGGGGCGATCAGACCGCGATCGGCATCGGCAAAATCTTGCCGGTCCTCCATGGCATACCGCGAAAGCGCTTCGCGATTCGCCGTGACCGTGGCCGGTGTTGCGTCCTTAGGTGTCTGGCACATGGCACTCCCCGCTCGGATACGAGTCGATCAGATACCCCATCATCTGTATCGGGTGCGAACACACTTGGAATCACCCGCGCAGGGTGAAGCTCGAGCGGACGCTCGGTGGTTATCCGTTCGGTTCCTCGGAATTTCGAGATGCAAGTGCAATCGCCAGGACCGCGAGCCCACACCCGGCAACCAGGATCCATCCCGGCCTCGATGCTTGCGCGACATCCACCGGGGCGCTGCCACCGATGATCCCTCCCGCCAGCGCCACACCGAGAGCGGCGCCGAATTGGCGTGCACTGGAGGTTATTCCACCGGCAAGCCCGGCCTGCGATCTCGGCAGCCCGTTGACGGCAGTGTTGGTGATGGGGGCATTCGAGAACCCGAATCCGATACCGAGGAACAGGTAGGCGGCCAACAGCGTCGGAATCGCCGTGTTGTTGTCGAGCGCGACCAGGCACAGCCCGCCGAGTGTCGTGAAGCTACCGGCGATCAGTAGCGGCCGCCGCGGACCGAAGCGCCCGACGAGAATTCCGGACAACGGCGCGCAGACCGTTGCTGCAACAGCCATCGGGAGGGTGATCGCACCGGCCAGGGCCGGACTCATACCGCGGGAGTGTTGGAGATAGAACGTGCCGAGCAGCAGCGTCGCGTTCAAGGCGACGAACACCACGACCGCGCCGATCACGGCCGACGAAAACGGCCGTCGGCGAAACAGTGCGAGATCCATGAGTGGCTCGTGCTTTCGTGATTCGACGCGAATGAACGCGACCAACGCTGCAGCGACGACGACGTACCCGGCCGTCGCCGCGGCAGAGAACCAACCGATTCGCGGACCCTCGATCAGAAGGGCAACCGCACCGCCGACAAGAATCACCAGCAACAGCTGACCGGGAAGATCGAGACGTCGCGACTGCTGCGCTCGGGACTCCGGTACGAACGCAGCAGTCAGGGCGAGCACGGCCAAGATCACGGGCACGTTGATCCAGAAGACCGATCGCCAACCGAAACTTTCGATGAGCACCCCGCCGACGATCGGACCTGCCGCCATACTCAGGCCGAAGACGGCAGCCCACACCCCGATCGCCTTGGCACGCTCCTTCGGGTCGGTCATCACGTTGACCACGATCGCGAGGGCAACCGGGCTGAGCATCGACCCGCCGACGCCTTGGAAGATCCGCGCAACGATCAGCACCCCGACGGACGGAGCGAGTGCGCAGGCGATCGACGCCACCCCGAAGACAACGAGGCCGATCTGAAAAACTCGTCTCCTGCCGAAACGATCGGCCACCGCTCCGGACGAAATCAGCAAGCTCGCCAACACAAGTGTGTACGCGTTGACGACCCATTCGAGACCACGGGTTCCGACACGAAATCCCTCCCCGATCGTCGGCAGGGCCACGTTCACGATGGTCGTGTCCAACCCGACGACGAACAGACTCGTGCAGCAGATCGCCAGGACTCCCCATCGCCGCCCTGCATCAAGTCCGATCACTTGCGTTTCGTCGGTCCCGCTCGAAGGTTTCATGGTCGGACTCCATCTCTCGAAGTGTTCTGCCGTGCTCGACTGCCGCGAGGATCGTCACCCGCACACCTGCGAACCCGTTAGAAAACTTGCAGAAACTGCAAAGATGGACAGCATGGATGCTGAATTCGAGCAGTTGATCGCCGATATCGGACCGAGGCTGCGCACGCTTCGACGCGATCGCGGGTTGACTCTCGAGGTGCTGTCCGAGGCCACCGGTATCTCCGTCAGCGCACTCTCACGCCTCGAATCGGGTAACCGTCGTCCGACCCTCGATCTGCTGTTACCGCTCGCGCGGGCTCATCGGGTTGCACTGGACCAACTCGTCGGCGCTCCCGCTACGGGCGATCCCCGGGTTCACCTCACTCCGAGTCGACGCAAGAACGGCAGTGCCGTCGTTCCGTTGACGCGTTATCCCGGACGCGTGCAGGTGTTCAAGCAGGTGATCGGTCCACGTCCGCCGAAGCTCGTCACCCACGCCGGCTACGAATGGCTCTACGTCCTCGCCGGGAATCTGCGTCTCATTCTGGGTACGAACGAGGTTGTCCTGCACCCCGGTGAGGTCGCGGAGTTCGACACTGCCGAGCCCCATTGGTTCGGGCCCGCCGATGAACAGGTGGTGGAAATCTTGCATCTGTTCGGCCCGCAAGGCGAGAAGGCGCATGTGCGCACGAAGGCGAAAACGACTACTACACAAGACCTGGTTCACGAAAGCTAGTTCACTGCATGTGTTTTCAGTCGGTTCGACAGTGTATGAGCGTGCTCGAGGAGTAGCGTTCCCAACTCGGCATGGCGTGCGGGCCGGAAGCGAGTTTCCACTCCGGTCAGGCTCAGCGCCCAGGCCGGGCGACCGTTGCGGTCGAACACCGCGGCACCCATCCCCCAGCTTCCTTCGACGATGAGGGCCGGATTGACGGCGTAGCCGGTGACACGCGTCGACTCGATTCGCTCGCGGATTGACGTCTCACTGTGGATCTCGCCCCATTCCGGTTCCAGATTCACTCGGACGAAATAGTCGTCGACGTCCCGCGTCGGTAGGTGACTCAAGATGGCAAGGCCGGCCGACGCGACTCCCAACGGGAATCGCTTCCCCTCGTGCAACACGTGGGATCGCAGCGGAAAACTGCCTTCCTGACTCAGGACGCAGACTGTCTCGTCACCTCGACGTGCCGACAGGAATGCGCTCTCCCCCGTGACCCGGGCAAGTTCGTCGACGACGTCGCGAGCGCGGTCGGTGATGTCGTACCTGTTTCCCGCCGCCGCCCCCAACAGGTACAACTCCGGACCGAGAGACCACCGACCGGTTCTCGCATCACGGTCGACCAGTCCTTCGGCAGCCAGAGACGTGAGGAGCCGATGCGCGGTGGGGCGAGCGAGGCCGGTGGCCTTGCCCAATTCCGTGGTGGAAGCACCCGTTGGCTCGGACGCGCCGAGAGCTCGCAGAAGTGCCGCCACCCGTGCGACCATTGCCGGCGATTGCTCACGAGTTGGCATGCAGCAATCCTAGCGTTCATTGAGTGAACGAAATGTCTTCAGATGATCAGTAGCCGATCAGATCTGTGTCGATAGTCGAGAATCCTTGAACCTGTGAACTGGAGATAGTTCACTGGATACCGAAGTGAGTGAGTGTCTACTCAATGAACGCCTGGTAGGGAGAGAACATGACAGCAAAGGTGTACGAGTCCGCAGCGGACGCAGTCGCCGACATCGTCGACGGCGCAACGCTGGCCGTCGGCGGATTCGGTTTGTGCGGCATACCCGACGTACTGATCGACGCGATCGCAGCAACGAGCGCAACCGACCTCGAAGTGTTCTCCAACAACTGCGGCGTCGACGATCACGGTCTCGGAATCTTGCTGAGCGCGGGACGTATCCGGCGGGTGACCGCGTCGTACGTCGGTGAGAACAAGGAGTTCGCACGGCAGTACCTGGCCGGCGAACTCGAAGTGGAACTGACGCCGCAGGGCACGCTCGCCGAGCGTCTGCGCGCCGGCGGAACCGGAATCCCGGCGTTCTTCACACCGGCCGGCGTGGGTAGCCCCATCTCCGACGGCGGAATGCCATGGCGCTACGACGCCGACGGCTCGATCGCTATTGCATCGCCTCCGAAGGAGACTCGCGTCTTCGGAACCAAGCGCTACGTGATGGAAGAGGCGATCAACGCCGACTACGCACTCGTGCACGCTGTTCTCGGTGACACCGACGGCAACCTCGTGTTCGACAAGACCGCAATGAACTTCAACCCTCTCGCTGCCATGGCCGGTCGCATCACCATCGCGCAGGTGGAACGCCTCGTCGAACCCGGTGAAATCGACCCGGCGTCAGTGCATCTACCTGGGGTGTTCGTCCAGCGCGTTGTCCACACCGGACCTCAGAACAAGCGAATCGAAAAGCGAACCGTCAGCGCTTCGGAAGGAACCACACGATGACCGCACCAGTGACAGTGACGGGTTGGACGCGCCAGCAGATGGCAGCACGGGCGGCTGCCGAGATGATCGACGGCGAGTACGTCAACCTCGGAATCGGTCTTCCCACACTGATTCCCGGATACCTGGGCTCGGACGTTCGCGTGGTCCTGCACTCCGAGAACGGAATTCTCGGAACGGGACCGTATCCCACCGAGGACAACGTCGATCCTGACCTCATCAATGCCGGCAAGGAGACGGTCACCGTCAATCCCGGTGCGGCATATTTTGATTCGGCCCTCTCGTTCGGGATGATTCGCGGCGGACACATCGACACCGCGGTCCTCGGCGGCATGCAGGTATCGAAGACCGGTGACCTCGCCAACTGGATGGTCCCCGGCAAGATGGTCAAGGGCATGGGCGGCGCGATGGACCTGGTCCACGGTGCCCGTCGTGTCATCGTCGTCATGGAGCACAACGACCGCGACGGTAACCCGAAGATCGTCGACGCCTGCACACTGCCGCTCACCGGCCAGGGCGTGGTGAATCGGATCATCACCAACCTCGCCGTCATCGACGTGAGTGAGGACGGCCCACTCGTCCTGCGTGAACTCGCCCCCGATGTCAGCGTCGAAGACGTAGTCGCCGCAACCGGCACCGAACTGAAAGTTGAACTGGCATGACCGACACGACCACTGTGATTGTTGCGGGAGC
>NZ_QAJJ01000079.1:0-367 GCF_003852455.1 Rhodococcus sp. KBW08
GTGGAGATGGCGGGAATCGAACCCGCGTCCGTCGGCAGATTGTCAGGACTTCTCCGGGCGCAGTTCGTGAGGTAGTTTCTTAGGTTCTGGCCCTCACACGAACATGTGGACCAACGAACGGAGTTGAGTAAAAGTCCCTCAGATACCCTCAACAAATATCTGAAGCAGTGGCTCCCTAAGCGACGCCAGGACCTAGAGTGGAAGCAACTCTAGACTGACGGATTCGCAGCTCGGCCTAATCAGGCAGCGAGGGCGAAATCGGTGCGGTTATTAGACTTAGCACCTATTGTTTTGCAGAGGACATTAACGAGATGACTCTACATTCTCGGCCCGCTTCTCCCGTCGCAGTGTCCGACGTCGAAACCGA
>NZ_QAJJ01000080.1:0-319 GCF_003852455.1 Rhodococcus sp. KBW08
TGTGGTAACTTTTCTGACACCTCTTGCTTTAAACTCTAAAGAAATCAAAAGGATCGATAGGCCGCGCTTTCACGGTCTGTATTCGTACTGAAAATCAAAATCAAGTGAGCATTTCCCCTTTTGGTCCACACAAGGTTTCTGTCCTGGTTGAGCTCACCTTGGGACACCTGCGTTACCATTTGACAGATGTACCGCCCCAGTCAAACTCCCCACCTGACACTGTCCTCAGAACAGTTCGGTAGCATCCGAAGATTACTACCTTTTCTCCACAATAAATTGACCAAAGTCAACTCCACTGCATTACTGAGTAAGTAAAGAA
>NZ_QAJJ01000081.1:0-339 GCF_003852455.1 Rhodococcus sp. KBW08
GCCGGGTTCTGTGATCGGCAGCCATCCCTCTCGGATCGCCGTTGCCGACGATCTCCAGCGGCCTACCCGGAAACTCGGGCCGGCGCCCTCGAACGTTCCCTGTCTGGCCTTGCTCCCGGTGGGGTTTGCCGTGCCGACCTCGTCACCGAGGTCGCGGTGGTCTCTTACACCACCCTTTCACCCTTACCGTCCGGCCCCGCAGGGCGCGGACGGCGGTCTGTTCTCTGTGGCACTGTCCCGCGGATCGCTCCGGGTGGGCGTTACCCACCACCGTGCCGGATGGAGCCCGGACTTTCCTCGGCCCCGGAGCGTGAGCCCCGAGGACGCGGCTGCCCGGCC
>NZ_QAJJ01000082.1:0-346 GCF_003852455.1 Rhodococcus sp. KBW08
GGTCACCAGACGGTCGCGGCTCTCTTACGAGAGCTGAGGAACGTCCGGGCTCCACAGAGCAAGGATGGTGGGTAACACCCACCCGGGGTAACCCGCGGGCCAGTGCAACAGAAAGCAGACCGCCCAGTTCCGACTGGGTAAGGGTGAAACGGTGGTGTAAGAGACCACCAGGGTGCCGGGTGACCGGTGCCGCTGGGTAAACCCCATCCGGAGCAAGATCAGACAGACGACGTTCGAGGCTGCTCGCCGAGTCGTTGGGTGGATTGCTTGAGGCCGGTGGCAACATCGGTCCCAGATAGATGACCGTCCGTCGAGAAGGGCAACCGACTCGATGACAGAACCCGGC
>NZ_QAJJ01000083.1:0-197 GCF_003852455.1 Rhodococcus sp. KBW08
GTCTGTTTCAGCGGTTCGGCATCAGTGGAACGAGTCACCGCATGCGCAGGATCCCCCGGCATTCGGATTGTCGATCGTGAATCCCTGCTTCTCAATGGTGTCGGCGAAATCGATGGTCGAACCGCCGAGGTAGGGCACGCTCATCCGATCAACAATGACCTCGACGCCGTCGAAGTCACGGACAGCGTCACCGTCGA
>NZ_QAJJ01000083.1:477-632 GCF_003852455.1 Rhodococcus sp. KBW08
CCGGGCTGAACGGCCACACGCAGACGAAGGTCATCGCGACCTTCCTGCTGCAACAGGCTGCGCACCTTCTCGGCTGCCGTGCTCGACAGTTCGACCTCGTGCGTGGCCATCGCTTCGTTCGTCACAGTCATGGTTACTCCTTATTTCGATCCTGC
>NZ_QAJJ01000084.1:0-274 GCF_003852455.1 Rhodococcus sp. KBW08
GCCGTCCGGTGCCGGCTTCGAGAAGCGAGAGGCAAGGTCCAGCAGCGCCTTGGCAACGCGACCGGGAACATCGGAGAACACGAGGTCACCAACGGTCTCATTGGTCCGACGCAGACGCTGAGCCAGAGCCTTGAGCAGGTTCATCGCCGCACGTGGGCGCTCATCGAGCCAGGTCGTGAGGTCCTCATGCTTGAGGCTGAGCAGCTCGGACTGAGAGACAGCGGTGACAGAGGTCGAACGTGGGCCCGGATCGAAGAGGCTGAGCTCACCGATG
>NZ_QAJJ01000085.1:0-271 GCF_003852455.1 Rhodococcus sp. KBW08
ATGGACAACCAGTTGATATTCTGGTACCGACGCATAACCGTCAATACCAAAACACACGATACTAACCTCGGTGTTCTTCCGTGATGCCTTCGGGTGTCTGGTTGAAGGATTCTGTGGGACCTGAGTGTGGAGTCGGTAAGCGCGAGGTGTGACGCAGGAAGGTAGCCAGGCCACGCGATGGTAGTCGTGGTCTAAGGTCGTAGCACGTGGGGGTAGGTAAATCCGTCCCCACATTGAGTGTGAGAGCTGATGGGCGCCCCACTTTTTTTTT
>NZ_QAJJ01000086.1:0-224 GCF_003852455.1 Rhodococcus sp. KBW08
TGAGTAGTGGCGAGCGAAATCGGAGGAGGCTAAACCTGGTCTGTGTGATACCCGGCAGGGGTTGCAGGTCAGGGGTTGTGGGACGTGTCTGGGTCGTCTGCCGGCGGTCCGACGTGTACGTGTTCTGGTAGTCGAAGTCGTGTTGAGTGCGACGGCGTAGAGGGTGTGACCCCCGTAGACGAAACTGGTTCATGGCGTGACGCTGTTCCCGAGTAGTACCGGAC
>NZ_QAJJ01000087.1:0-351 GCF_003852455.1 Rhodococcus sp. KBW08
GATCGGTTTCGACGGTAGTTGTCCAGCAAGGGGAAGCGGGCCGAGAAGCCAGAGTCATCTCGTTAACGTCCTCTGGAAACCAATAAGTGCCGAATCCAAGCGCACTGACTTCGCTCTCGCTGCCTGATCAGCGTTAGCAGTCTGGAACCCCGGGCTTGCTCCTGACCCGGATCGTTCCATCATCTAAGGAGCCACTGCTGCCGACCCTCGTCATCGGGGAAGGATGAACACTTCAGAGTGACTGAGTCCGTCGACGACGTGTTCGTGCGAGCGTCGGGACTGAGAAAACGATAATACGGACTGCGCCCGGAGAAGCTCTTGCTCCGCACTATCGGACGCGGGTTCGATTCC
>NZ_QAJJ01000009.1:0-33910 GCF_003852455.1 Rhodococcus sp. KBW08
ACACCATCCGCGACTGCAATTCGTGCCGGACACGCACCAGATCCAGAACCTCACCCTTGAGGTCCTCACCATCCAGCTGCCACGCATCCCGACCGTCCATACTCAAAGTCTAATCGAACACACTTTCGATAACCAGAGACATAACGGACAACTTCGAGAGCACGGAGACTCGAGACCTGTTGAAGTACATCACCATTCACCTAGTCGTCCAATATCACGCGATAGAAGACATACCCCGCGAAACATACAATCGCGACAACGCACAGCACGAGCAGGATGTCGAAAAAGACGACCATGCTTCACCCCCGATGAGTTCGACCCAGTTCAACAACTTCTCCACGTGGAGAAGAACGTATCACGGTATCTTCTCTGCGTGGAGAAATCGACGCGAGAAGCACTTCTGGACGCCGGGCTTGACCTGCTAGGTCGGGTGGGGTTTCGAGCATGGTCGATGAGAGGCGTCGAAGACGAGGCAGGCATGCCACACGGCAGCGCGCGGCACTACTTCGCGAACCAACGCGGACTGATCTCCGAAGTGGTGCAACACCTTTTGGACGGCGATCTCCCTCGACCGGGCGAGACGCCGAAGCAACAGGTAGCCCGATGGCTGGGCCCCGAATCCAGCCGCACCCGGGCACGTTACGAACTGGTCGTCGCAACATTCCACGATCCCGACCTCGCAGTGGAACTGGTGCGTGGTCGGGATCGGTTTGTCGACATCTTGGTCGAACGCGGCATGACCTCGTCCGATGCAACGGAGTTGGTCGCGGCGCTGGACGGCCTCGTTCTGGACGCACTGCTGCGCAGACAAGAACCGGAGACCGTGGACCCAGAGCGAATCTTCGAGAAGTTCGGGACGAAGCTCCCCTAGCCGTCCAGCTCCGCGAACAGCTCCATCCACTGCTCTTCGGCGGCTTCCTTGTCAGCGATGACCTGCTTGAGTTCGGCGCCGAGCTTCTGCAGCTTGTCCGGGTCGGTGGCCGCGTCGGCGAGGGAAGCGTGCAGCTTCTTCTCACGGTCGTCGAACTTCGCGATCGACCGCTCGAGCTTCGAAAGCTCCTTACGTGCAGCGCGATCCGCAGCGCCGTCGCGAACCTGCTTGCTCTTCGACGCACCGCTCGCGGTCGAAGCCACAGACGGATTGTCACCATCCCCCATCGCAGCACGTCGACGCAGGTAGTCCTCGATACCGCCGGGCAGGTTGGTGAGCTTGCGATCACCGAAGAGGGCCCAGGTGGTGTCACAGATGCGCTCGATCAGGTACCGGTCGTGCGAGATGACCACCATGGTGCCCGCCCAGCCGTCGAGCAGATCTTCGAGTTGCTGAAGCGTGTCGATGTCGAGATCGTTGGTGGGCTCGTCGAGAAGCAGAACGTTGGGCTCGGCCATGAGGACACGCGTCAACTGCAGACGGCGGCGCTCACCACCGGACAGATCACCGACGGGGGTACGCTGACGCGCCGGCGTGAAGCCCAGCCGCTCAGCAAGCTGACCGGCTGATACTTCCTTGTCCCCCAGCGTGATTCGCTCGGCTACGTCCTTGACCGCGTCGAGTACACGCATGTCGGTCGGCAGATCGTCGAGTTCCTGCTTGAGCCAACCGATGTGGACGGTCTGCCCCTGAATGCGCTTGCCTGCTGCCGGCTCGAGTTCACCGGCCAGTGTCCGCAGCAGAGTCGTCTTGCCCGAGCCGTTGACGCCGACCAGGCCGACACGCTCGCCCGGAGCAAGACGCCATGTCAGATCCTCGACGAGTACGCGGCCGTCGGGGGTCTCCAGACGCGCGTCCTCGAGTTCGATGACAACCTTGCCGAGTCGACGCTGGGCGAACGACGCAAGTGCCACCGCGTCACGAGGCGCCGGAACGTCGGCGATCAGGGCTTCCGCGGCTTCGATGCGGTACTTCGGCTTGGACGTACGGGCGGGAGCACCGCGGCGCAGCCATGCGAGTTCCTTGCGCGCAAGATTGCGTCGACGCTCTTCGGAGGCGTCGGCCTGACGCGAGCGCTCGGCGCGGGCGAACACCCAGTCGTTGTAGCCACCCTCGTAGCTTTCGACGCCGCCACCGACAACCTCCCAGGTGCGGGTGGCGACGGTATCGAGGAACCAGCGATCGTGGGTCACGACGACAAGCGCGCTGCGACGTGAAACGAGGTGCTCGGCCAACCACTGAACACCTTCGACGTCGAGGTGGTTGGTGGGCTCGTCGAGCACCAGCAGATCGAGGTCCTGAACGAGAGCCGCGGCCAATGCGACGCGGCGGCGCTCACCGCCGGACAGTCCGTCGACCTTGGCGTCCAATGCGGACCGCTCGCCGCCGGCGCCCAGGTTGTCGATACCGATTCCGGAGAGCACCGAACGGATGCGCGCGTCACCGGCCCACTCGTGCTGAGCTACCCCGAGCGGCCCCAGGACCACTTCACCGACCGTGGAGCCAGGAGGCAGTACTCCGCGCTGGGTCACGACGGCCATCCGCAATCCGCCTACGCGGCTGACGCGTCCCGAATCCGGCTGCTCCACACCCGCGAGGACTTCGAGCATCGTCGTCTTGCCGCCGCCGTTGAGGCCGACCACGCCGATGCGCTCGCCTTCCTCGACGCCCAGAGAGACCCCGTCGAGCAACGGCTTGACGCCGAACGACTTCGACACGTTTTCCAGATTGATCAGATTCGCCATCAGTGCTGTCCCTTTGCCGCATTGTCGAGTATTCGTGCTCCGGGAACGGGTCCGCTCGCCACGCGAACGGTGCGGCACACCCCCGCTCCAGCAAGTTCTGCGCTCACTTCCACCGCAGACTGTGCGTCCGCGCAGAGGAACGCGCATGTCGGTCCGGAGCCGGAGACGATCCCGGCCAAAGCTCCGGCCTCGACGCCCGCTCGCAGCGTCCGTCGTAGATCCGGGTTGAGTGAGAGCGCTGCCGCCTGCAGGTCGTTGCCGAGGAGCGGGGCGAGCAGATGAGCATCACCGGTGGTGAGCGCCTGAATCAAGGCGTCGGCGCTCCCCAACCGTTTCGGAGAACCTTCGGCCCGCAGCTTGTCCAGTTCTCGAAACACGACGGGCGTACTCAAGCCGCCCTTGGCCAGCGCCAATACCCAGTGAAAGGTATGGCGAGTCAAGACGGGGACAAGTTGTTCGCCGCGGCCGGTTCCGAGCGCGGTGCCACCGTGCAGGGAGAACGGAACGTCGCTCCCGAGCCGTGCCGCGAAGGCATCGAGATCAGGTCGCGAGAAGTCGAGCTTCCACAAAGAGTTGAGCGCAACCAACGCGGCGGCTGCGTCGGCGCTCCCGCCGGCCATTCCGCCCGCGACGGGAATGCCTTTCTCGATGACGATCTCAACATTCGGGGCCACTCCACCCTCGACGGCGAGCATCTCAGCGGCACGCCAGACGAGATTGGTGCGATCGGTAGGCACAGCCGCGGCGTCGTCGCCGATCACCCGCACGGTCAGGGTGTCGGCAGGCGCCACCGTGACCGTGTCTGCCAGCGACAATGCCTGAAACACCGTCGTCAGTTCGTGATAACCGTCGTCGCGCAGGTCCCCGACGGCAAGGTGGAGATTCACCTTTGACGGGGCCCGGACAACTACGGGGCGGGGAACGACGGAGAGCACAAGGAACAACAATAGGCGCTGCGAACACCTGGGCGAAAACCTGCGACCGGGGCGCCGTCCGCCGCGCCCCGTCCGACAGCCGACACACCCACGCTATTTCACCGCGCGCACACCTACGCCCAGACCGACGACCGCAACGCCCACAGCGGCCACTATTCCCGCCAGAACGCTGCCCGACGCGAAGTCACCGGCAAACAGTGCCCGCTCGGCGTCGACGACATAGCCCAGCGGATTGATGTTCACGAGGACCTTCATCCAACCCGGCGCATCGTCGAGCGGAAGCATGGTTCCGGACAAGATGAGGAGCGGGAACATCAGCGTCTGCTGAACGACCCAGAACATCCAATCCTGCTCCCGCACAGCCAGAGCGAGAGCATACGAGAGCGCACCGAGTCCGACGCCGAAAACTCCGAGCAGGACGATCCCGAGCGCGGCGCCCGCTGCGTTGACGTCCAACCCGAGTGGTAGCGCGACCAGGATGATCAGAATCGCCTGCGCGGCAAGCGGAACCATCTCCTTGCACGCCCTCCCGATCAGCAACGACGAGCGTCTGAGCGGAGTCACCAGCATGCGCTCGTGCGACCCCTGCTGCATCTCCATCAGAAGGTTGGAACCGGTCATCGTCGTTCCGAAGATCGCGATCATCACCAGTACACCGGGAATGAACCAATTCCACACGCCGTCACCGGTACCCGGGACCCCTTTGAGCAGAGGCCCGAACAACGCCAGCAGGATCAGCGGCTGAACGAGGCTGAAGATGACGCTGACCGGGTCACGCAACATCGGGCGCAGCTCACGGCCCATCACTATTGCGCTGTCTCGAACAATGTTGCCGTGCACGGTACGTGGGGCGTCGAGTGTGATTGTCATGGCAGATTCCTGTTCGTCGTAGTGGTTCTAGGAAGCGACTGCGGCGGCGCTCTCGCGCAGACTGCGGCCGGTGAGGGTGAGGAAGACGTCGTCGAGAGTCGGCCTGGTGATGTCGGCGGTGAGAGCGCGTGCACCGCGGGCATCCGCTTGACGCAACAACACCGGCAGCGTCGAATCACCCTCGCCCGCACGAATACTCACCACGTTTGCGTCGACGGCGACTTCACGAACGGTGACAAGTTGCTCGGCCACCGACGCTGCGACGCCGGCAGCCTCGGTGCTGTCGAAGGTGAGCAGAAGATGGTCTCCTGCAAGATCCGCTTTGAGTGCGGTAGCGGTGTTGTCGGCGATGACTGTGCCTTCGTCGATGACGATGACCCGCTCTGCCATCGAATCCGCTTCTTCGAGATAGTGCGTGGTCAGCACGATCGTGGTGCCCATCTCTCGCCGCAACCGGAGAATGTGGTCCCAGAGGTTGGCCCGACTCTGCGGGTCCATCCCCGTAGTGGGTTCGTCGAGGAACAGCAGTGGAGGGCGATGAACCAGACCCAGCGCAATATCGAGCCGCCGTCGCTGCCCGCCGGACAATGTGCTGACCTTTCGAGTGCCCAGATCGGTGAGTTCGAGATCACCCAGCAGCTCGTCGGCCCGGACCTGCGAGTCACCCTTCGACATTCCGTAGCACAGACCCTGCGTCACCAACTCGTCGCGAACCCGCTGGTTATGGCCGGCGCCGTTCCCCTGACCGACGTATCCGAGGCTGGAGCGCACTTCGTTTCGCGCCGCAGCGATGTCGAAGCCTGCGATCCGCGCACTTCCGGACGTGGGCTCGAGCAAGGTGGTCAGCATGCGCAACGTCGTCGATTTTCCGGCGCCGTTCGGTCCCAGCAAAGCAACCAACTCACCCTCCGCTACGTCGAGCGTGACCCCCTTGACGGCTTCCACGAGCTTCTTACCCTGGGCGAAGTGCTTGGTGAGCGCCTTCGTCTCGATCATCGGTCTGTCGTTTCCGCGACTCATGATGTGGCCCCAATTTCTTCTCGGCTGGTCGGATGTGGACCAACCTAGAATCAATTGCGGACTCATACGGTCCTAAATGTTTGGCAGACTTCCTTCCATGAAAGAGACATCGGCTCGCCTACTGCGGTTGCTGTCACTGCTCCAGACGCGTCGAGACTGGTCCGGTGCCGAACTCGCAGACAAGCTCGCGATCACCCCGCGCACAGTCCGCCGGGACGTGGACCGCCTCCGCGATCTCGGCTACCCGGTCGACGCGACGGTCGGCGTCGGCGGTGGATATCGCCTGGGAGCCGGTGCGGAAATGCCCCCGCTTCAGCTCGATGACGAGGAAGTGCTCGCGGTGGCGCTCTCTCTGCAGTCCGGGGCGACCGGATCCGTGGTCGGCATCGGCGAGGCTTCGATGCGCGCGCTCGCGAAATTACGACAGATCATGCCGTCGAGACTGCGGCACCGTCTGGAGTCCCTGTCGATCGACGTGGTGCCGCGAGAGCCGGCAGCGAGCGCAGTCGACGCGTCGGTCCTGTCCGCCATCGCGTCGGTGTGCCACAACCACGAACGCCTGAGGTTCGACTACAGCACGCACGACGGGACGCAGAGTCGGCGCGAGGTGGAACCGTACCGACTCGTGAGGTCGGGAGTTCGGTGGTACCTGGTGGCCTGGGATCTCGCTCGCGAAGACTGGCGGTCGTTTCGCGTCGACAGAATGGAACCCAAGATCCCTACCGGTCCACGATTCACGCCCCGGGACCTACCGGCCGGGGGCGCAGCAGACTTCGTCTCGCGCGGTGTTGCTCGTGCCTATTCCTCCACGCGCGCAACAGTTCTACTGCATGCACCCATCGAGCAGATTGCACCCATGGTCAGTGAACAGTGGGGATCAGTGGAGTCCACCGACGAAGGCCGTTGCGTCATAGTGCTTTCGGGAACTTCCCTGCGGTCGATCGCACAGTGGCTCAGGGCCTTCGACGCCGATTTCACGGTGGTGAATCCACCTGAACTCCGCGAGGAATGTCGCACGATCGCGGCGGAAACAGCAGTAGCCGCTCAGCGGTATCTCAATGCATGACAGCACTTTTCGCGCAAAATACAACAAGACCCCAACTCCGAAGAGCTGGGGTCTTGTCAGTACGTCATGCGTCGGTTGCCCGACTTACATGGACGTCTTAGACGATGGTAACGCCGGTGGCCTGCGGGCCCTTGTTGCCCTGACCGATCTCGAACGCCACGCGCTGGTTCTCCTCGAGAGTGCGGAAGCCGCCACTCTGGATCTCGGAGTAGTGAACGAAGACGTCAGCACTACCGTCTTCGGGAGCGATGAAGCCGAACCCCTTCTCGGAGTTGAACCACTTCACGATGCCCTCTGCCATGTAAATCTCCTCTAACACAGTGTCAACAGGCAGTCGCTTCGACCGCCCGGGTCACTTACTACGACCGTTCTGAGACAAATCCGTGGAGGATGTCCAAACGCTCGCAACCTAACCATTTGCGAGCGTGGAAACACAAACACAAACACTTACGACCAACACAAGTAGACCACACATCCGCCCTGTTGTCTTCCCTGAGGCCTTCGTCACTGCCCAAGCCGTTGACAGGTATACCCCCTGGGGGTACCTTCAGATGCAGAGCGATACCTACACCGGGTATCCGTAAAATGAGTTTTCCACAACCGAAAGGATCTGCGATGACCACCGCCGAATACACCGTTTCCGGAATGACCTGCGGACACTGCGTCGGATCCGTCAAGGAAGAGATCGGCAACATCGCGGGTGTCACCGAGGTGGATGTCGAATTGGCGAGCGGACGCGTCGTCGTCACCAGCGATGCTCCCGTCTCCGCAGCCGACGTCGTCGCAGCAGTCGACGAAGCCGGCTACACAGTCGTACCAAGCTGAGTCAGCCGTGCGCACCTCGACAACACTTGCCGCCTACGCCGTAGGGTTGGTCGCCGTCTTCGGCGCCGCTCTCGGCGTGGGGGCCGCAATCGGAAGCCCGATAGACATGTCCACCACCCAGCACAGCACCCACGAATCAACCACCGAATCGATGCCAGGCATGGATTCCGCAACACCTGCAGGACTCGAAGTCTCCTCCGGCGGATACACACTCACCGAAGTGACCGCACCCGGTCGGGCCGGGGAGCAGGGAACGTTGGCATTCCGGATTCTCGACGGCAACAACGCACCCGTCGTCGATTTCGATCTCCTGCACGAGAAGAAGCTCCACCTCATCGTCGTCCGAAACGACACGAGCGAATTTCGCCACGTACATCCTTCACTCGCCGCTGACGGCACCTGGTCGATCGACTGGACCTGGCCCGTCGCCGGCACCTACCGGGTGTTCGCGGACTTCGATCCCACCGACGGCACCCAACTGACACTCGGCCGAAACTTCGACGTGGCAGGCGAATTCACTCCTGCGCCGTTGCCGGCGAAGAGCGCGACCGCAACTGTCGACGGATACACCGTGACTCTCGACGGTGATCTGAGCACTGCCGGCGGCCCGATCACGCTGAGCGTTGCTCGCGACGGAGCCCCGGTCACCGATCTCGACCCGTACCTCGGCGCCTACGGTCACCTTGTGGCTCTGCGCACCGGCGACCTCGCCTATCTGCACGTCCACCCCGAGGGTGAGCCGGGCGACGGCGTCACAGCTCCTGGTCCGGACATTTCCTTCCACGCGCAGGCGCCGAGCGAAGGCACCTACCGACTGTTCCTCGACTTCCAGCACAAGGGTGTGGTTCGCACCGCCGAATTCACCGTTGATGCAGGCACTTCCACAGCTTCAGTTCCAGACAATCACGAGGGAGGGCACTGATGACGTCACCGACTGCGGTCGACAATGCTGCCAACTCGAGCAGCGTCGAACTCGCGATCACCGGGATGACCTGCGCCTCCTGCGCGTCACGAATCGAGAAGAAACTCAACAAGATCGACGGCGTCACGGCCACCGTCAACTACGCGACGGAAAAGGCCAAGGTCACCTTCCCGGACGGGGTACCCGTCGAGGAGTTGGTGGCTGCCGTCGAGAACGCCGGCTACGCCGCCGCGCTCCCCAAGCCGCCCAGCTCGACTGACACCGTCGACCCGGATGCGGAAACACCGCAGGATCGCGATCTGCGCGAGCTTCGCGCGCGCCTGATCATCTCGACCCTTCTCTCCGTCCCGGTCATCGCGATGGCGATGATTCCCGCGCTCCAGTTCGACAACTGGCAGTGGCTCTCCCTCACGCTGGCCGCACCGGTCATCGTGTGGGCAGCCCTGCCCTTCCACCGGGCCGCATGGGTCAACCTGCGTCACGGCGCCGCCACGATGGACACGCTCATCTCCCTGGGCACCATCTCGGCATTCATCTGGTCCCTCTACGCACTGTTCTTCGGCACCGCGGGCGAAGCGGGGATGAAACACGCCTTCAGACTCACGGTCGACCGGATGGACGGCAGCGCCAACATCTACCTCGAGGTTGCCGCGGGCGTCATCACGTTCGTGCTGGCCGGACGCTACTTCGAGCACAAGTCCAAGCGCACGTCCGGGGCCGCACTACGCGCGCTCATGGAACTCGGCGCGAAAGACGTCGCGGTATTGCGAAATGGTGTGGAAGTACGAATCCCCGCCGAAGAACTGACAGCGGGCGACTCCTTCATCGTTCGGCCCGGCGAAAAGATCGCCACCGACGGCATCATCGTCGAAGGCCACTCAGCCGTCGACATGAGCATGTTGACCGGCGAATCCGTGCCGGAGGAAGTCGGTGTCGGGGACACTGTCGTCGGCGCAACCGTCAACGTCGGCGGAACCTTGACCGTCGAGGCAACCCGCGTCGGGAGCGACACCCAACTCGCCCAGATGGCGGCACTGGTCGAAGACGCACAGAACGGCAAGGCCGAAGTTCAGCGCCTCGCCGATCGAATCGCCGGCATCTTCGTACCGGTCGTCATCGCGATTGCCGTTGCGACCCTGGGCTACTGGCTCGGCACCGGCAACCCCATCGAGATGGCCTTCACCGCTGCTGTCGCCGTGCTGATCATCGCGTGCCCGTGTGCCCTCGGATTGGCAACGCCCACAGCCCTGTTGGTGGGCACCGGCCGCGGAGCCCAGATGGGAATCCTGATCAAGGGTCCCGAGGTACTCGAATCGACCCGGGCAGTCGACACCGTCGTGCTCGACAAGACGGGAACCGTCACCACCGGTCAAATGACATTGCTCGACACCGTGGTCGGCGAAGGTACAACCGTCGACGAGGTGCTTCGGCTGGCCGGCGCCCTCGAACATCGCTCCGAGCACCCCATCGCAGCAGCAATCGCGAAGGGCGCGACCGAAGTCGTGGGCGAGTTGCCTCCGGTCGAGGACTTCGTGAACGTCGCCGGACGCGGCGTGCAGGGAATGGTCGACGGTCATGCCGTCGTCGCCGGCCGAGACGCACTGCTGGCCGACTGGTCGATGCCGTTGCCGGAAAATCTCCGTGAGGCGAAAGCTGAAGCAGAGAAGGCCGGGCGGACCGCAATCGCGGTGGGCTGGGACGGCCAGGCGCGCGGCGTCCTCGTGATCGCCGACGCGGTCAAGGACACAAGTGCCGAAGCAATCGCGCAGTTGAAGGCACTCGGCCTGGAACCGGTCCTGCTGACCGGCGACAACGCCACTGTTGCCCGCACCGTGGCGGATCAGGTCGGGATCAGCACCGTCTTCGCCGAGGTCATGCCGGCCGACAAGGTCGACGCCGTCAAGAAACTGCAGGCGGAAGGACGCGTCGTGGCCATGGTCGGCGACGGCGTGAACGACGCGGCAGCCCTCGCTCAGGCAGATCTGGGTCTGGCAATGGGCACGGGCACCGACGTTGCAATCGAGGCCAGCGACATCACCCTGGTGCGCGGTGACCTGCGGTCGGCAGCCGATGCAATTCGGCTGTCCCGCAAGACGCTCAAGACCATCAAGGGCAACCTGTTCTGGGCCTTCGCCTACAACACGGCTGCGATCCCGCTGGCCGCGGCCGGCCTACTCAACCCGATGCTCGCCGGTGCCGCAATGGCATTCAGCAGTGTGTTCGTGGTGAGCAACAGCCTGAGGTTGCGGCGGTTCAAATAGGGGGCAAGCCCCCTGTGCGCGGTTAGGGAGTCCCTGCACTCCTTAACCGCGCACGGGGCTATTCGCCTCCAGCCAGCCGAACGAAGGCTGCTGCGTCGAGCATCTCACCACGCGTCTGTGGCTCGATACCGGCAGCGAGGAGCCGTCGTTCGGCCTCGGCGGGCGAACCTGCCCAACCACTGAGCGCGGCACGCAAAGTCTTGCGGCGCTGTGCGAATGCGGCGTCGATAGCCGCGAAAACCTGCTTGCGATGCTTCTCGTCCATCGGCCACGGCGGCTCCGCGTACCGGTCGATACGAACCAGACCGGATTCGACCTTGGGCACCGGCCAGAAGACGTTGCGTCCGACGGCACCGGCGCGGCGAACCTCGCCGAAGAAGTTGGCCTTGACGCTGGGAACACCGTAGATCTTGCTCCCCGGATCAGCCGCCAGGCGATCGGCGACCTCGGCCTGCACCATCACGAGTGCGGTCCGCAAACTCGGCAACGAAGCGAACAGGTGCAGCAACACCGGCACCGCGACGTTATACGGCAGGTTCGCGACCAGCGCGGTCGGCTCGCCGGGAATCTGCGCAGGCAACACACGCATCGCGTCCGCTTCGACGACGGTCAGGCGATCGGCCAACTCCGGCGCTCGCTCGGCCACCGTCTTCGGCAGGCGAGCCGCGAGGTTGGGATCGATCTCGACTGCGATGACCCGATCGACCACGTCCATCAGCGCCATCGTCAGCGAACCGAGACCAGGCCCTACCTCGAGAACGACGTCGTCACGTGTGACGCCTGCCGTGGTGACGATGCGCCGCACGGTATTGGCGTCGTGAACGAAGTTCTGCCCCAACTGTTTCGTGGGCCGGACACCGAATTCCTCGGCAAGAGCGCGCACCTCGACCGGACCGAGCAGGGCTGCCTGCCCGCGCGGAGTAGCGATGGGTTCGTTCGATTGTTCGGCGTCTGACACCAGTAGAACTTATCCCAGTCCGAGGCGACCCGAGCACGACGGCCATGCGCCCCAGCCCTGAGTGCGCTGCGTTTGCGTCGCGATCGCGATCTGCTCTTCACGGGTTGCGAGGTCGGCACGAGGCGCATACTTCAACCCGCCCTGCCGTTCCCAGGTGTTCTGATCGAACTGCACGCCGCCGTAGAAACCGTTGCCGGTGTTGATAGCCCAGTTGCCGGTGGCTTCGCACTGTGCAAGCGCATCCCACGTCGCACCGTTCTCCACCGGCGGCACCTCGGTGCCCGGCTTCGTTCCGACACGCACGACCTTCGGCTGCGCCGGTGTGGCGATCGTCTCCGATACCTGTGTACGTCCGGCCTCGACACCGTTGACGAGATTCACGGCGAACGTCACGTCACGCACGCCTGGAACCCCCGGGTTCTCGACGATCGTCCGGCTCTGGTTCATCGTCGGATCCTCGATGCGCTGATCCGGCGGATCGAGCGGCAAGGTCTCGACTTTGTTCACGGTGCGGTTGCGCGTAACCGTGACCTCGAGGCCCTCGGTCAGCGGAGCGTCGGCAGCCGGAACCACGGTGTCCGACTGCTCGAGCGGGGTGCCGTTGGCGGTGAGGAACTCCCCGACCGTGGGCGCCGCGATACGCACGTCTGCTGCTGCGTTTGCGCCGTCGACCAGTTTTGCGACGACCGGTGTCAGGACATCGAGAGCAGCGCCGTCGAGCGGAAGACGCTGCGAGCGCGACGCCGACACGTGCACATCCGCCGCGACGTCCAACTGCTCGAGCGCATCGTCAACGGTCAAGGCAGTGGTCCAGAGCTTCTGCGGCTGACCGTCGACCGTCAGCGTGATCTCACGAGCGCGACGGAGCACTACGGTGTCGCCGTCGGACAGTGACGCGTCGGCCGCGGGAGCAACTGCGTCCTTGTCACCGATCGGGTAACCCGCATCCTCGAGAGCGCCGTCGACGTTGGTCGACATGGTGCTCAGGCGGATCTGTTCACCGTCGACGTCGAGGGTGATGGTCTTGTGCCGGACGACGGCCAGAACGCCACCCACGAGAACCGTCAGGAGAAGCGCGGCGATCACCGAGTACAACAACGGCGACCTGGTCGAGTTGATCTTGGCGAACGGTGACATGGGTTCCTGAGTTCTGTGTGGAGTGAGGCCGCGTCAGCGCAGGCCCAATTTGCTGGTGCAGGACGGCCACGCACCCCAGCCCTGACCGGCGCGGACCTTCTCGCCGATCGCGATCTGCTGTTCACGTGATGCGAGGTCGGCGCGAGCTGCGTACTGACCGCCGCCGAATGCTTCCCAGGTGCTCTGGGTGAACTGAAGTCCTCCGTAGAAACCGTTGCCCGTGTTGATGGCCCAGTTTCCGGTCGCTTCACACTGCGCAATGGAGTCCCACGTCGACGCGTTGGAAACGGCAGGAGCGGAAGCCTGCTTGGTACCGACCTTCACCACTGCTGCGACGGGTTCCTTGATCACGGTCGCGGACAGTTCGGTTCGCCCGGCCTCGACGCCGTTGACGGTCTTGACCTCGACGGTGGCCGTGCGCTCACCCGGAACACCCGGGTTCTCGACGACGGTCTTGTCCTTCTCGAGCTCGGGGTCTTCGACCTTGTTCTCCGGCGGCGCGATCGGCTGCGTCTCGACGCGGGTGTCCGTGCGATCGCGGGTGACCTGGATGGTCAGGCCGTTGGTAACGGGTGTGTCAGCGGTGGGAACAACCGAGTCGGCCTGCTCGAGCGGCGCATTCTTGGCCGCGAGAAGATCACCGACGGTCACGGCGGCGAGCTTGATCTCCGCCGCGGGAGCGCCACCGTCGCTGACGCTGACGGTCTTCGGGCTGACGACGTCGAGCTCGGTACGTTCGAGTGGCAGACGATGCGAGCGCGAAGCCGAGACTGCGAAGTCGTCGGAAACATCGACCTGCTTGAGTGCCTCGTCGACCGTCAATGCGGTGGTCCAGATTGTGGTCGGCTGACCGTCGACGGTCAGAGCCAACTCACGGGCACGGCGCAAAACGACGGTATCGCCGTCGGACAGGGAGGAATCGGCGCTGGGTGCGAGAGCGTCCTTGGGATCGACCGGGTATCCGGCGTCCTCGAGGGCGGTACCGACGCTGCTCGACATCGTGGACAGCGAGATCATGTCGCCGTCGACGTCAAGGGTGATCGTCTTGTGCCGAACCACGGCGAGCGCACCTCCGACGATGAGCGTCAGAAGCAACGCACCCACCACTGAA
Source organism: Rhodococcus sp. KBW08 (assembly GCF_003852455.1). Classification (NCBI taxonomy): domain Bacteria; kingdom Bacillati; phylum Actinomycetota; class Actinomycetes; order Mycobacteriales; family Nocardiaceae; genus Rhodococcus; species Rhodococcus sp. KBW08. The sequence goes on from NZ_QAJJ01000009.1 coordinate 13,782, forward strand.
TAGAGAAGTGGTGACTTCGTGGAGTTGATCTTGGCAAAAGGCGACACAGGAAATCCCAAGGCAGACGACGTTCGATCACAATACGGTAACGACCGAGCGTTGCATCGGCAACCAAATCACAACGAAATGCGACTTTTGTCACGGAACGGCAACGGCGTGTCGTGTGTTCTGCACTTTCCCGCTCCGATACCCGTGTATCGATTCAGCTCTGGGCGCAGTATGTTCTCGTCTGGTTCAAAGCAGTCCGGCGATCCCGGGCGCGACAGAAGAAAGCTGGGCGATAGTGCGAAGAAGATTCGACAGACCACGTAATGCCAGGTGGCCGATCCTGGCCATCCTGCTGGCGCTGATCGCAGCGCTGTTCGCCCCAGGAATAGCGAGCGCGCAACCCGGACGCACCTACACGATCGCCACCGATCTGACATTCGCCCCGTTCGAATTCGAGAACGAAGACGGCAAACTCGTCGGCATCGACATCGACCTGCTCAACGCGATCGCCGAGGATCAAGGTTTCAAGGTCGACATCAAGCAGCTCGGCTTCGACGCTGCGCTTCAGGCCGTGCAGGCGGGACAGGCCGACGGCGTCATCGCCGGCATGTCCATCACCGACGCCCGCAAGCAGGTGTTCGACTTCTCCGACCCGTACTTCGAGTCCGGCGTCCAGATGGCAGTTCTCGAGACCGACAACGACGTGAAGTCGTACGAAGACCTGAAAGGCAAGCGCGTCGCCGTCAAGAACGGCACCGAGGGCGCCAGCTTCGCAGAGTCCATCAAGGACCAATACGGCTTCACCACAGTCTATTTCGCCGACTCCGCCAGCATGTACGACGAGGTCCGCACCGGAAACTCCGTCGCAGTCTTCGACGACTACCCCGTCCTCGCCTACGGCATCACCCAGGGCAACGGCCTCAAGACGGTCACCGAAAAAGAGGTGGGCGCGAGCTACGGCTTCGCAGTCAACAAGGGCCAGAACGCCGAACTGCTCCAGATGTTCAACGCCGGTCTGCAGAACCTGCGCGACGACGGCCAGTACGACGAGATCGTCTCGACCTACCTCGGCCAGGGCGCATCGACGTCGGACAACTCGATCATCGGCTTGATCAAGAGCACCTACCCCCAACTCCTCAAAGGTCTGTGGCTGACGATCGTTCTCTCGGTCGTCTCGATCGCGATCGCTCTGGTTCTCGGTGCGATCTTCGGCCTCTGCCGCGTATCGACCAACGTGTTCGTCCGCGGAATAGGCACGACCTACGTCGACATCTTCCGCGGCACACCGCTGTTGGTGCAGGCATTCTTCATCTACTTCGGCATCCCGGCAGCCCTGCATTTCCAGATGTCCGCCTTCACCGCAGGCATCATCACGCTCTCACTCAACGCCGGCGCGTACATGGCTGAAATCGTCCGCGGCGGCATCCTGTCCGTCGACAAGGGACAGATGGAAGCGTCACGAAGCCTGGGCATCAGCTACATGAAGTCGATGCGAAAAGTCATCATGCCGCAGGCAATTCGCACGATGATCCCGTCGTACATCAACCAGTTCGTCATCACCCTCAAGGACACGTCGATCCTGTCGGTCATCGGACTCGCCGAGCTCACTCAGACAGGGCGCATCATCATCGCGCGCAACTTCCAGTCGTTCAACATGTGGCTGATCATCGGCGTCATGTACTTCATCATCATCATGGCGCTCACCAAGCTGTCGAACCGCCTCGAGAAGAGGATCAACAAGTGACCGAAACAGCCGTCAACATGGGCAAGTCAGACACCGAGGTCAAGATTTCGGTCAAGGGACTGAAGAAGTCCTTCGGCGACAACGAGGTTCTCAAAGGCCTCGACGTCGACATCAAGAGCGGTGAAGTGGTCTGCGTCATCGGACCATCCGGTTCGGGCAAGTCCACCTTCCTGCGCTGCCTCAACCGCCTCGAAGACATCACCGCCGGATCCGTGCGCGTCGACCAGTTCGACCTCACGAACAAGGACGTCGACATCGACAAGGTTCGCCAGCACATCGGGATGGTGTTCCAGCACTTCAACCTGTTCCCCCACATGAGCGTCGTCGAAAACGTGATGCTCGCTCCGGTACAGACCGGGCGATCGACCAAGGAACAGGCCCGCGAAATCGCCGTCAAACTGCTCGGCCAGGTCGGCCTCGCAGAGAAGGCAGATGCCAAGCCCGCCAGCCTGTCCGGTGGGCAGAAGCAACGTGTCGCCATCGCCCGCGCGCTGGCCATGAGCCCGGATATCATGCTGTTCGACGAGGCCACCAGCGCCCTCGACCCGGAGATGGTGGGTGAGGTTCTGCAGGTGCTGCGCGACCTCGCCGAGCAGGGCATGACCATGGTCGTCGTGACCCACGAGATGGGCTTCGCCCGTGAGGTTTCCGATCGCGTCATCTTCATGGCCGACGGATACATCGTCGAAGAAGGTAAGCCGGAGAGCCTGTTCGGCAATCCCCAGCAGCAGCGCACCCAGGACTTCCTGGCGAAGGTTCTCTAGGGCCAGGCCCCCTGTGCGCCTTTTCGGTAGTGGGGACTACCGGAAAGGCGCACGGGTGGTGGCCAATTCGACGACCAACCCGGTCTCCATCCGATTTTGCGGCTCGAAGTCGAAGTCGCCGAACCTGCGGAACCACCGAGGACTGGCGTCGACCCTTCGATATGTCTCGCTGTCTTCGACGGGTAACCACATCTTCGGGTTTCCGACTTCCACGTAGCTGGTGGTCTCCACCAGAATCCCGAGGACTACGCCGGCGGTCTGGACTCCTGATGCCGGCATCCCGCCGTGAACCCAACCGTCGAACTCGTCGACCCGCGATCGCGGTGTCAATGTCCACGAGCATGGTTCACCGACTACAGGAAACGGACCGCAGCACTCGACTTCGACCGCGTCGACATGAACGCTGACGATCTGGACTGAAGAGTCGACCGGCGTCGGCTCAGCGAAGCTGTGCGCCTTCATTCCCTCCCGGGATTCGAGAAATTCGCCGCGCTCGAGCCGGATCGCGAGGACTGCTCGGCTGTGTGTTCGACGTCGTCGGGATAGACATCGGAGGGATAGATGGAGTCATTCATCTGAATACTCCGCGCAGTAGACGAACCGGAACACGACGGTCCCGGGCGCGGAGTTACCTGTCAGACCACAATAGCGTCAGAGCTTGTACACGCGCTCCGCTGTCGCCGTGGACGCTGCGGCCAGCGCCTGCGGATCCTCGCCGCGGATGTCCGCGAGTGCGCGCACCGTGTACGGCAGGCAGTACGACTCGTTGGGGGCGCCGCGGAACGGGTGCGGCGTCAAGAACGGCGCGTCCGTCTCGACGATCAGCTGATCCGAGGGCACCAACAGCGCGGCCTCACGCAGCGCCTTCGCATTCTTGAAACTCACGGTCCCCGAGAAACTCAACACGTAGCCCGCGTCGATGCATGCACGGGCCATCTCCGAATCGGAGGAGAAGCAGTGGAAGACCACGGTCTCCGGCGCGCCTTCCTCGTGCAGCACCCGCAGCAAATCCTGATCGGCTTCGCGATTGTGAATCATCAGCGTCTTACCGAGACGCTTCGCCAGATCGATGTGCCACCGGAAACCGTCGACCTGCTCCTCGATGGTGGCGCACCCCTCGAGCTTGCCGGGCCAGTAGAGGTCGAGCCCCGTCTCCCCCACTGCAACGACTCGTGGATCGGCCGCCAACCGCTCGATCTCGGCTCGCGTGCCGGCATCGAGAACGTTTGCCCTGGTCGGATGGATTGCGACGGCTGCGTAGACTCTCGAATCCCAATGAGCCGCTTCGACTGCAAATCGCGCGGCATCAAGGTCGTCGGCCACCGTGACGACTCGTCCGACGCCGACGGCCTCGGCTCGATCGACTATTTCGGCCACGGTCGCAGCATCGTGCGCACCACACGCGTCGAGGTGCGTATGGGCGTCGATCAGAGGCGACAAGGGCTCAGGGGCATCGGGGGCGGGACGGTCTTTGCTCACGCCCGATAGAGTAAGCGCACCATGACTGTGCCTGCCTCACCCTCCCAGACCCCGCGCCCGGACTCCGCCGCCCAGGAAGGCGCGGAACGACCGCCGTTCTACATCACGACAGCGATCGCGTATCCCAACGGCGCTCCGCACATCGGCCACGCGTACGAGTACATCTCCTCGGACGCGCTCGCCCGCTTCAAGCGGTTGGACGGACATGAAGTGTTCTTCATGACCGGCACCGACGAGCACGGTCTGAAGATGCAGCAGACAGCGATCAAAGAGGGCATCGACGTCCGCGAACTCGCGGCCCGGAACTCCGACGTGTTCCAGAACCTCGACAAGGTCCTGAACATCTCGTACGACCGGTTCATCCGCACCACCGACGCGGATCATCAGGTGGCCAGCAAGGCGATCTGGGAGAAGATGGCCGCATCGGGCGACATCTACCTCGACACGTACTCGGGGTGGTACTCGGTTCGTGACGAGGCTTTCTACACCGAAGCCGAGACCACACTGCTGGAGGACGGCACACGTCAGTCCACCGAGACCGGCACGCCCGTGGAGTGGACCGAGGAGTCGAACTACACCTTCCGACTCTCGGCATACGAGGACCGCCTCCTCGCGCTGTACGAAGAGCACCCCGAATTCATCGCCCCCACGACGCGCCGCAACGAGATCGTCAGCTTCGTCAAGGGCGGCCTCAAGGACCTGTCGATCTCACGCACCACGTTCGACTGGGGCGTCGAGGTTCCCGGCGACTCCGACCACGTCATGTACGTCTGGGTCGACGCGCTCACCAACTACCTGACCGGCGTGGGTTACCCGAACGTCGACTCGGCGGAGTTCGAGAAGTTCTGGCCCGCGAGCCTGCACATCATCGGCAAGGACATCACGCGGTTCCACACCGTGTACTGGCCGGCGTTCCTCATGTCTGCGGGCATCGAACTACCGGAGCGGGTCTTCGTCCACGGGTTCTTGTACAACAAGGGCGAGAAGATGTCGAAGTCCGTCGGCAACGTCGTCGACCCCATCGCGATGGTCGATCAGTACGGCCTCGACGCGGTCCGTTTCTTCCTGCTCCGCGAGATTTCGTACGGCCAGGACGGCAGCTACAGCCACGAAGCAATCGTGACACGTATGAACGCAGACCTGTCCAATGAACTGGGCAACCTCGCGCAGCGTTCACTGACGATGGTCGCGAAGAACTGCGACGCCCAGGTCCCCACCCCCGGCGAGTTCACCGAGGACGACCTGGCGATGCTGGCGTCGGCGGACGCCTTGCTTGCCAAGTGCCGCAGCGAGTTCGACGTGCAGGCTCTGCACCTCGCGTTGGAAGCCATCTGGGGCGTTCTCGGCGAGACCAACCGGTACTTCTCCAAGCAGGAACCGTGGGTTCTACGCAAGACCGATCCGGCACGCATGGCGACGGTTCTGTACGTGACGCTCGAAGTGGTCCGCATTGTCGGGCTTCTCGTTCAGCCGGTGATGCCCGACGCTGCGTCGCGAATCCTCGATCTGCTCGGCCAGAGCGAAGAGAACCGTCAGTTCGCCGACATTGCGGTTCGCATCGACGCGAACCGGAAACTACCTGCTCCGGCGCCAGTTTTTCCCCGCTTCGTCGAAGAATGAGCTAGGCGAGAGTGCCGCACGTGGGGTCCGAGATATCCGGTTACAGGCGGATGTGTCGGACCCCACGTGCACACTCCAGCCATGACGACGAATAGAACATACATTCGAACCAGCGCTTCGGCGCAGACACTGCCATGGAACGGAGCACGGGTGTCCACTCAGGAGGTCAGCCCTCAATCCGTTTCCGCGGCGCGAGATCTCGTTTCCGAACTGGCCGCGGCGTACGACCGCGGATGGCAGCCGGCGGATCTGATTCATCTGGCGCGCCGAAGCAAAGACGCGTCCGACGCCGATCTCGCGGCCACCACCATCCTGTTCGACGCGAAGGCGTCGCGCGCCTCCGATCGCGCACCGCTCGAATGGGTGGGGCAGTTGCAGACGATCGGCGAGCAGTATCCGAAGTCTCGGCACATCGCTTCTCGAATCACCGTGGACGACGACGTTTTTCGCTCCCTCGCGGCCGGCCTCTTGTTCCAGGATCCATACTTCCTCGTTTCGCAGATCGTCGACGTCGCGCGATCGTGGATGCGCCTGCCTCAGTGGACGATATTGCTCGCGCCACCGTCCATCTGGCCGTCGCAACGCACCGACACCAGCTATGCCGGCGTCGGTGATACCGAGGTCGACGCCAAGGTACTCAAGCGAATTCGTGGGCTGCTCGCCAAAGCGGAAGCCACCAACTTCGCCGAAGAAGCCGAGATTTTCACCGCGAAGGCACAGGAGTTGATGACTCGATACGCGATCGATTCCGCGCTGCTCCACAGTCGCGCCGGGGTCACCGACACGTCCGTGAATGCCCGACGCATTCACATCGAGAACCCGTACGTGAAGGAAAAAGTTCACCTCCTGACCGAGATCGGTGAATCGAATCGAGTCAGGACGGTCTGGTTCAGCGACATCGCACTCGCGACCGTCGTCGGCACTCCGGTCGACCTTCAGCAAGTCGACATGCTGTTCACTTCCCTGCTCGTACAGGCAACCCGTGCAATGCAATTCGCCGACTCGAGCAATCGGGGTGGCTCACGCACCACCTCGTTCCGAAAGGGCTTCCTGGCCGGGTTCGCCAGCCGAATCGGACACCGCCTACGCGACGCCGGCACCAAAGCCACGGCCGAAGCGGCCGACGCGGCATCGATGGACGTCGCGGACCTTCTGCCGATTCTCGCCACCACATCCGAGGCTGTCGACGCCGAGTTCGATCGATTGTTCCCGACAACCCGCAAGACTCGCGGACGGTCCGTCGACGCCGAAGGCTGGCACGCCGGCCAAGCCGCGGCCGACGACGCCAACCTGCGTCCCGGTGCGCCTGCAGTGCACCGCTCCCGCTAGTCCTTTCGAGCGGCCAGGACCGTCTCGTACAACTCACGCTTGGAGACGCCGGCCGTTGCGACCAGAGCACACGCGTCCTTCAAGCGCGCTCCCCCCTCGACCAACCGTTCCACCTCGTCGACAAGATCGGCAGGATCAGATGCCACCAGCACGGCGCCTTCGAGCACCACCGTGATCTCGCCGCGAACACCCTCGGCCGCCCAGGCAGCTAACTCTCCGAGAGTGCCGCGCTTCACTTCCTCGTAGGTCTTGGTCAATTCCCGGCACACGGCCGCGCGGCGATTCGGTCCGAGGACGTCCACCGCGTCTGCGAGGCAATCGGCAAGGCGATGGGGTGCTTCGAAGAAGACGCATGCTCGCTGCTCTGTTGCCAAGGCAGAGAGCCACGTCTTGCGCTGCCCCTGCTTACGCGGCGGGAACCCGTCGAAGCAGAACCGCTCCACGGGCAAGCCCGAGAGCGCGAGCGCCGTCGTCACCGCCGACGGACCAGGGAGACACGTGATCGCGAGGTTCTCGGCTACGCACGCGGCAACTAGGCGATACCCGGGATCACTGACCGACGGCATGCCTGCATCCGTGACCAGCAGGACGGTCTTGCCCTCGGCCACATCTGCGACCAGCGCGGGCAGCCGCGAAATCTCGACCTGATCGTAGAAACTGACGATCTTCCCGGTGATGGTGACGTCGAGCGCGGACGCCAGAGACTTGGTGCGTCGTGTGTCCTCCGCAGCGACGACGTCGGCGGTTGCGAGAGCAGACCGAAGACGCGGGGATGCGTCACCGACATCTCCCATGGGTGTTGCGGCGAGTACCAAACGACCAGTCATACCTGACAGCCTACGATTGCCAGGTGACTGTGCAGACGGACGAGCGGCCAACGCCCGCCACGAGCGATCGGGTAGTGCGTAGTCCCGGCCCGCTGGTACCGGATCCTGATTTCGGCCCGACAGACAGATTGCGCGGCTGGATCGTCACCGCTTTCATCACCGCCGTCGCAGCGATCACCCGCTTCACGATGCTCGCCTACCCGACCGACGCGGGCACACCGGTCTTCGACGAGAAGCACTACGTTCCGCAGGGTTGGCAGGTCCTCACCGGCGGCGGCATCGAAGACAATCCCGGTTACGGGTTGGTGGTCCACCCGCCGATCGGCAAGCAGATGATCGCGATCGGCGAAGCACTCTTCGGTTACAACGGTTGGGGGTGGCGCTTCTCGTCGGCCCTGGTCGGAACGCTGATGGTCTTGCTGATCATCCGCATCGTGCGCCGCATGACGCGGTCGACGCTCATCGGCGCCATTGCCGGAATCCTGCTCATCGTGGACGGCGTCACCTTCGTCTCCTCCCGCCTCGGGATGCTCGACATCTTTCTGGCATTCTTCGTCCTTGCGGCGCTCGGATGCCTGGTGGTCGATCGCGACCAAGTCCGCGAACGAATGGCGAAGGTGTACGACGAGGGCCGCATCGGCGATTCCGCCTGGGGTCCACGGCTGGGTTTCCGGTGGTGGAGGTTCGGCGCCGGCATCCTGCTCGGCCTGGCCTGCGGAACCAAGTGGTCCGGCATGTACTTCATTCTCTTCTTCGGGTTGCTCAGTGTTGCCTTCGACCTGTCGGCGCGCCGCGCATACCGTGTTCAGCGCCCCTGGGTCGGCACCGCCGTTCGCGACATCGGTCCAGCTCTGTATGCGCTGGTGATCATTCCGCTGGGTGTGTACCTCGCGAGCTACTGGGCCTGGTTCACCAGCGAGACCGGCGTCGACCGTCATGCCGTCGGCAACGAGATCGGTGAGGGCGGTACGTGGAGTTTCATCCCGTCTGCGCTGCGCTCACTCTGGTACTACAGCGGAAACGTTCTGCAGTTCCATGCCGGTCTGACCAACTCCGCCGGAAACCACCACCCGTGGGAGTCGAAACCGTGGACGTGGCCGATGGGGCTACGACCGATGCTCTATTACTATGCCGACGGCGAGCAGGTCACCGGTTGCGGGGCCGCCAGCTGCGTCAAGGCAGTCATGCTGATCGGCACACCGGCAATGTGGTGGCTGGCGCTACCGATGTTGGCGTGGGCGATCTGGCAGACGTTCGTGCGCCGTGACTGGCGATACGCAGTGGTCCTGACGGGTTACGGCGCCGCTTACCTTCCGTGGTTCGCGACGCTCGACCGCCAGATGTACTACTTCTACGCCGTTGCGCTCGCCCCGTTCATGGTCATGGGATTCGCGCTGGTCCTCGGCGACGTTCTGGGCAAGGCGAGCGCGTCCGTCGAGCGTCGTACCACCGGACTTCTTGCAGTCAGTCTGTACATCGGTCTGGTCGTAGCCAACTTCGTCTACCTCTGGCCGATACTCACAGCCATGCCGATCACGCCCGAATCGTGGCAGAACCATTTGTGGTTGCCGAGCTGGAAATAGGGGGACAAACGAAGGAGGCACCGAANNTTCGGTGCCTCCTTCGTTTCACGATTACTCCGCCGGTTTGCCGACGCGGCGCCCCCGCCGCGGGCGTAAGAGGGCACGTTTCTGTTCCTTCGCCGCAACGATGATCGGGTCGTGCGAAAGATCCTTGTACAGCGAGAAGCACAGGCCGATCATGACCAGCACGAACGGCGCCGCCGCGATGATCGTCATCGTCTGCAAGCCGTCGAGCGCTTCGGAACCACCGGTCCAGAGCAGAAGTGCTGCGACGCCACCGGTCAACATGCCCCAGAAGACCACGACCCAGCGACTCGGTTCGAGCGTTCCGCGTTGTGAGAGCGTCCCCATCACCATCGACGCAGCGTCGGCGCCGGAGACGAAGAATACCGCGACGAGCAGCATGACCAGGACGGTCGTGACACCGGCAAGCGGCAGATTGTCGAGCATGCCGAACAGTTGAGCCTCTTCCGAGCCTCGGCCGGACAAGCCGATTCCGTCGCGTTCCTCGCCGATACCCGCGCCTCCGAAGATCGCGAACCAGAGCAAGCTGACAGTCGTGGGAACGGCGATGACGCCGACGATGAACTGGCGGATCGTGCGGCCGCGGCTGATGCGCGCCAGGAACATGCCGACGAACGGCGTCCAGGACACCCACCATGCCCAGTAGAAGATCGTCCACGACGAAAGCCACGCGCCCGTTTCAGGATTCGACGATGCACCCGTGCGAGCGGACATCTGGGCAAGGTCGGAAACGTAAGCACCGATGGTCGTCGGGAGCAGATTGAGAATCAGCACGGTCGGCCCGAGAACGAACACGAACAGGGCCAAGATCAGCGCGAGCACCATGTTGATGTTGGACAACCACTGAATTCCCTTGGCCACACCGGAAACTGCCGACGCGACGAACGCCAGGGTCAGTACCGCAACGATGGCCACGAGCAGGAATACACCGGCTTCTTCCATCCAGCCGACTACCTCGAAACCGGAGCCGATCTGAAGTGCGCCGAGCCCCAAAGATGCTGCGGTACCGAAAAGTGTGGCAAAGATCGCCAGGATGTCGATGACCTTGCCGATCGGCCCTTCGGCTTTGCGACCGAGCAAGGGGATGAAGGCCGAACTGAACAGTTGCTTGCGTCCTCGGCGATACGACCCGTACGCAATGGCAAGGCCCACAACGGCATACATCGCCCAAGGATGAAGACCCCAGTGAAACATGGTGGTGGCCATGGCAGTTCCGACGCCACCGTCGGTGCCGGGAGGCGGAGTCACGTAGTGCGCCAGCGGTTCCGCGACACCGAAGAACATCAGGCCGATACCCATGCCGGCGCTGAACATCATGGCGATCCAGCTGACGGTGCGGAACTCGGGCTTCTCGCCGTCTTTGCCCAGCGGAATGTCGCCGAATCGACTGACGGCAAGGTAGATGGAGAACAGCACGAAGGCCGAAGCCGCAAGCACGAAGAGCCAGCCGATGTTGGTCACCAGCCAGTTGAGAACACTTCCGGTTACCGAATCGAGGTTGTCGGGAGCTACGAGACCCCATACGACGATTGCCGACACGGCTGCAGCCGCGACGGAAAACACCACGTAGTCGGTCCGAACGCCTACCCGAGTAAAGCCCGTCTCCGGGCGCTCTTCGTTGGCCCCGGAATCTTGTTCGGATCGATCAGATTTCGTCACCATAGATGACTACGTTCGTCACTTTGTGGGCCAAAAGCAAGCCGGAAGGCGGGCTCAACGTCCGTTGAGCCCGCCTTCTCACCCCAATCAAGCTGGGGTTTTAACCCAACCGTTGCCCTTGCCGATCAATCCGTCGATACTGATGCGTCCTGCGCCCATCACGGCGATCAAGAGCGATCCGACACCGAGTGCGACGACGAGTTCGTAGCCGCCGTTGTCGATGAAGACACCCTTGTCCGCGTGCACGATGAAGAACGCGCCGACCATGTCGAGGAACAGCAGGGCTCCGACGAGCGGGGTCAGCAGACCTGCGATGAGCAGGATGCCGCCGCCGAGTTCGATCGATGCCGCCAGAACTGCCGAAATCTTGGGGAGCGGGGCGCCCATCCCTTCGAATGCAGCCTGCGTTCCAGCGATCTTGTAGGTGAAGAACTTCTGCCAACCGTGGGCGATGAAGATGATCCCGAGGCCGACACGGGCGATGAGGAGTCCGAGGTCACGAGCAATCGACGAATTCATGAGCCAAGACTGACAGCTTTAAGTTGAAGCGTCAACTTAATCATTGTGTCACGCACCTCTCAATGCCGACTCCACCATGGCGACGATCTCACTGTCGGAGTACCCGAGCGAGCGCACGTTATGCGCGAACGCGGTCGCCGCCTGTTCTGCCTGCGCCTGCACCGGATCAGTCCCCGAAGCGATGAATGTCCCTTGCTTGCCTCGCGTCTCGATGACGCCCTGATCGCTGAGCGCGCGATAAGCCTTCGCGACGGTATTTGCCGCCAATCCCAGCTCCGACGCCAACGCACGCACCGTCGGAATCTTGGTTCCCGCGATCAACCCACCGCCGTGCACCTGCTCGATAATCTGTTGCCGCAGTTGGTCGTACGGAGCTGTGGAGGAATCGTGGTCGATCGCGATCTTCATCGTCACCCTCGTCGTATCTTCTCGGTCACAGACCCTCGATCGCTTCGCGGATCGTATGCGGGCCGGAGGTCAGAACCAATATCTTGCCGACACTGGACGGGGCATCGATGAGCGCTTCGACCACCGCGGCGACATCGGCACGAGGCACCGAGCCTCGATCGACGGGCGGCTCGGCTAGAAGGACTTCACCGGTGGGATCGTCGTCCGTCAGAAGCCCTGGCCGAAGAATCGTCCAGTCCAGCGAAGTCCTGGTCTTGAGATCTTCCTCCGCTGCAGTCTTCGCTCGTAGATAGGCGGCAAAAACCTCGTCGGTGTTCTCTGGTATTTCGTCACCAGCACCCATGGCGCTGATCTGGATGAACCGACGCACTCCGGCTTTCTCGGCAGCATCGGCCAACAGCACCGCCGCGGCCCGGTCGACGGAGTCCTTGCGCTCGATCGAGCTACCAGGTCCGGCACCTGCGGCGAAGACCGCGACGTCGGCACCGTCGAGTACCTTCGCAACTTCCTCGACCGTGGACGATTCCAGATCGATCACCACGGGGAACGCGCCGAGTGTGCGGACGGCACCCTCGTGCGCGGAATTGCGGATCAGCGCTACCGGCCGATCACCGTGCCCTGCCAGCAAGTACGTCAGGTGCTGCGCAATCTTGCCGTGCCCACCGGCAATGACCACGCGTCGTTCGTCCACACTGCGATGTTCCGTCATCGTTTTCTCCTCACAAGTCGGTACTTCAAGTGCAGCGCGCCGGAGGTGTCCGTTGTTCCCCTGTTTGTCCCACGAGTTCGGACTCAGAGGCAGAATGACGGACATGGCATCTGCAACCATCTTCCACAATCAACGGTGCAACACCTCGCGAACTGTTCTCGGGCTCATCCGGGACGCGGGCATCGAACCCACCATTGTGAAGTACCTCGATACTCCGCCTACCCGATCCGAGCTGGAAAAACTCCTCGCCGACGCCGGCCTCGAGCCCAGCCAAGCGGTTCGCAAGCGCGAAACGCAGTACAAGGAACTCGGACTCGCCGATGCTTCCGAATCCGAAATCCTCGACGCGATGATCGAGCACCCGATTCTGATCGAACGCCCGTTCGTGGTCACGGACAAGGGCACCGTGCTCGCGCGTCCGGCAGCCAAGGTGGAAGAAATTCTCTGACAGCGTCGACGGCTTACAGCGGATCGCGGGCGATCGGGCAGGACATACACCGAGGTCCACCACGGCCGGACCCCAGTTCCGAACCCGCGATTCGCAAGACCTCGATACCCGAGGCCTCGAGCCTGGCGTTCGTTTCGACGTTGCGCTCGTAAGCGACCACGACGCCCGGTTCGACGGCCAACGTGTTGTTCCCGTCGTCCCACTGCTCACGCTCGGCCGTCACCGTGTCGAGTCCGGTGTCGATCACACGAAGTTTTCCGATTCCCATGGCGTCGGCTGCCGCTTCGAGGAACGGCGTGGCCCCGCGAATACTCACCCCGTCGTCTTCCTTGCGCAAGGTGAACGCCGACAACGTGTCCTGGATGGCCGGATACATGACGACTGCGTCGGCCTCGACCATGGTGCAGACCGTGTCGAGATGCATCGACGCTCGGCGTTGTTCGATCGGAACGACCAGCACCGTATCGGCGAGACCATCGTCGAACACGCTACGCGCCAACGCTTCTGCTCCAGCGGGCGACGTCCGTTCACCGACACCGATTGCGATCACCCCTGATGCGAGAAGCAGTACGTCTCCTCCCTCGACCGGAGCCGTGTGCGACTCGTACGCGCGGCGCACGCCCTTGAATCGAGGGTGATGCGCGTACACGAGATCCGTGATCGAGGATTCGCGAGCTCGCGCCGACAACGCCAAGGACGTGATGATCACCCGCGGTCCCACCCAGAACGACGAGTCTCGCGTGAAGAGCAGATTGGGCAGGGGGTCGATCACGAAGTCACCGCCGTGATGCATCCTGCGTACCAACGAGGTCGAGTCGGCATCGATCGGCAGCTCGTCGAACGTCATTCCCGCGGTGAGGATCGACGACAACTCCTTCGGCTCCACCTTTCGCAGGTACGCAGCCAGGTGTTGCCCGAGCGCGTGCCCGATCTTGCGTGCGTCGACGGCGGCCGCGATCCCCTGGATCCGCGCAGCGCCGCTGACCTCGAGCGCTTCGGTGAGGAGATCGGACAACAGCAGGACCTCGACGCCGCGCTCACGAAGGACGGTCGCGAACTGATCGTGTTCTTCCTGCGCACGGTCCACCCACGGCAACGCGTCGAAAAGCAACTCGTCGTTGTTGCGTGGGGTCAACCGTTTCAGCTCGTCGCCAGGACGATGAAGAATGACCGATCGCAATCGGCCCACCTCGGAATCGACACCGAGGGGGACGGAGCCAGAAGCGTTCATGACTGAACACTAATCCCGTGGGCCCCACCCAGCAGGGAGGAGCAGCTGCCGTACCGGCCCGCGTAACGTCTTGTCCGACGCAGGCGAGAGGACCACCAAATGGGCAGTACGGATCAGGCGGCGCTGAGCGGCGCCGGAATCGACCGGTTCACCGGACGCTGGGTCGGCGCTGGAGCCGGACATTTCCCCACGATCGACGACTTCGAATATTCCGAGGAAATCGAGTTCGCTCCGACTCCGAAACCGTTCGTCACCTACTCGTCGCGCACTCGTGGGCTCCCCGACGGCCGACCGCTTCACATGGAATCGGGTTACCTACGCCCGACACCGGGTGGCGAGCTCGAACTGCTCGTCAGTCAACCCACCGGATTTGTCGAGATCCATCGCGGAACCGTCGACTCCGAAGGCACTCTCGCCTTGACCCGTCACACGCTCGCAGCATCACCCGACGCCAAACCGGTCCACGATGTCCGGCGGGTCATGCGGGTCCAGGGCGACACGCTGACGTACGACTTGTGGATGGCGCACGGTGACACCCCGCTGACGCATCACCTCCACGCCACCCTTCACCGGGCCACGGACCGGTAGTCGCCATGGAGATGCCTTCGTGGAAAGCCAAGGAATTGACTCCCGGTCAGCTCTCCGAGCGCAGCGGTGTCGCCGTCTCGGCCCTGCATTTCTACGAACGGGAAGGCCTCATCGTCAGTCGCCGGACCAGCGGCAACCAGCGTCGATACCAACGAGACACGCTTCGACGCGTCGCCTTCATCAGAATTTCGCAGCGCGTCGGGATTCCGTTGTCGGAAATCCGGGAAGCCCTCGGCACACTTCCTGAGGGCCGCACCCCGAACCGTGCAGATTGGGAGAGGTTGTCGACCGGATGGCGGCGCCACCTCGATCTCCGTATCGAGCAACTGGAACGTCTGCGAGACAACCTCACCGGTTGCATCGGCTGCGGGTGTCTCTCACTGGAGGGGTGCTCACTGGCCAACCCTCACGATCAACTCGCGGCCGCCGGCCCCGGTGCGCGCGTGCTGGAGGTCGATTTCGGCGCCGATTCAGGCGAGAAATGACTCGACGGCGTCTCGGTCGCGCCCCAGCAAGTCCTCAACGGTCTTCTTCAGCAACTTCTCGATCTGACCACCGATAATCGGCATCTTCACTTCGGCCGTTCCGTCGACGGCCAGTCGCGTGCGGGACTCGGCGGCTGTGAGGTCGAGCGTCGTCTCGATTCGTATCGGCAGTCCGTGCGCGATTCCGGTGACCGACCCAGCTGCCTTCCCGTCAGACAGGGGTCCCCAGTGGTCGACCCGTGTCAGACCGAGTCGACTCGGCGCAACCTTGGCGACCAGGCTCGGGAGGGAGGCGGAGTCGATTTCCTCGGACACCGATACTTGAATCGACCCGTCTGCAACGTCGATGTCCGAGGTGGCATAGAGGTCTCCGAGTCGGACTTCCCAATAACGCGGGTCCGTCAGAGTTCGATGAACGTCGTCGATGGGATACTTGAATTCGATATCGAAGTGAAAACTCTTCGGCATGACTTTGGTCCCTATTCGACTAGATAAAAGTCCCGACGGAGTTAACGCTCATCGCTTGAGCAATTTACTGAATTGGTCGTTCGCTTTTTGCATCACGAACTCGTATGGCGGTGCGAATTTACGCGCCCACCAGTATCCGAATCGGATGTCATTGGACGTATATACGAGATACGTGTTCTTCTCGATTCCCCGCAGAATGCACGACGCCACCTTCTCCGGCGAAACCGCACGCTTCTCGAATCGGTGCGTGAGCTTTTCGACCCGCGGGTCGCCTCTGTCGATACCCGCAATTTCCACGGTTCCCACCAATGGCGTCTTCACGCCACCCGGCACAACCAGACTGACGCCGATTCCGTGCCGCTTCAGATCGAATCGCAGCACTTCGGAGACACCGCGAAGGCCGAACTTGCTCGCGCTGTAGGCGGCATGCCACGGCAGGGCCAGGAGCCCGGCGGCCGAAGACACATTGACCAGGTGCCCACCCTTGCCGGCACGAATCATGGGCGGAACAAACGTCTCCATGACGTGGATCGGCCCCATCAGGTTGACGTCCACCATGGACTTCCAGTGCCGGTGTTCGAGGTTCTCGATAGTTCCCCACGCCGAAATGCCGGCGATATTCATGACGACATCCATCGGAGAGAATTGAGTGTGAATCTCGGTACCGAATTTCACGACCTCGTCGTAGTCCGAGATATCGAGCGCCTTCGCCATGCTGACCGTGCCGCCGGCGGCGCCGACCATCGCGACTGTCTCTTCCAATCCGAGGTTGTTGATATCGGTGAGAAACAATTCGGCGCCGGCCTCGGATGCACGGAGCGCAGTTGCGCGTCCTATTCCACTACCAGCGCCGGTGATCAGGCATTTCTTGCCGTCGAGCGACCTTACAGACATGGATGAACACTCCCCCGCACTCGTACTGTGGACATGCGGGAAAGTCTACGCACGCGCGGTGTGACCGCCCCGAAACACGCAAGACGGCCGAAGGGGTGCGGCCGCACTCTGCAAACCTTGCGTGGAGACGACCGCAGCGAGCACTACAGACGCTGCATCATCTGCTCTTGATAACCCCTGACCGTACGGTCGAGTTCTTCCGCCGCTACATCGTCCCCACGCTTGCGCGCGTCGTGGGCTCGATCCTGAATTTCACGGATCGCGCGGCGCAATTCATCATCGCTCATCGTGTGTTTCATGTCACAATTCTGCGCCTGCTCGCAGGGTTTAGCTAGCACAGATTGGAATCCGGCAAACCGTTCAAGGTTCAACTCGCAGGTGATCCGCGCGACACCGTAAACAGCGGCCCCGATTGCGGCCCTAATCCCTCAAACCTCGCTTGAACTGCAGTTTTTCAATCGAAATAGTCGCGGAAAACCAGGCTAACGCATAGCTAATATCGCCAAAACGGGTAAAAGGTTTGATATTGGGCAGATTGGCCAAGTACTGGAAGGTTCGAATAGCGCAGTCGTAGCTGCGCATTTCCGCGCGGCGGAAACTCAATGTGCGCTGAGACATAGCTGAGCACTCATTGGCCGGACGAATCGAATCTCGGACACATTTGACAACTAGTCCACTAAACAGACTACGGTGAGCTACCGATCGGTTATCCGCGTGATACCGTAGGATTCACTGAACGGACAATTGCTAGCTAGAGAGGATTACGGGGCGGTTCACAATGGCTGACTTTGCAGAACGATTGAACAAACTGTTCGACAGTGTTCATCCTCCGGGGCGCAAACCCCACACCAATGCCGAGGTTGCGGCAGCGCTCATCGAAGACGGCCATCAGATCTCCAAGCCGTACATCTCGCAGCTCCGCTCGGGACAGCGCACCAACCCCTCCGACGAGACAGTCGCGGCGTTCGCCCGGTTCTTCAAGGTGAAGCCCGACTACTTCTTCAACGACATCTACGCAGCCAAGATCGATCACGACCTGGAACTGCTCTCGCAGCTCCAAGGCTATGGTCTTCGCCGCCTCTCGAGCCGTGCATTCGACCTCTCGGAAGAATCGCAGAATCTACTCACCACGATGGCTGAAAAGCTCCGCGCGAGTGAAGGTTTGCCAGAGGTTCCGCCTGACGCGTCGCGCTGATGCGGGTGTGAAGCTCTGCATTGACCTGAAGCACTGCATTGACCTGAAGTACTGAAATGACATGGAGTAGGTCGACTATGAACGTCGACCTACTTTTGTCGTTTCATCGAGTTCTTTCGCCAACAACAACACCCATCGGCGCGCCGACATCTTCTCCGGTGGCGCAATCCACCTGGTGTCCAACACATCCGAGGCCAAGGGATCAGCGATCCACCCAGCCAATATCCCCGCGTGTGCAGTGACCGCCCGCGGCGGTTCCTGTCCACCGACGTCGAACATCCCGGCGCCGGACTGGATGTACATCGCATCCATGATCTGAGCGATCATGTCAGACGCCCGCAGCACGGACGTACTCCCGGCACTGTCCGCGTCGACTACCTCGGGGAATCGCTTGACGAGAAGCGTGTGCATCCGCCGCAGACGGTACAGATCACGTCGCGCACGTACCCAGGTCTCGAGAAGCACCCAGGTGATGCCCAGCGCTATCAGAACACTCGACGCAGCGATGAACCACACTCCTGCGCCCGTCCAGATATCCGATTCGAGTGCGCCGGTGCCACCGATCGATTCGACCAGCATCACGACGACCACGACGAGCAGGATCGACGAACCGGTCACGATCAACGCGATTCCACGCCCCAATGGCGCCCACGCGACGTGCCGTAGCCCCGTCGAAATGACAAGGGACAGTGCAACGATGATAAAGATGAGCGCCGGCGCCGGGTAACCGAAGAGCACCGCGATCGCCACCAGCAACCCCACCGAGTACAGCACCGTGGCGAGACCGCGCATGGCTGGACGCGACATCACCGGCCAAGCGGACACGGCGCCGACTGCGCTGGCCGCAGACAACGCGGTCCACAGAACGATGACGATCATCGCTGCGGCATGTTGCTCCGGCGCAATGCGATCGACGATGTCCCACACCGCCGGAACCATGACCGTCGAGGACAATGCGACCGAGAAGCCTGCGAAGACCATCGACATCCGCAGAGGCGTCGCGGTGCGCGCGACAACTCGACCCAATCTCGCACCGGCTGCAACCCAGACGAGAAGGGCCACAGCCCAAAAGATCATCCGATCGCCTCGTCGTACCGCAATACCGACAGCGGTGTTCCACGGCCACTCATCGTTCGCAGACGCATGATCAACATCGACGCGAACGTCTCGGCTTCCCACTCCGCGATGTCATCCATCGGTACGGGTTCATTGCGCCGCAGGGAACGTTGACTCAGCATGTACGCGATCAAATCGTCACTGACCTCGAGCGTTGCCTCGGCAATCTCGGCACCCTCGTGACGAAAAACTATGTGCCCCAACTCATGTGCCAGAGTCCGCTCGACATTGGGCAACCCGGGGGCCAAAACGATGACGTCGTGATCGTCGTAGGCCCGGCGCTGACCGCACACTCCGGTGGCGAGCGGGGTTTCCAGATCGATCTCGATCGGGCGACCACGCTCGCGGGCGACTGTCTGCACCACTGTCAGCAGTGACACAGCCTCCGACGACGCTGCTGCGTCACATACAGCATCCACCGCAGCCAGAACGCGGCGATGTGAACGTCTGTCCGGCACGACTCACGCACCTCCCTGTGATCCGGGTGCCAGGAATTCGGCACGTGCCGCAGCCAATCGCGCCTTCTGCAGCGAAGCTCCACGGAAAGTCATAGCTCCCGCACCGGCCGCTACAACTGCCATGCCGCCCACACCACCGGCGACGGCGGCAGCATTGAGAATCGGCGGAAGCCCTTGAGTGAACGCCGTCGGGAATGCCTGCGGGTTCTCACTCGGACTCGCGACGTTCGGAGCGTTCGACGGTACCTGGGGAGCTACGGGTGCCGGTGCGGCCAGAACCTCGGGCGCGGAAGGCGCTGCGACTGCGCCCGGTGCTGCGTTCGCCGGTCCACCAGCAGACGGTGCCGGTGCTCCGCCGCCGGCCGACGGCCCTTGCGGATCGGACGGCCCCACCGGTGGAACTGCTACCGCCGAAGACTCCTCGGAGCTCTCCTGCGACTCGGAAGGGGACTGCGTCTCAGAGGTCTTCGACTCGGAGGGCGCTTCGCTCGAAGGACTCTCGGTCGGCGAGGTTGCATTGGTCGCCGGTGACACACTGCTGCTCGGACGTTGCGACACCGAAGGGTTCGCCGAGGGCTCAGTCGTCGTGGTCG